>JALOSD010000001.1 GCA_025458585.1 Burkholderiaceae bacterium | reverse complement strand
AGCGGAGGTGGCTTCTAGAATCCTCCCGACGACCTCCATCCCCACGCAGGAGCACTGCCGCATGAAGATCCTGGTCCCCGTCAAGCGGGTTGTCGACTACAACGTCAAGGTGCGCGTGAAGAGCGACGGCACCGGCGTGGACATCGCCAATGTCAAGATGAGCATGAATCCGTTCGACGAGATCGCCGTCGAGGAAGCGGTGCGGCTGAAGGAGAAGGGCGCCGCCAGCGAGGTGGTCGCCGTCTCGTGCGGCGTGGCGCAGTGCCAGGAGACGCTGCGCACCGCAATGGCCATTGGCGCCGACCGCGCGATCCTGGTCGAGACCACCGAGGAGCTGCAGCCGCTGGCGGTGGCCAAGCTGCTCAAGGCGCTGGTCGACAAGGAGGCCCCCGGGCTGGTGATCCTGGGCAAGCAAGCAATCGACGACGACTGCAACCAGACCGGCCAGATGCTCGCCGCGCTCGCCGCTCTGCCGCAGGGCACGTTTGCGAGCAAGCTCGAGGTGGACGGCGGCGCGCTGAAGGTCACGCGCGAGATCGACGGCGGCCTCGAGACGGTCAAGCTGACGCTGCCGGCGATCGTGACGACCGACCTGCGTCTGAATGAGCCGCGCTACGTCACGCTGCCCAACATCATGAAGGCCAAGAAGAAGACACTGGACGTCGTCAAGCCGGCCGACCTCGGCGTCGACGTGACGCCGCGCATCAAGACGCTGAAGGTCGCCGAGCCGCCCAAGCGCAGCGCCGGCATCAAGGTGCCCGACGTCGCGACGCTGGTGGACAAGCTCAAGAACGAAGCCAAGGTGATCTGACCATGACCTGTCTCGTCATTGCCGAACACGACCACGCGTCGATCAAGGGAGCCACGCTGAACACCGTCACCGCCGCGCGCCAGTGCGGCGGCGAGGTGCACGTGCTGGTGGCCGGCCACCACGCGGCGGGTGCCGCGCAAGCGGCCGCGCAGATCGAGGGCGTGGCCAAGGTGCTGCACGCCGACGCCGAAGGGCTCGCCCACGCGCTGGCCGAGAACCTCGCGGCGCAGGTGCTCGCCGTCGCCTCGGGCTACAGCCACATCCTGTTCCCGGCCACCGCCGGCGGCAAGAACGTGGCGCCGCGCGTGGCCGCGCTGCTCGACGTCGCACAGATGAGCGACGTCAGCAAGGTGATCGCACCCGACACCTTCGAGCGGCCGATCTACGCCGGCAACGCGATCGCCACCGTGCAGTCCACCGACCCCGTCAAGGTGCTCACGGTGCGTACGACCGGCTTCGACGCCGCGCCGGCCACCGGCGGCAGCGCCGCGGTCGAGACCGTCCCGGCCGCCGCGGCGAGCGACAAGGCCGCGTGGCTCGGCAGCGAGATCGCCAAGCTCGAGCGCCCCGAGCTGACGGCGGCGAAAATCATCGTCTCCGGCGGCCGCGCGCTGGGCAGCAGCGAGAAGTTCCACGAGGTGCTCGAGCCGCTGGCCGACAAGCTGGGCGCCGCGCTCGGTGCGAGCCGTGCCGCCGTCGACGCCGGCTACGCGCCCAACGACTGGCAGGTCGGGCAGACGGGCAAGATCGTCGCGCCGCAGCTGTACGTGGCGGTCGGCATCAGCGGCGCGATCCAGCACCTGGCCGGCATGAAGGACAGCAAGGTGATCGTGGCGATCAACAAGGATCCCGAGGCGCCGATCTTCGCGGTGGCCGACTACGCGCTCGAGGCCGATCTGTTCGCCGCCGTGCCCGAGCTGATCGCCAAGCTCTGAGCCGCATCGTCACCCCGTGGGGGCGCCGTGCGGCGCCCCCTTGCTTCATCCGGAGTTCCCCATGACCTACCGCGCCCCCGTCAAGGACATGCTGTTCGCGATGACCGAGCTCGCGAACCTCGAGGCCGTGTCGAAGCTGCCCGGCTTCGAGGACGCCGGCGCCGAGACCGCGCAGGCCGTGCTCGAGGAGTGCGCGAAGTTCAACGAAGGCGTGGTCGCGCCGCTGAACTGGGACGGCGACCGCAACCCGTCGTCGTGGAAGGATGGCGTCGTGACGACGACGCCGGGCTTCAAGGAGGCGTTCCGCCAGTTCGCCGAGGGCGGCTGGCAGGGGCTGCAGCACCCGGCCGACTTCGGCGGTCAGGGCCTGCCGAAGACGATCGGCGCGGCGTGCAACGAGATCCTCAACAGCGCCAACCTCAGCTTCGCGCTGTGCCCGCTGCTGACCGACGGCGCGATCGAGGCGCTGCTGACGGCCGGCAGCGACGAGCAGAAGGCGACCTACATCCCGCCGATGATCGAGGGCCGCTGGACCGGCACGATGAACCTGACCGAGCCGCAGGCCGGCAGCGACCTGGCGGCGGTGCGCACGCGCGCCGAGCCGCAGCCCGACGGCAGCTACAGGATCTTCGGCACCAAGATCTACATCACCTTCGGCGAGCACGACATGGCCGAGAACATCGTGCACCTCGTGCTCGCGCGTGTGACCGGCGCACCCGAGGGCGTGAAGGGCATCAGCCTGTTCATCGTGCCGAAGTTCATGGTGAACGCCGATGGCAGCCTCGGCGCGCGCAACGACGTGCACTGCGTGAGCATCGAGCACAAGCTCGGCATCAAGGCGAGCCCCACCGCCGTGCTGCAGTACGGCGACCATGGCGGCGCGGTGGGCCACCTCATCGGCCAGGAGAACCGCGGCCTCGAGTACATGTTCATCATGATGAACGCCGCGCGCTACGCGGTGGGTATGCAGGGCGTCGCGGTGGCCGAGCGCGCCTACCAGAAGGCGGTGGGGTACGCGCGCGAGCGCGTGCAGTCGCGTCCGGTCGACGGCTCGGCCACCGGCTCGGCGCCGATCATCCACCACCCCGACGTCAAGCGCATGCTGATGACGATGCGCGCCTTCACCGAGGGCTGCCGGTCGATGGCCACCGTCGCCGCCGCGGCCTACGACGCCGCGCACACGCACCCCGACGCCGCGGTGCGCGCGCAGAACCAGGCCTTCTACGAGTTCATGGTGCCGCTGGTCAAGGGCTACAGCACCGAGATGAGCCTCGAGGTGACGAGCCTGGGCGTGCAGGTGCACGGCGGCATGGGCTACATCGAGGAGACCGGCGCCGCGCAGTACTACCGCGACGCGAAGATCCTGACGATTTACGAGGGCACGACGGCGATCCAGGCCAACGACCTGGTGGGCCGCAAGACGGTGCGCGACGGCGGCGCGACGGCGAAGGCGATCGCCGGCCAGATCGAGGCCACCGAGACCGAACTGGCCAAGGCGGGAAGTGCCGCGGCGCGCGCGGTGCTGCACCGCCTGCGCGCGGCGCGTGCGGCGTTCGTCGACGTCGTCGAATACCTCGTCGCCCAGGGCAAGGCGAACCCCGGCGCGGCCTACGCGGGCTCGGTGCCGTACCTGATGCTCGCCGGCAACCTGATGGCCGGCTGGCAGATGGCGCGCGCGCTGCTTTCGGCCGAGCGCCACCTGGCCGACGGGCACGACGTCGAGTTCATGCGCGCCAAGATCGTCACCGCCCGCTTCTACGCCGACCACATCCTCAGCCGCGTGCCCGGGGTGCGCGACAGCATCGTCGAGGGCGCCGAGGGCGTGACCTCGATGCCCGTCGAGGCGTTCTGACCCCCGTCCCACGACCCCACAGGAGTCGATCTTGCCCCTGCCCTCCGTGTTCGACGGCCTGCGCCTGCCCGTCATCGGCGCGCCGCTGTTCATCATCAGCAACCCGAAGCTCGTGATCGCCCAGTGCACGGCGGGCGTCGTCGGCTCGATGCCGGCGCTCAACGCGCGACCCGCGTCGCAGCTCGACGAATGGCTCGCCGAGATCACCGAGACGCTCGCGGCGTGGAACCGTGACCACCCCGACCGGCCGGCGGCGCCGTTCGCGATCAACCAGATCGTGCACAAGAGCAACGACCGCCTCGAGCACGACATGCAGGTGTGCGCGAAGTACAAGGTGCCGATCGTCATCACCTCGCTGGGCGCGCGCACCGACGTCAACGACGCGGTGCACGGCTGGGGCGGCATCGTGCTGCACGACGTGATCAACGACACCTTCGCGCACAAGGCCGTGGACAAGGGCGCCGACGGCCTGATCGCGGTGGCCGCAGGCGCCGGCGGCCACGCCGGCGTCAAGAGCCCGTTTGCGCTCGTGCAGGAGATCCGCGAGTGGTTCGACGGCCCGCTCGCGCTGTCCGGCGCCATCGCCACCGGCGGCGGCGTGCTCGCGGCGCAGGCGATGGGCGCCGACTTCGCCTACATCGGCTCGGCCTTCATCGCCACCGACGAGGCGCGCGCGAGCGACGCCTACAAGCAGGCGATCGTCGACGGCACGAGCGACGACATCGTCTACTCGAGCCTGTTCACCGGCGTGCACGGCAACTACCTCAAGCCCTCGATCCGCGCCGCCGGCCTCGACCCCGACCACCTGCCCGAAGGCGACCTGAAGACGATGAACTTCGGCGGCGGCGGCGAAGGCGCCAAGAAGGCGTGGAAGGATATCTGGGGCTGCGGCCAGGGCATCGGTGCGGTGCATGCCGTCGTGCCGGCCGCGGAACTCGTCGCGCGCCTGCAGCGCGAGCATGACGCGACGCGCGCGCGCCTGGGGTTGCGTTGAACCTCGCCCGACCCGGGCGCCCGTCGCGGCGCCGTGCTGTCAGGGAAACACAAGGATTGCAGGCGTCTAATGGCGCGGTGGCCGACGAGAACGAGAGTACAGTCGCGGCCGTGAAGTGAGGTCCTTCCCGTCCCCTTGCTGGTCCAGACGCGGGTCTGGTGCGAGACAAGCAGCAAGGCGGGTCGCAATCCGCCCACCGGTGCAGCCGGGCCGCGGAAGGTTTTGACAACCCATCGGAGCCCTGGAAACCGGGGCGAAAGGTGAGCGAGCGATGATGGAACAAAACAGGTCGAACTCGTACCTGTTCGGCGGCAATGCCCCCTACGTCGAGGAACTGTACGAGGCCTACCTCGACAACCCCGGCAGCGTGCCCGACAACTGGCGCGCCTACTTCGACAACCTGCAGCACGTCCCGGCGGTCGACGGCTCCGAGGCCCGCGACGTCGCCCACGCGCCGGTCGTCGAGTCGTTCGCGCAGCGCGCCAAGGCCAACGCCTTCGCCCTCAAGACCTCGAGCGCCGACCTCGCGATCGCGCGCAAGCAGGTCCACGTCCAGAGCCTGATCGCCGCCTACCGGTTCCTCGGCAGCCGCTGGGCCGACCTGGACCCGCTCAAGCGCGCCGAGCGGCCGAAGATCCCCGAGCTCGAGCCCGCGTTCTATGACCTGACCGAGTCCGACATGGACTTGACGTTCAGCGCGACGAACACGTACTTCACCAAGGCCGAGGACATGACCCTGCGCGAGATCGTGCAGGCCTTGCGTGAAACGTACTGCGGCACGGTCGGCGCGGAGTTCATGCACATCACCGACCCGGCCGAGAAGCGCTGGTGGCAGGAGAGGCTGGAGAGCATCCGCAGCAAGCCCACCTTCACCGCCGAGCAGAAGAAGCACATCCTCGAACGCCTGACCGCGGCCGAGGGCCTCGAGCGCTACCTGCACACCAAGTACGTCGGGCAGAAGCGCTTCTCGCTGGAGGGTGGCGAGAGCTTCATCGCGTCGATGGACGAACTGGTGCAGCGCGGCGGCGAGCGCGGCGTGCAGGAGATCGTCATCGGCATGGCCCACCGCGGCCGCCTGAACGTGCTGGTCAACACGCTGGGCAAGATGCCCAAGGACCTGTTCGCGGAGTTCGACCACACCGCCCCCGAGCACCTGCCGGCCGGCGACGTGAAGTACCACCAGGGCTTCTCGAGCGACGTGACGACCCCCGGCGGCCCGGTGCACCTGAGCCTGGCGTTCAATCCGTCGCACCTCGAGATCGTCAACCCGGTGGTCGAGGGCTCGGTCAAGGCGCGGCTGGACCGTCGCGGCGACAAGACCGGCGCGCAGGTGCTGCCCGTGATCGTGCACGGCGACGCGGCGTTCGCCGGCCAGGGCGTCGTGATGGAGACGCTGGCGCTGGCGCAGACGCGCGGCTACTTCACCGGCGGCACGGTGCACATCGTCATCAACAACCAGATCGGCTTCACCACCAGCGACCCGCGCGACAGCCGCTCGACGCTGTACTGCACCGACGTCGTCAAGATGATCGAGGCGCCGGTGCTGCACGTCAACGGCGACGATCCCGAGGCGGTCGTGCTGTGCACCCAGCTCGCGCTCGACTACCGCCAGCAGTTCCGCAAGGACGTGGTGGTCGACATCGTGTGCTTCCGCAAGCTCGGCCACAACGAGCAGGACACGCCGAGCCTGACGCAGCCGCTGATGTACAAGAAGATCGCCCAGCACCCGGGCACGCGCAAGCTGTACGGCGAGAAACTGGTGCTGCAGGGCGTGCTGCCCGCCGACGGCCCCGACGAGATGGCCAAGGCGTTCCGTGCCGCGATGGACGCCGGGCGCCACACCGTCGACCCGGTGCTCACGAATTTCAAGAGCAAGTACGCGGTCGACTGGGCGCCGTTCCTCGGCAAGAAGTGGACCGACGCTGCGGACACCGCGCTGCCGTTGGCCGAGATCCGGCGCCTGGCGGAGCGCCTCACGACGGTGCCGAAGAACTTCAAGGTCCACCCGCTGGTCGAGAAGGTGCTGGCCGACCGCGCCGCGATGGGACGCGGCGAGATCAACGTCGATTGGGGCATGGGCGAAACGCTTGCCTACGCCTCGCTCGTGGCCAGCGGCTACGGCGTGCGCCTGTCGGGCGAGGACTGCGGGCGCGGCACCTTCGTGCACCGCCACGCCGTGCTGCACGACCAGAACCGGGAGAAGTGGGACGAGGGCACCTTCATCCCGCTGCAGAACGTGGCCGAGAACCAGGCGCCGTTCGTCGTCATCGACTCGATCCTCTCGGAGGAGGCGGTGCTCGGCTTCGAGTACGGCTACGCCAGCGCGGAGCCGAACACGCTGACGATCTGGGAGGCCCAGTTCGGCGACTTCGCCAACGGCGCGCAGGTGGTGATCGACCAGTTCATCGCCTCGGGCGAGGTCAAGTGGGGACGCGCCAACGGCCTGGTGCTGATGCTGCCGCACGGCTACGAAGGGCAGGGGCCGGAGCACAGCTCGGCGCGTCTCGAGCGCTTCATGCAGCTGGCCGCCGACAACAACATCCAGATCTGTCAGCCCACCACGGCGAGCCAGATCTTCCATCTGCTGCGCCGGCAGATGGTGCGCCAGTTCCGCAAGCCGCTGATCATCTTCACGCCGAAGTCGCTGCTGCGCAACAAGGACGCGACCTCGCCGCTGTCGGAGTTCACCAAGGGCGAGTTCCGCACCGTGATGCCGGAGATCGACGCCTCGATCGTGCCGTCGAAGGTCAAGCGCGTGATCTGCTGCTCGGGCAAGGTGTACTTCGATCTCGCGCGCCGGCGCGCCGAGAAGGGACACGACGACGTCGCGATCCTGCGCGTGGCGCAGCTGTACCCGTTCCCGCACAAGGCGTTCGCGGCGGAGATGAAGCGCTACCCGAACGCGACCGAGGTCGTGTGGTGCCAGGACGAGCCGCAGAACCAGGGAGCCTGGTTCTTCGTCCAGCACTACGTGCACGAGAACATGCTCGACGGCCAGAAACTCGGCTATGCCGGGCGGCCGGCGTCGGCGTCGCCCGCGGTCGGCTACAGCCACCTGCACCAGGAGCAGCAGAAGGCGCTGCTCGACCAGGCCTTCGGCAAGCTCAAGGGCTTCGTGCTGACGAAATAAGGCCACCCCGTAGCGCCTTCGGCGCCTCCCCTCGAGGGGCGCCGCCAGCGGCCCGGCGAAGCCGGTTCCGCGGCGGCCACTTGATGGTCACCCCTACACAGATAGACATCATGGCAATCGTTGAAGTGAAGGTTCCGCAGCTGTCGGAATCGGTGGCCGAGGCCACGCTGCTGCAGTGGAAGAAGAAGCCCGGCGAGGCCGTGGCGATGGACGAGATCCTGATCGAGATCGAGACCGACAAGGTTGTGCTCGAGGTGCCGGCGCCGGCCGCCGGCGTGCTCGCGGAGCACGCCGTCGGCGACGGCGGCACGGTGGTGAGCGATCAGGTGATCGCGCGCATCGACACCGAAGGCACGGTCGGCGCGGCGGCAGCCGCGGCGGCCGCGCCCGCCGCCGCGGCTGCGCCAGCCGCTCCCGCCCCGGCCGCGCCGGCGCCGGCCGTGCCTGCGGCGACCAAGGCCGGCGTCGCGATGCCGGCTGCCGCCAAGCTGATGGCCGACCACGCCCTCGCGCAGGGTTCGGTGGCCGGGACCGGCAAGGACGGGCGTGTCACGAAGGGCGACGTGCTCGGTGCCGTGGCCGCCGGCGCGAAGCCCGCGCCTGCCCCGGCTCCCGTCGCCCCGGCCGCACCACCGAAGGCGTTGCCGGCGGTGGCTGCTCCGCTCAAGCTCGACCTCGGCGACCGTCCCGAGCAGCGCGTGCCGATGACGCGCCTGCGCGCGCGCGTGGCCGAGCGGCTGCTGCAGTCGCAGGCGACGAACGCGATCCTGACCACGTTCAACGAGGTCAACATGGCGCCGCTGATGGAGATGCGCAAGCGCTTCCAGGACAAGTTCGAGAAGGAGCACGGTGTCAAGCTCGGCTTCATGAGCTTCTTCGTCAAGGCCGCCGTGCACGCGCTGAAGAAGTACCCGGTCCTCAACGCCTCGGTCGACGGCACCGACATCGTCTACCACGGCTACTTCGACATCGGCATCGCGGTGGGCTCGCCGCGCGGCCTCGTCGTGCCGATCCTGCGCAACGCCGACCAGATGACGTTCGCCGAGATCGAGAAGAAGATCGCCGAGTACGGCGTCAAGGCGAAGGACGGCAAGCTCGGCATCGAGGAGCTGACCGGCGGCACGTTCTCGATCTCCAACGGCGGCGTGTTCGGCTCGATGCTGTCGACGCCGATCATCAACCCGCCGCAGTCGGCGATCCTCGGCGTGCACGCGACCAAGGACCGGCCGGTGGTCGAGAACGGGCAGATCGTGATCCGCCCGATCAACTATCTCGCGATGTCGTACGACCACCGCATCATCGACGGCCGCGAGGCGGTGCTCGGCCTGGTCGCGATGAAGGAGGCGCTCGAGGATCCGGCGCGCCTGCTGTTCGACCTCTGACCCGCCGCCGTCAACCTCTATCGGAGGCCCCGCGATGAACCTCGCCGACGAACTCGCCAAGCTGCAGGAGCTTCACGCGCGCGGCGCGCTCAGCGACGACGAATTCGCGCGCGCGAAGGCGAAACTGCTCGACACGCGGCCGTCATCACCCCCGCCGCCGCCGTCGGTCGCGGCGATCAACACGCTGCGCCGCAACCGCACCGACAAGTGGCTCGGCGGCGTGTGCGGGGGGCTGGGTCTCGCCACCGGCGTCGACTCGTGGATCTGGCGGCTGCTGTTCGTCGTGCTCGCGCTGTTCGGCGGCACCGGCGTCGTGATCTATCTCCTGCTGTGGATCTTCGTCCCGCTCGAGGACTGAGCCCCGCGGCTCCAGGCCTGTTTGCGCAGGCCTGGACGGGGC
Source organism: Burkholderiaceae bacterium (assembly GCA_025458585.1). Taxonomy (GTDB): domain Bacteria; phylum Pseudomonadota; class Gammaproteobacteria; order Burkholderiales; family Burkholderiaceae_C; genus Calidifontimicrobium. The sequence continues at coordinate 51,351 of JALOSD010000001.1, read as the reverse complement.
GAAGGCCAGCCGGCTCCGACGGCTCGCACACGCCCGCGGCTCCAGGCCTGACCCCACCCCGACTCCCCACACCATGTCCAGCAAATCCTTCGACGTCATCGTGATCGGCGCCGGTCCCGGCGGCTACATCGCCGCCATCCGCGCCGCCCAGCTCGGCTTCGCCACCGCCTGCATCGACGAATGGACGAACGCCGCCGGCGGCCCGGCACCGGGCGGCACCTGCACCAACGTCGGCTGCATCCCCAGCAAGGCGCTGCTGCAGTCGAGCGAGCACTTCGAGCACGCCGGCCACCATTTCGCCGACCACGGCATCGGGCTGAAGGACCTCAGCATCGACGTCGCGAAGATGCTCGCGCGCAAGGACACCGTCGTGAAGCAGAACAACGACGGCATCCTGTACCTGTTCAAGAAGAACAAGGTCAGCTTCTTCCACGGCCGCGGCTCGTTCGTCAAGGCGGTGGACGGCGGCTACGAGATCGCCGTGGCGGGCGCGGCGAACGAGACGCTGGTGGGCAGGCAGATCGTCGTCGCCACCGGCTCGAGCGCGCGCGCGCTGCCCGGCGTCGCGTTCGACGAGGAACGCATCCTCAGCAACGACGGCGCGCTGCGCATCCCGAAGCTGCCGAAGACGCTCGGGCTGATCGGCTCGGGCGTGATCGGCCTCGAGATGGGCTCGGTGTGGAGGCGGCTCGGCGCTCAGGTGACGGTGCTCGAGGCGTTGCCGACGTTCCTCGGGGCGGTCGACGAGCAGATCGCGAAGGAGGCCCACAAGGCGTTCACGAAGCAGGGGCTGAAGATCGAGCTCGGCGTGAAGGTCGGCGACGTCAAGTCCGGCAAGAACGGCGTCAAGGTCGCCTACACCGACGCCAAGGGCGGCGCGCAGACGCTCGAGGTCGAGCGGCTGATCGTCTCGATCGGTCGGGCGCCGAACACCGCCGGCCTGAATGCCGAGGGCGTCGGCCTGAAGCTCGACGAGCGCGGCGCGATCGTCGTCGACGACGACTGCCGCACGAACCTGCCCGGCGTCTGGGCGGTGGGTGACGTCGTTCGCGGCCCGATGCTCGCGCACAAGGCCGAGGAGGAGGGCGCCGCCGTGGCCGAGCGCATCGCCGGCCAGCACCCGCACGTCGACTTCAACACCGTGCCGTGGGTGATCTACACCAGCCCCGAGATCGCCTGGGTCGGCCAGACCGAGCAGCAGCTGAAGGCCGCCGGGCGGGCCTACAAGGCCGGCACGTTCCCGTTCATGGCCAACGGCCGGGCGCGCGCGCTCGGTGACACCACCGGCATGGTCAAGATCCTCGCCGACGCCTCGACCGACGAGGTGCTGGGCGTGCACATCGTCGGCCCGATGGCCAGCGAGCTGATCGCCGAGGCGGTGCTGGCGATGGAGTTCCGCGCCAGCGCCGAGGACATCGCGCGCACCTGCCACGCGCACCCGTCGCTGTCGGAGGCGACGAAGGAGGCCGCGCTCGCGGTCGACAGGCGCACGCTGAACTTCTGACCGCGGTGGGCGTCCGGCAGGTCTACCTGAACGCGCTGCGCGAGCGCGGCTTCCTGCCGGACCCGGCGCAGCTGCGCGCCGTCGACGCGCTCGAGCGCTGCGAGAACGAGTGGGTCGCCTACCTGCAGCGCCGGCGCACGGCGCTGCAGCGCATGTTCGTCAAGCCGCCGATCCCGCGCGGCGTGTACATGCACGGCGGCGTCGGTCGCGGCAAGAGCTTCCTGATGGACTGCTTCTTCCGGGCCGTGCCGCTCAGGCGCAAGACGCGGCTGCACTTCCACGAGTTCATGCGCGAGGTGCACCGTGAGCTGCAGGAGCTCAAGGGCACGGTCAACCCGCTCGACGAACTCGGCAAGCGCATCGCCCGGCGCTTCCGGCTCATCTGCTTCGACGAGTTTCACGTCGCGGACGTCACCGACGCGATGATCCTGCACCGCCTGCTCGTGGCGCTGTTCGACCACCGCGTGAGCATCGTCACGACGTCGAACTTCCACCCCGACGGTCTCTATCCGAACGGCCTGCACCGCGACCGCATCCTGCCGGCGATCGAGCTGCTGAAGTCGCGGCTCCAGGTCGTCGACGTCGACGCCGGCACCGACTACCGCCAGCGCACGCTCGAGCAGCTGCAGACGTACCACACGCCGCTCGGGCCGGTGGCCGATGCGGAGCTCGCGCGCGCGTTCGGACAGCTCGCCGACGCGCGCGACGAGGACCCGGTGCTGCGCATCGAGCACCGCGAGCTGCCGGCACGCCGGCGCGCCGGCGGCGTCGTCTGGTTCGACTTCCGCACGTTGTGCGGCGGCCCGCGCTCGCAGAACGACTACCTCGAGATCGCGTCGCGCTTCCACACCGTGCTGCTGTCCGACGTGCCGCAGATGCCGCCGCGGCTGGCGAGCGAGGCGCGCCGGTTCACGTGGCTCGTCGACGTGCTGTACGACCGGCACGTGCGGCTGATCCTGTCGGCTGCGGTGCCGGCCGAGCTGCTCTACACCGAGGGGCCGCTCGCGCACGAGTTCGTGCGCACGGTGTCGCGGCTGCACGAGATGCAGTCAGCCGCCTACGCCGCGCTCGGCCGGCGCACGGTCGACACCCGCCTGACCTGACTACTTCGCCTTCGTCGGCAGCGGCTCGATGCGCACCATGGCGAGCGACAGGTTGTCGCCGGTGCCACGGGCGCGCTGGCGCGCCTTGTCGACGAGCAGCTGCGTGGCCTCGCGCACCGGCAGTTCGTCGACGATCACGCCCAGTTCGGCCGGCGTGAAGTAGTGCCACAGGCCATCGCTGCACGCGAGCATCGTGTCGCCGACGTCGAGGCGGTCGATCTGCGCGAGCGTGATCGGCGGGTCCTGCTGCGTGCCGAGGCAGCCGGTCAGCAGGTTGGCCTGCGGGTGCGCGTTGGCCTCGGCCTCGTCGATCTCGCCGTCTTCCATCAGCCGCTGCACGTACGAGTGGTCGGTCGTGCGCCCGAGCATCTCGCGGCCGCGGAAGTGGTAGACGCGCGAGTCGCCGGCGTGCGCGACGTCGCAGCGCAGCTTGGGCCCGATCACGAACGATGCGATCGTGCTGTGCGGCTCCTCCTCGGCGGCGATCGCCGTGAGCTTGATCATCAGGTGGGCCTCGAGCACGAGCTGGCGCAGCAGCTGCGCCGGGTCGTCTTCGCTCGGCGCGTAGCGCTCGAACAGCTGGCGTGCGGTCAGCAGCACCTGGTCGGCGGCCTTGCGTCCGCCGCTCTTGCCGCCCATGCCGTCGGCGAGCACGGCGAGCACGCACCCCGGCACGCGCTCGTGCACGAGGATCTGGACCTGGTCCTGCTGGTAGAGGCGGTCGCCGCGGTGCAGCGCCGTGGCGGCCGACAGGCGGTAGGCCGCGGGGCTCGACGTCATGGCGTGCAATATAAGGCAGCCTTTCGACGCGCCGCCGCTACACTGCACGCCGCTTCGTGATGGATGACAACCTGCACTCGCCGCAGCGTCGGCTGATCGAACTGCGCATCGAGCACGCCGATCTCGACGGCCTGATCGACCGCGCCGCCGACGACCGGCCGCTAGACGAGCTGATGCTGCGCCGGCTGAAGAAGCGGCGGCTGCTGCTGCGCGACCAGATCGCGCAGCTCGAGGCGCAGCTTCGCCCGGACGAGCCGGCGTAGGTGGTCCCCCCCCGTAGCGCCTTCGGCGCTCCCCCCCAGGGGGGCGCCGCCGGCGGACCGGCGAAGCCGGATCCGCGGCGGCCGCTTGAACGGCTCGAACCGCGGACCGCCCGCGATTCCGCCTTGGATCGTGCCGCCGTGGGCGCTGTCGAGGCCTGATGCCCGTGCGCGGCGACGCGGGAGGGCCCGAGCTCGAGCAGGAGGTCGACGTCGCGTTCGGGCGCGGCGGGCCGCTGGCGCGTGCCGACGCCGGCTACGTCGAGCGCGAGGTGCAGCAGCAGTTCGCGCGCGCGGTCGCGCGGGCGATCGAGACGCGCGAGGCGCTCGTCGTCGAGGCCGGGACCGGCGTCGGCAAGACGTTCGCGTACCTGGTGCCGCTGCTGCTGTCGGGCCGGCGTGCGCTCGTCAGCACGGCGACCAAGAGCCTGCAGGACCAGCTGTTCCTGCGCGACCTGCCGCGCCTGGCCGAGGCGCTGCACGTGCCGGCGCGGCTCGCGCTGCTCAAGGGGCGCGCGAGCTATCTGTGCCTGCACCGGCTCGAACAGGCGCGCCGCACGGCGACGCTGCCCGACCGCGTCGCCATGCGCGCCCTCGCGCGCATCGAGCAGTGGGCGCCGACGACGACGAGCGGCGACCTCGCCGAGCTCGCCGGCCTCGACGAACGCTCGCCGGCGATCCCGCTCGTGACGTCGACGCGCGACAACTGCCTCGGCGGCGAGTGTCCGCAGTTCCGCGACTGTCACGTGATGGCGGCGCGGCGCGAGGCGATGGGCGCCGACGTCGTCGTCGTCAACCACCACCTGTTCTTCGCCGACCTCGCGTTGCGCGACAGCGGCGTCGCCGAGCTGCTGCCCACCGTCGACGCGGTCGTGTTCGACGAGGCGCACCAGCTCGTCGAGACCGGCGTGCAGTTCCTCGGCACCACGCTCGGCAGTGCGGCGGCGGTCGACGTCGCGCGCGACCTGCTCGCCGCCGGGCTGCAGCACGCGCGCGGGCTGCAGCCCTGGTCCGAGCTCGCGGCAGCGGTCGACCGCGCCGCGCGCGAACTGCGGCTCGCCGCCGCCGGCGCGCTGCGCGACGCGCGCGGCGTCGTCAAGCTGCGCTGGTCCGAGCGCGCCGGCGACGAGCGCTTCGGCGCCGCGCTCGCGGCGCTGGCCGCCGCCGCGGACAGCGCGGCCAAGGCCCTCGACACCGTCAGCGAACTGGCGCCCGACTTCGGCCGCCTGCACGAGCGCGCTGCGGGCCTGGCCGCGCTCGCGCGCCACTTCGCGGCGCCGTGCGCCGCCGAGCGCGTGCGCTGGATCGACCTCGGCACGCACCAGGTGCGGCTCGTCGAGTCGGCGCTCGACATCCGCGACGCCATGGCGGCGCAGCGCGCCGGGGCGCGCAAGGCGTGGGTCTTCACGTCGGCCACGCTGGGCGACGACGCGCGGCTGCGCTGGTTCACCGAGCCCGCGGGGCTCGACGACGCGCGCGCGCTCAAGCTCGGCAGCCCGTTCGACTACGCCGCGCACGCGCGCCTGTGGGTGCCCGCGGCGCTGCCGAAGCCGGGCGACGCGGCGCACGCGGCGGCGGTGGCGCGCGTCGCGTCGCGCTGCGCGCTCGCGCTCGGCGGGCGCACCTTCGTGCTCACGACGACGCTGCGCGCGCTCGCGCAGGTCGCCGACGCGCTGCGTGCGCCGCTCGAGGCCGCCGGCATCGACGTGCTGGTGCAGGGCAGCGAGCCCAAGCGCGCGCTGCTGCAGCGCTTCGTCGCGACGCCGGCGTCGGTGCTCGTCGGCTCGCAAAGCTTCTGGGAAGGCATCGACGTGCCGGGCGCCGCGCTGCAGTGCGTCGTGATCGACAAGCTGCCGTTCCCGCCGCCGGGCGATCCGCTCGTCGAGGCACGCGTGCGTGCGCTCGAGGCCGCGGGCCGCTCGGCGTTCAACGACTACTTCGTCGCCGAGGCGGCGGTGTCGCTGAAGCAGGGCGCCGGGCGGCTGATCCGCACCGAGACCGACCGCGGGCTGCTCGTGCTGTGCGACCCGCGGCTGACGCAGATGGGCTACGGCGCGCGCCTGCGCGCCGCGCTGCCGCCGATGCCGCTGCTGCGCGACGAGCGCGATGCGATGGCGTGGCTCGCCGAGCTCGCCGCCGCGCACTGAACCGGCATCACCACAGCGCCCACCACGACTTGTCGCGAATCACGAGCCCCTCGCGCAGGAAGCGACTGTCGGGGAAGTTCGACTTCAGCACCCGCTCGACGTCGTCGCGCAGCTGCGGCAGGCCGAGCTGGTCGTAGCTGCGCGACAGCAGAAACAGCGCCTCCTCGGTGGCCGGCGTCTGGCGGTACTCCTGGATGGCGAACTGCGCGCGGTTCACCGCGGCGACGAACGCGCCGCGCCGGTAGTAGTAGCGCGCGACGTGGACCTCGTACTCGGCGAGCGCGTTGACGATGTAGTCCATGCGCAGCCGCGCATCGTCGGCGTAGCGCGACTGCGGGAACTGCTCGACGAGCTGCCGGAACGACTGGTACGCCTCGCGCGAGGCCTGCTGGTCGCGCTCCGACAGTTCCTGCCCCGACAGCGAGCCGAGCAGGCCGAGGTTGTCGTTGAAGTTGATCAGCCCGCGCAGGTACAACGCGTAGTCGAGCGCCGGGCTCGACGGGTTCAGGCGGATGAAGCGGTCGAGCCCGGCGAGAGCCTGGGCGCGGTCGCCGGCCTTCCAGCGCGCGTACGCGAGGTCGAGCTGCGCCTGCTGCGCGAGCAGCGTGCCGGCGGCCTGGCCCTCGATGCGCTCGAGCGACTTCGCCGCGCTTTCGAAGTTGCCCGAGGCCAGGTCTTCCTTGGCGTTTGCATACAATCGATCCGGCGGCAGCGTCGCGTTGTCGCCCGTGCTGCTGCAGCCGCCGAGCAGCGCCGCGCCGACGATCACCGCCGCCGCCAGCGGCAGCCCACGGACGTGGTCGTCGAACCAGTTTCTCAGCGTCATCGCGATCGTCGGTGGCGCCAGGGCCCCCCGCAGTTCACCACCCGTCGAGTGTAGATGCTCCCCGAGCGCGACCCCGAGGCCGCGGGCGTCGCGCCCGACGACGACGAGGTGCCGCTCGACGATGCTCCGGCCGAACGGCGCGAACGCGCGGTCGAGCCGGGCTGGCACGGGTGGCGGCTCGACAAGGCGCTGGTGCAGTGCGCCCCCGAGTTCTCGCGCAGCCACCTCCAGGCCCTGATCGCGCAGGGCGCCGTCGAGGTCGACGGCGTCGTCGCGCGAAGCGCGTCGAAGGCCGTGCGCGCGGGCCAGCACGTCGCGGTGCGGCTCGAGCCGACGGCGCAGGCGCGGGCGTTCCGCGCGCAGGCCGTGCCGCTGACGATCGTGTTCGAGGACGAGCACCTGCTCGTGCTCGACAAGGCGCCCGGGCAGGTCGTGCATCCGGCGCCGGGCAACTGGGGTGGCACGCTGCTCAACGGGTTGCTCGCGCACCACGCCGGCGCGGCGGCGTTGCCGCGTGCGGGCATCGTGCACCGCCTGGACAAGGACACCTCGGGCCTGATGGTGGTCGCGAAGACACTGGTCGCGATGACGGCCCTCGTGCGCGCGCTCGCGGCGCGCGGGGTGCGGCGCGAGTACCAGGCCATCGCGCACGGCGACGTCGGCGCCGCGCCGTTCACGGTCGAGGCGCCGATCGGGCGCGACCCGCGCGTGCGGGTGCGCATGGCTGTCGTCGCCGGCGGCAAGCCGGCGCGCACCGACGTGCTGCCGGTGGCCCGCGCCGAAGGCTTCAGCGCGCTGTGGTGCCGGCTGCACACGGGCCGCACGCACCAGATCCGCGTCCACCTCGCGCACCGCGGGCACCCGCTGGTCGGCGACGCGCTCTACGGCGGCCGCCCCGCGCTCGGCCTGCTGCGGCAGGCGCTGCACGCGGCGCGCCTCGGCTTCGCGCACCCCGTCGACGGGCGGGCGCTGCAGTTCGAGCACGACCCGCCGGCCGATCTCGCCGCGGCCTGGCAGCGCGTCGCCGGCGGGCAGGCGGGCTACAATGCGCCCCTGAATTGAATCGTCGCGACCGCCGGAGCTAGCCGGCGGCACGTTTGGGCGTCGCGAACGGCGCCCACGGTAGGCAAGGCGGGCCGCTTCGGCACGCCGGCGAGGGCCGTCGAGGTGCCGAAGGTCGGCACCGGTCGCCCCGGGTCCCCCACGCTTCGATCGTCGTACCACCCCGCAACTGCAGGATCGCGTCGAGCGGCACCGCCGCGACGACGCACGCTGAACCGACCGGCCGCCGCACGCGGGGGCCGTCCACCGCTCGTCGATGAACACCCAAGAGGCCAAGCGCGTGCTCGAGACGGCGCTGATCTGCGCCCACCAGCCGCTGTCGCTGCGCGAGATGCGTCTGCTGTTCGACGACCAGGTCGGCGCCGACACGCTGCGCGCGCTGCTCGACGACCTGGCGCGCGACTGGAGCGGGCGCGGCGTCGAGCTGGTCACGCTCGCGTCGGGCTGGCGCTTACAGAGCCGGCCCGAGATGCGCGAGTTCCTGGATCGCCTCAACCCCGAGAAGCCGCCGCGCTACTCGCGCGCGGTGATGGAGACGCTGGCGATCGTCGCCTACCGCCAGCCCGTCACGCGCGGCGACATCGAGGACATCCGCGGCGTGGCGGTCGGCAGCCAGATCGTCAAGCAGCTCGAGGATCGCGGCTGGATCGAGGTCATCGGTCATCGCGACGCCCCGGGCCGCCCGGCGCTGTACGCGACGACGCGCCAGTTCCTCGACGACCTCGGGCTCGCGAGCCTCGACGCGCTGCCGCCGCTCGACGGCAGCGGCGCGGCACCCGCGCTCGACATGCTCGCGGTGCAGCCGTCGTTGCTCGACGGCGCCGTCGACGCCGGCATCGGCTGTGAGGCGGGCGACAAGCTGCCGGCTCGCGCGAGTGCCGACGAGGCGGCGGCGTCGGCCGTTGCCGCCCCGCAGGCGCCGGCCGAAGCGCCTGCCGACGCTCCCGAAGCTGCCCCCGCCGCCGTGCCCGGCACGCCCGCGCAGCCCCTCGCCGATGTTGCGACCCAACCCGCCTCCCCCGCATGAACGCTAACGAGCCCGACGCCCCCGCCACGACGACCGTCGCCGCCGACGTGGCACCCGACGCGGCGCCCGATGCGGCGCCCGATGCGGCGCCTGTGACCGACGCCCCGGCGCCGCGCCGCCGCGCCCCGCGCAAGAAGGCACAGCCGGTCGTGGCGCCCGAGGTGACCCCGACCGCGGCCGAGGTCCACCCGGGCACGGGAGAGCCGGAGCCGGTGCAGCCCCAGCCCCCATCTCAACCGCTTGGGACTGAGGGCGACGACGGCGCGGCGCCGTCCGGCGCAAGCGAGCCGGCCTCCGAAGCCGCAGCCGACGCGGCGGCCGAGCGCGGCGACGGCGCCACGCCGGCGCGCCGCGGCCGCCGTCGCGGGCGACGCGGTCGCGCCGGGCGGGCGGCCTCGGTGCCGGCAGGTGAGGCCGAGGCCACGTCGCAGGGCGAGGCCGTCGTGGCGCCGGCGCCGGTCGTCGCGACCGAAGCCGACCCCGGCCAGGTCTTTGCATCGGTCGTCGCCGGCGAATTCGATGCCGAGGCGCCCGAGAGCGCGCCGGCGGTACCGCACAAACGCGTGCTGGCCCCCGAGCCCGACGCGCCGAAGCTGCACAAGCTGCTCGCCCAGGCCGGCGTCGGCTCGCGGCGCGAGATGGAACAGTTGATCGTCGAGGGCCGGATCACGGTCAACGGCCAGCCGGCGCACATCGGCCAGCGCATCAGCTGGGGCGACCAGGTCAAGGTCGCCGGCAAGCCGGTCAAGCTGCGCATCGCGCCGCCACCGCCGCGCGTGCTCGCTTACCACAAGCCGGTCGGCGAGGTCGTCACCCACGACGACCCGCAGCAGCGGCCCACCGTGTTCCGCCGCCTGCCGAAGCTGCACCAGGGCAAGTGGCAGTCGGTCGGCCGGCTCGACATCAACACCGAAGGCCTGCTGCTGTTCACCAACTCGGGCGAGCTTGCGAACCAGCTGATGCACCCGCGCTTCGGCGTCGAGCGCGAGTACGCCGTGCGCGTGCTCGGCCGGCTCGACGACGAGGCGCGCCAGCGCCTTCTCGACGGCGTCGAGCTCGACGGCCAGAGCGCGCAGTTCAGGTCGATCGAGGATGGTGGCGGCGAGGGTGTCAACCACTGGTACCGCGTCGTCATCACCGAGGGTCGCAACCGCGAGGTACGGCGGCTGTTCGACGCGGTCGGTCTGACGGTCAGTCGCCTGATCCGCATCCGCTACGGCACCGTCGTGCTGCCGCGCGGGCTCAGGCGTGGCGTGTGGGTCGAACTCGGCGACGCGGACGTGAAGTCGATCCGCCGCCTCGCCGAGGGCGCCCAGCCCGCGCGCGCCGACGCCGACGCGGGCGACGCCGGCAGCCGTGGCCGCAAGCGCCGCCGCGGGCGCGCGGGACGCGGCGAGGCCGGCGAACGCCTCGAGCGCGGCGAGGGCGGCCCGATCCCGAACCCGCTGCAGCAGACCTACGACAAGCGTGCGCTGCAGCGTGAACGCGCGCTGCGCGACGACCTCGACGACGACGGCCCGATCCCGAACCCGCTGCAGCAGACCTACGACAAGCGCGCCCTGCAGCTCGAGCGCGCACCGCGGCGCGACATCGACGAGGACGGGCCGATCCCGAACCCGCTGCAGCAGACCTACGACCGCCGCTTCGTGCAGAAGGAACGCGGCCCTGGCGGGCCGGCGCACCGGCGCGGCCCCGGCGCGCCGAAGAAGGGCGCCCCCGCAGGCGGCAAGCAGCCCGACCCGATGCAGACCTCGGTCGGCTACATCGGCGCCGACGCGTTCCTGCGCAAGGGTGGGCGCGGCGGCGGCAAGGGCGGCCGGCGCGGCGGGCGTTGACGCCGCTGCGGGCTGCGGGACCGGGGCTCGAAGCTACAATCCGAAGCTTTGCCAAGTTCTTGATTCAGGAGAAAAACATGGCCATCGAGCGGACCCTTTCGATCATCAAGCCGGACGCCGTCGCGAAGAACGTGATCGGCCAGATCTACGCGCGCTTCGAGGCCGCCGGGCTGAAGATCGTGGCTGCGCGGATGATGCATCTGTCGCGCACCGAGGCCGAGGCCTTCTACGCCGTGCACAAGGCGCGCCCGTTCTTCAACGACCTCGTCGCCTTCATGATCTCGGGCCCGGTGATGGTGCAGGTGCTCGAGGGCGAGAACGCGATCGCGAAGAACCGCGAACTGATGGGCGCGACCGACCCGAAGAAGGCCGAGAAGGGCACGATCCGCGCCGACTTCGCCGACAGCATCGACGCCAACGCGGTGCACGGCTCCGACGCGCCGGAGACGGCGGCGGTCGAGGTCGCGTTCTTCTTCCCGGCGATGAACATCCACGGCCGCTGAGCGCCTCGATGGCCGTCAACCTGCTCGACTTCGACCTCGACGGGCTGGCGGCTTACTGCGAGCGGCTGGGCGAGAAGCGCTTCCGTGCCGTCCAGCTGTTCCGCTGGATCCACCAGCGCGGCGCGGCCGACTTCGCGCTGATGAGCGATCTCGCGAAGACGCTGCGCGACAAGCTTGCCGCGCAGGCCGAGGTCCGCGCGCTGCCGGTCGTCTCCGAGCACGTGTCGGCCGACGGCACCGTCAAGTGGCTGTTCGACGTCGGCGACGGCAACGCCGTCGAGGCCGTCTTCATTCCCGAGGACGACCGCGGCACGCTGTGCGTCTCGTCGCAGGCCGGCTGTGCGGTGGGCTGCCGCTTCTGCTCGACCGGCCACCAGGGCTTCAGCCGCAACCTCGCCACCGGCGAGATCGTCGCCCAGCTCTGGCATGCCGAGCACGCGCTGCGCCGGCGCCTGGGCCTCGCGGCCGGCGAGCGCGCGGTGACCAACGTCGTGATGATGGGCATGGGCGAGCCGCTGCAGAACTACGCCGCGCTCGTGCCGGCGCTGCGCACGATGCTCGACGACCACGGCTACGGGCTGTCGCGCCGCCGCGTGACCGTCAGCACGTCAGGCGTGGTGCCGATGATCGACCGCCTGCGCGACGACTGCCCGGTGGCGCTCGCGGTGTCGCTGCACGCCCCCGACGACGCGCTGCGCGACGAGCTCGTGCCGCTCAACCGCAAGTACCCGCTCGCCGAGCTGCTCGCCGCGTGCCGTCGCTACCTCGAGCGCGCGCCGCGCGACTTCGTCACCTTCGAGTACTGCATGCTCGACGGTGTCAACGACAGCGACGCGCATGCGCGTGCCCTCGTCGCGCTCGTCGAAGGCCGTGCGCAGGCGAGCCGCGCCGTCGGCCGCGTGCCGTGCAAGCTCAACCTGATTCCGTTCAACCCGTTCCCGGCGTCGGGGCTGAAGCGTTCGCCGGCGGCGCGCGTGCAGGCCTTCGCCCGCATCCTGCAGGACGCGGGCATCGTGACGACGGTGCGCAAGACGCGCGGTGACGACATCGACGCCGCCTGCGGGCAGCTCGCCGGCGAGGTACGCGACCGCACGCGCGTGCACGAGCGGCTGCGTCGCGTGCCGATCCGCGTCGTGCCTGCCGCCGCGCGCGCGGGCTGACGCCACCAAGCCATTCGAGTCCCGATGCCTGCTGCCTCTGCCCTTGCGCGCCGCCCGTTGACCGTCCTCGCCGGCATCGTCCTGGCGCTCGGCTCGACGGCTTGCACGACGACGACGTCGACGACGCCGCTGCCCGGCGACACGGCGCCGTCGTCCGCGTCGCGGGCGACGCCGGCCGATGCCGAGCAGCGCGCGCGCGTTCGCGTCGAACTCGCGGCGAGCTACCTGCAGCGCGGCCAGAGCCAGATCGCGCTCGACGAGGTCCAGCAGGCGATCGCGCTCAAGCCCGACTTCGGCGACGCCTACAACCTGCGCGGCCTGATCCAGGCCAGCCTGGGCGACAGCGCCGCGGCCGAAGACAGCTTCCGCCGCGCGGTGCAGCTCAACGCACGCGACGCCGACGCGATGCACAACTGGGGCTGGGTGATGTGCCAGCAGGGGCGCTATGCCGACGCCGACGCGATGTTCGCGCGCGCGTTGGCGCAGCCGCAGTACGTCGGTGCGTCACGCACGCTGCTTGCGCGCGGTGTCTGCCAGGCGCGCCAGGGCCAGTGGGCCGAGGCCGAGCGCACGCTGGCGCGGGCCTACGAGCTCGACCCGTCGAACGCGGCGACCGCGTTCAACCTGGCCGAGGTGCTGCTGCGGCTCGGCGAGTACGAGCGCGCGCGCTTCTACGTCGGCCGCATCAACAGCCAGCCCGATCAGTCGAACGCGCAGTCGCTGTGGCTCGCGGCGCGCATCGAGCACAAGCTCGGCAACCGCGAGGGCGTGGCCCTCCACGGACGCCAGCTCGCGACGCGCTATCCGCAGTCGCCGGAGGCGCTCGCGTTCGAACGAGGGCGCTTCGATGACTGAGGCGGTGGCCGGCCCAGCCACGGCCGGCGCGCTGCTGCGCGCCGCACGCGAGCGCCAGGGGCTGCACATCGCCGCGCTGGCGGCGTCGATCAAGGTGACGCCGCGCAAGCTCGAGGCGCTCGAGGCCGACCGCTACGACGAGCTGCCCGATCTGGCCTTCACGCGTGCGCTCGCGCAGTCGGTATGCCGCGCGCTCAAGATCGACGCCGAACCCGTGCTGGCGCTGCTGCCGAAGCCCGCCGGCGTCGGCCGCCTCGAGCAGGTGGCCAGCGGCCTGAAGACGCCGTTCCACGAACGGCCGGGGCGCGAGTCCCAGGGTGGCGCGTCGCTGCTGGGGCGCCCGGCCGTCTGGGCGCCGCTGCTCGTGCTGCTCGCGGCGCTCGTGCTGTACCTGCTGCCGACGAGCGTGTTCGATCCGGCGCCCGAGCCCGCGCCGGTGGCGGTGACGCCGCCGCCGGCGGCCGATGTCGCTTCGGCCACCGCGCCGGCGGCGCCGGTCGTCGAGACGGTGCACTCGGCGCCGGCCGAGGACGACGGGGCGAGCGAGCCTGCGCGCGACGCCGCGCCGGCGGCGGCGCTGCTGACGCTGCGCGCCAGCGAGCCGTCGTGGGTCGAGGTGCGCGACGCCCAGGGCGCGGTGCTGCTGTCGCGCACGCTGCAGGCCGGCGAAACAGTCGGCGTCGACGGGGCCTTGCCGCTGCGCGCGACAATCGGCAACGCGCTCGGCGTCAGCGCGGCGTTCCGCGGCGAGCCGCTCGACTTGGCGCCGCGCACGCGCGACAACATCGCGCGACTCGAACTGAACTGACCGTCCGCTTCACTCTGCGCAGGCGCCCATGGATGCACCGCTTCGACCGTTCGCGGCGTTCGACGACGACTCGATGATCGAGGAAGCCCGGCCGGCACCGCGCCGATCGCGCCAGGCGCGCGTGGTGTGGGGCGACCGCGTCGTCACGATCGGCGGCGACGCACCGGTGCGCGTGCAGTCGATGACGAACACCGACACCGTCGACGTCATCGAGACGGCGATCCAGGTCAAGGAGCTCGCGCAGGCGGGCTCCGAGCTCGTGCGCATCACCGTCAACACGCCCGAGGCGGCGCAGGCGGTGCCGCACATCCGCGACCAGCTCGACCGCATGGGCGTCGACGTGCCGCTGGTCGGCGACTTCCACTACAACGGCCACCGCCTGCTTGCCGACTATCCGGCGATGGCGCAGGCGCTGTCGAAGTACCGCATCAACCCGGGCAACGTCGGCAAGGGCGACAAGCGCGACCGCCAGTTCGCGACGATGGTCGAGGCGGCGGCCAGGTACGACAAGGCGGTGCGCATCGGCGTCAACTGGGGCAGCCTCGACCAGGAGCTGCTCGTGCAGCTGATGGACGACAACGCGAAGCGCGCCGAGCCCTGGGACGCGAAGCAGGTGATGTACCAGGCGCTCGTGCAGTCGGCGCTGACCTCGGCCGAATACGCTGCCGAACTGGGCCTGGCGCGCGAGCAGATCATCATCAGCTGCAAGGTCAGCGGCGTGCAGGACCTGATCAGCGTCTACCGCGCACTTGCCCGGCGCTGCGACTACGCGCTGCACCTCGGCCTGACCGAGGCCGGCATGGGCACCAAGGGCACCGTCGCGTCGGCGGTGGCGCTCGCCGTGCTGCTGCAGGAAGGCATCGGCGACACGATCCGCGTCAGCCTGACGCCGCAGCCGGGCGAGGCGCGCACGCAGGAGGTCGTCGTCGCGCTCGAGATCCTGCAGGCGCTGGGCCTGCGCGCCTTCAACCCGAGCGTCACGGCCTGCCCGGGCTGCGGGCGCACGACGAGCACGACGTTCCAGGAACTCGCCAAGCAGATCGACGACTTCCTGCGCGCGCAGATGCCGCTGTGGAAGACGCGCTACCCGGGTGTCGAGACGATGAAGGTGGCCGTGATGGGCTGCATCGTCAATGGCCCGGGCGAGAGCAAGCACGCCGACATCGGCATCAGCCTGCCGGGCACCGGCGAGGCGCCGGCGGCGCCGGTGTTCATCGACGGCCAGAAGGCGATGACGCTGCGCGGCGAGGGCATCGCGCGCGAGTTCCAGCAGATCGTCGAGGACTACATCGAGCGCCGCTTCGGCGGCGCGCACCACCCGACGGCCTGAGCGGGCCGGCCCCGGGGCCGCGACGCAGGCCCGGCGCGGGCCCGCGCGACGAACCTGTCTTCCACCGCACCATGGACAAGCTGCAAGCCGTCAAGGGCATGAACGACATCCTGCCGCCGGAGTCGGCGCGCTGGGAGTGGCTCGAGGGCAAGCTGCGCGGCCTGATGGCGCGCTACGGCTACCAGAACGTGCGCACGCCGATCGTCGAGCCGACGGCGCTGTTCGTGCGCGGGCTCGGCGAAGTGACCGACATCGTCGAGAAGGAGATGTACTCGTTCGTCGACGCGATGAATGGCGACCAGCTCTCGCTGCGCCCGGAGAACACGGCCGGCGTCGTGCGCGCGACGATCGAGCACGCGCTGCTGCACGAAGGCGGCCGGCGGCTCTACTACATGGGGCCGATGTTCCGCCACGAGCGGCCGCAGAAGGGCCGCTACCGCCAGTTCCACCAGATCGGCGCCGAGGCGCTCGGCTTCGCGGGGCCCGACGTCGACGCCGAGTTGATCCTGATGTGCCGCGCGCTGTGGCGCGAGCTCGGCCTCGTCGAGGCGCGCGACCTGCGCCTCGAGATCAACAGCCTCGGCCAGCCGCACGAGCGGCGCGCGCACCGTGCCGCGCTCGTCGCGCACTTCGAGGCCCACCACGACCTGCTCGACGACGACTCGCGCCGCCGTCTGCACACCAACCCGCTGCGCATCCTCGACAGCAAGAACCCGGCGCTACAGCCGTTGATCGAGGCGGCGCCGAAGCTCGTCGACCACCTCGGCGACGAGTCGCGTGCGCACTTCGACGCGCTGCGCGCGCTGCTCGACGCCGCCGGGCTCGAGTACCGCCTCAACCCGCGCCTCGTGCGCGGGCTCGACTACTACAACCTCACCGTGTTCGAGTGGGTCACCGAGCGCCTCGGCGCCCAGGGCACGGTGTGCGGCGGCGGGCGCTACGACCCGCTGATCGAGCAGCTCGGCGGCAAGCCGGCGCCGGCGGTGGGCTGGGCGCTCGGTGTCGAGCGGCTGCTGCTGCTGCTCGCCGAGGCCGGCGTCGCGCCGGCGGCCGTGCCGCCGCGCGCCTTCGCGGTGCTCGGCGCCGCCGACGTGCTGCCGCGCGCGCTGCCGGCGATCGAGGCGCTGCGCGCCGCCGGTGTCTCGGTGCTGATGCATGCCGCGGGCAAGGACGGCTACGGCGGCATGAAGGCGCAGTTCCGACGCGCCGACGCGAGCGGGGCCGCGTGGGCGCTGATCTTCGGCGCCGACGAGCTCGCGCGCGGCGTCGTCGCGCTCAAGCCGCTGCGTGCGCGCGCCGGCGAGCCCACCGGCGTGCAGGTCGAGAGGCCGCTCGCCGATGCCGCGTCGTGGGCGCACGAGCTGCTCGACGATAATCCGCGGCTTTGACCGCGACGACCGATGGCCACCCAACTCGACCTGCAGGAGCAGGAGCAGATCGACGCCCTGAAGGCGTTCTGGAACCGCTGGGGCAACCTGATCACCTGGGGGCTCGTGCTCGTGCTGGGGGCGTACGCGGCGTGGAACGGCTGGAACTGGTACCAGCGTGAACAGGGGCTGAAGGCGAGCGCGATGTACGACGAGCTCGAGCGCGCCGCCGGCGCCGGCGACCTCGAGCGCACCGCGCGCGTTTTCGGCGACCTGAAGTCGAGCTACCCGCGCACCGCGTATGCCCAGAAGGGCGGGTTGCTCGCCGCGCGCGTGCAGCTCGAGCGGCAGCAGGGCGACGCGGCGCGCGCGTCGCTCGCCTGGGTCGCCGACAACGCGACCGAGACCGAGTACCGCGACATCGCGCGCCTGCGCCTGGCTGGCGTGCTGCTCGACCTCGGCCAGCCCGACGAGGCCCTCAAGCAGCTCGACGCCGTCAAGAGCGAGCCGTTCGCGGCGCTGGTCGCCGACCGCCGCGGCGACGCGCTGATGGCCAAGGGCGACCGCGACGCCGCGAAGGCGGCCTACCAGGCGGCGTGGAAGGCGTTGGACGCGACGGTCGAGTACCGCCGGCTGATCGACGCCAAGCTGACCGCGCTCGGCGCTGCGCCCGAGCCCGCCGCCGGGGCCGCGCGATGACCGTGTGGCGCGCGCTCGGCGCCGCGCTGGCCGCGCTGGTGCTGCTGGCGGGCTGTTCGGGCTCGCGGCCGAAGCCGACGCCGCTCGAGCCGCTGAAGCCGGCGATCGCCGGGCGCCAGGTGTGGTCGCAGCGCGTCGACGGCGTGCCGTTCCCGCTCGTCGTGGCCGTGCAGGGCGAGCGTTTCGTCGTCGCCGGCGGCGACGGCACGCTGCTCGGCCTCGAGGCCGAGGACGGCCGCGTCGCCTGGCGCGCCAGCGCCGGCGCGCCGATCGTCGCCGGCGTCGGCACCGACGGGCGCTTCGTCGCCGTCGTCACGCGCGACAACGAGCTCGTCACGCTCGAGGACGGGCAGGTCAAGTGGCGGCGACGCCTGCCGGCGCGCGTCTCGAGCGCGCCGCTGGTCGCGGGCGAGCGCGTCTTCGTGCTCGCGGTCGACCGGGCCGTGCATGCGTTCGACGCCGTCGACGGTCGGCGGCTGTGGGAGCTGCGGCGCCAGAGCGACGCGCTGACGCTCGCGCAGGCGGGCGTGCTGCACCCGTACCGCAACCTGCTGCTCGTCGGCCAGGGGCCGAGGCTGGCCGCGGTCGACCCGCTGCGCGGCACCGTGCGCTGGGAGGTGCCGATCGCCGCGCCGCGCGGCACGAACGAGGTCGAGCGCCTGGCCGACCTCGTCGGGCCACCGCTGCGCCTGGGCAACACGCTGTGCGCGCGCGCGTTCCAGCAGGCGGTCGGCTGCATCGACCTCGAGCGAACGTCGCCCGTGTGGAGCCGCGCCGTCGGCGGCACGCAGGCGATCGGCGGCGACGCCGAGCGGCTGTTCGGTGCCGACGGCAGCGACCGCATCACCGCGTGGCGCACCGGCAGCGGCGAGATCCTGTGGACGAACGAGAGCTTCCTCTACCGCGGCCTGAGCGGCGCGCTCGCCGTCGGGCCGACGGTCGTCTTCGGCGACGTCGAGGGCCAGGTGCACTGGCTCGCCGCCGACACCGGCCAGCCGCTGCTGCGGCTGGCCACCGACGGCTCGGCCGTCGTCGGCACGCCGGTACTGGCGCGCAGCACCGTGCTCGTCGTGACCCGGCGTGGCGGCCTGTTCGCGTTCCGCCCGGTGTGAGCTCGCCTCGATGAAGCCGGTCGTCGCCCTCGTCGGCCGCACCAACGTCGGCAAGTCGACGCTTTTCAACCGGCTGACGAAGAGCCGCGACGCGATCGTCGCCGACGTTCCCGGGCTGACGCGCGACCGCCACTACGGTGACGCGCGCGTCGGCGCTCGCGAGATCATCGTCGTCGACACCGGCGGCTTCGAGCCCGAGAAGCCCACCGGCATCGTCGCCGCGATGGCGCAGCAGACGCGGCAGGCGGTGGCCGAGGCCGACGCGGTGGTCTTCGTCGTCGACGCGCGCGCGGGCCTGTCGGCGCAGGACCACGACATCGCGCGCTACCTGCGCGAGTGCGGCAAGCGGGTGCACCTGGCGGTCAACAAGGCCGAGGGCATGACGGAGTCGGCGCGGCTGGCCGAATTCCACGAACTCGGCATCGGCGAGCCGCACCCGGTCTCGGCGGCGCACGGCCAGGGCATCCGCAGTCTGATGGACGCGGTGCTCGACGACCTGCCGCCTGTCGACGAGGCGGACGAGGGCGAGCCTGCCGCGGACGCGCCGATCCGCCTCGCCGTGGCGGGGCGGCCGAACGTCGGCAAGAGCACGCTGATCAACGCCTGGCTCGGCGAGGAGCGGCTCGTGGCCTACGACCAGCCGGGTACGACGCGCGACGCGATCCGCGTGCCGCTCGAGCGCGGCGGGCGGCGCTTCGAGCTCGTCGACACCGCCGGGCTGCGCCGCAAGGGGCGCGTGTTCGAGGCGGTCGAGAAGTTCTCGGTCGTCAAGACGCTGCAGGCGATCGCCGACGCGCACGTCGTCGTGCTGCTGCTCGACGCGACGCAGGGCGTCGGCGACCAGGACGCGCACATCGCCGGCTACGTCGCCGAGGCGGGCCGCGCCGCCGTGGTCGCGGTCAACAAGTGGGACGCCGTCGACGCCTACCAGCGCGAGCAGCTCGAGCGCTCGATCGAGCAGCGCCTGGCGTTCCTGAAGTTCGCGCCGCGGCTGCACATCTCGGCACTGAAGCGCCAGGGACTCGCGCCGCTGTGGAAGGCGATCGGCGCGGCATACGCGTCGGCCACGGCCAAGCTGCCCACGCCGGTGCTCACGCGCGTGCTGCACGAGGCGGTCGAGCACCAGGCGCCCAAACGCGCGGGCGCGACCCGGCCGAAGCTGCGCTATGCGCACCAGGGCGGCATGAACCCGCCGATCGTCGTCATCCACGGCAACTCGCTCGACCACGTCACCGACGCCTACAAGCGCTACCTCGAGGGCCGGTTCCGCGAGCATTTCAAGCTCGTCGGCACGCCGCTGCGCATCGAGCTGCGCTCGTCGCGGAACCCTTTCGTGGATCGCGGCACTTAAGGGTGCGCGGGTAAGCGTCGGCCGGCCACGCCCGACGGGAGGCCTGTGTTAACGTCCCGCAGATCGACCTTCGACACGGAGCATATCGTGAGCAACAAAGGGCAGCTACTACAAGACCCGTTCCTGAACCTCCTGCGCAAGGAACACGTGCCGGTGTCGATCTACCTCGTCAACGGCATCAAGTTGCAGGGCCACATCGAGTCGTTCGACCAGTACGTGGTCCTGCTGCGCAACACCGTCACGCAGATGGTCTACAAGCACGCGATCTCCACCGTCGTGCCCGGGCGGGCGGTGAACTTCCACACGCAGGAGCCCGGGGAGGGATCCTGAGCTCATTGGCCGCTTCGACTTCCACTTCCCGTTCCTCGATGCCTGAGGTCCAGCCTGGCGCGCGGCGCGACGGCATGGTCGCGCGTGCCGTGATCGTCGGCGTCGATCTCGGTCCCGGCTCGTCGTTCGATCCGACGCTCGACGAGCTGGCACAGCTCGCCGAGTCGGCCGGCGACGACGTCGTCGCGCGCGTGTTCGCGCGCCGCAAGGCACCCGACGCGGCGCTGTTCGTCGGCAGCGGCAAGGCCGACGAGATCAAGGCCATCGTGCAGGAGCACGACGCGCAGGGCGTGATCTTCGACCAGGCGCTGAGCCCGGTGCAGCAGCGCAACCTCGAGCGCCACCTCGGCGTGCCGGTGTCCGACCGCACGGCGCTGATCCTCGAGATCTTCGCCGAGCGCGCGAAGAGCCACGAGGGCAAGCTGCAGGTCGAGCTCGCGCGGCTGCAGTACCTGTCGACGCGTCTCGTGCGCCGCTGGAGCCACCTCGAGCGCCAGCAGGGCGGCATCGGCACGCGCGGCGGCCCGGGCGAGACGCAGATCGAGCTCGACCGCCGCATGATCGGCGAGCGCATCCGCAGCGTGAAGACGCGGCTCGACCGCGTCAAGCGCCAGCGGCAGACGCAGCGTCGCGCGCGCGAGCGCAGCGGCACGTTCCGCATCGCGCTCGTCGGCTACACCAACGCCGGCAAGTCGACGCTGTTCAACGCGCTGACGAAGGCGCGCACCTACGCCGCCGACCAGCTGTTCGCGACGCTCGACCCGACGGTGCGCGCGCTGTACCTGCCCGCGCTAGACGGTGTCGGCGGGCGCACGGTGTCGCTCGCCGACACGGTCGGCTTCATCCGCGACCTGCCGCACAAGCTCGTCGAGGCGTTCCAGGCGACGCTGCAAGAGGCGGTCGACGCCGACCTGCTGCTGCACGTCGTCGACGCGGCCAGCCCGACGCGCGACGAGCAGCAGCACGAGGTCGAACGCGTGCTCGCCGAGATCGGGGCGCAGGACGTGCCCCAGATCCTCGTCTTCAACAAGGTCGACGCCCTCGAGCCCGGCCAGCGCCCGCGCGCCCTCGTCGACACTGTCGAACGTGACGGTGGCCGGCGTACCCCGCGCGTGTTCGTCAGTGCGCTCGACGGCACCGGCCTCGCCGAGCTGCGCGAGGCGCTGGCGCGCGCGGCCATCGAGTCCGCTCCCGACTGGCTGCCGCCGGCAGCTCCCCAACCCAGCCGTTCGTTGCAGGCATGACCATCCGATCGTTTCCCGACGTCGTTTCCGCGCCCTTGGGTGCCCGCCTGCGCGCGACGGCGTCGGCCGCGCTCGCGCTGCTGCGCGCGCTGCCCCGAGGCGCGCGCGGCCGTACGACCTCGCCCGCGGGTGACGGCCTCACGCTGAACAGCGGTCGCAAGGACGGTCCGCCCGACCTCGACGAGCTATGGAAGGACTTCAACGGCAAGCTGTCGAACCTGTTCGGCAACAAGAAGGGGCCGCGCCGTCTCGATGGCGGCGGTGACGGCGGCGGCGGTGGCGGCGGCGGGCCGTCGTTCCAGCCGCCCGACATGAAGAGCGCGGGCATCGGCATCGGCCTGATCTCCGGCGTCGTCGCGCTGATCTGGCTCGGCAGCGGCGTGTACATCGTGCAGGAAGGCCAGCAGGCCGTCGTCACGACGTTCGGTCGCTACAGCGCCACTGTCGACGCCGGCATCCAGTGGCGGCTGCCGTACCCGTTCCAGGCGCACGAGACGGTGCCGTTCACGCAGCTGCGCTCGGTCGACATCGGCCGCAACACGGTCACGCAGGCCACCGGGCTGCGCGACTCGTCGATGCTGACGCAGGACGAGAACATCGTCGACATCCGCTTTACCGTGCAGTACCGGCTGAGCGACTCGCGCGCCTATCTGTTCGAGAACCGCAACCCCGACGAGGCCGTGGTGATGGCCAGCGAGTCGGCGGTGCGCGAGATCGTCGGCCGCAGCCAGGTCGACTCGGTGCTCTACGCGGCGCGCGACGCCATCGCCGCCGACCTCGTGCGCTCGGTCCAGAACCAGCTCGACCGCCTGAACGCCGGCATCTTGGTCACCAACGTCAACATCCAGAACGTGCAGGTGCCCGAGCAGGTGCAGGCGGCGTTCAACGACGCGGTACGCGCCGGCGCCGACCGCGACCGCTTCCGCAACGAAGGCGAGGCCTACGCGAGCGAGGTGCTCCCGCGCGCGCAAGGCACGGCCGCGCGTCTGCGCGAGGAGGCCGAGGGCTACCGGGCGCGCATCATCGCCACCGCCGAGGGCGACGCGCAGCGCTTCCGCTCGGTGCTCGCCGAGTACCAGCGTGCCCCCGGGGTGACGCGTGACCGCTTGTTCCTCGAGACGATGCAGGAGGTCTACGGCAACGTCAGCAAGGTGCTCGTCGACAGCCGCGGCAGCTCGAACTTCCTCTACATGCCGCTCGAGCAGCTGCTGCGCCAGAGCGGGACGGCACCGGCGGCGGCGCCGCGCACTGACGTGCCGACGCCGGCCGCCGGCGCAGCGGCCGTCACGCTCGACGCGCGCACGCGCGGCGACCAGCGCAGCCGCGAGCGCGACGTGCGCTGACCCCGCGAAGGACAACCCGCCATGAACCGAATCGGACTCTTCGTCGGTGGCCTGCTGGCCCTGCTGATGCTGCTGTCGTCGACGCTGTTCGTCGTCGACCAGCGCCAGATCGCCGCCGTCTTCGCGCTCGGCGAGATCAGGACCGTGATCACCGAACCGGGGCTGAACTGGAAGCTGCCGCCGCCGTTCCAGAACGTCGTCTTTCTCGACAAGCGCATCCAGACGCTCGACAACACCGACCCGCGGCCGATCTTCACCGCCGAGAAGAAGAGCGTGCTCGTCGACTGGATGGTCAAGTGGCGCATCAGCGACCCGCGCCAGTTCATCCGCAACAGCGGCGCCGACATGCGCAACCTCGACGTGCGCCTGACCCCCGTGGTGCAGGCCGCATTCAACGAGGAGATCACGCGCCAGACGGTGACCGGCGTGCTCGCCACCGACCGCGAACGCGTGATGCAGGGCGTGCGCGATCGCCTGACGGAGGTCTCGCAGAACTTCGGCGTCGAGATCGTCGATGTGCGCGTCAAGCGCGTCGACTTCGTCGCCGACATCACCGACGCCGTCTACCGGCGTATGGAGTCGGAGCGCAAGCGCGTGGCCAACGAGCTGCGCTCGACCGGCTCCGCGGAGGGCGAGAAGATCCGAGCCGACGCCGACCGCCAGCGCGAGATCATCCTCGCCGAGGCGTTCCGCGACGCGCAGAAGATCAAGGGCGAGGGCGACGCGCGCGCGTCGGCGCTGTATGCGGAGGCGTTCGGCCGCGACCCTCAGTTTGCGCAGTTCTACCGCAGCCTTGAGGCCTACCGAGCGAGCTTCCAGAACAAGAACGACGTGATGGTGCTTGACACCACCGGCGACTTCTTCCGCGTCATGCGCGGGCCGCAGGCGGCGCCGCGCTGAGCGCGTCGGCAGCCGATGGGCGACGTCCTCATCGGCGCGCTGGCGCTGATGCTCGTCTTCGAAGGGTTGTTGCCGTTCCTCAGCCCCACGGCCTGGCGGCAGATGTTCGAGCGCGCGCTGCAGCTCAGCGACGGCCAGATCCGCTTCATCGGTCTCGCGAGCATGCTCGCGGGCGCCGTGCTCGCGTTGCTCTTCCTGCGCTGAGACGCGTTGACGACGGTCCGGCGCCCGGGGGTGGCGCCGGTAGAATGCTGGTTTTAACAGCCCGCCCGTTCATGTCGTCAGCCTGGCTGCTTCCCGAGCACATCGCCGATGTGCTGCCGTCGCAGGCCCGGCGCGTCGAGGACCTGCGGCGCGACTGGCTCGACCTCGCCCGCGGATGCGGCTTCGAGCTCGTGATGCCGCCGCTGCTCGAGCATCTCGAGTCGCTGCTGTCGGGCACGGGGCACGCGCTCGACCTGCGCACTTTCAAGCTGATCGACCAGTTGAGTGGCCGCACGCTCGGCGTGCGCGCCGACACGACGCCGCAGGTCGCGCGCATCGACGCGCACCTGCTGAACCGCCGCGGCGTCGCCCGTCTGTGCTACTGCGGGCCGGTGCTGCACACGCGGCCTTCGGGCATGAACGCCACGCGCGAGCCGCTGCAGTTCGGCGCCGAGATCTACGGCCACGCCGGGCTCGAGGCCGACCTCGAGGTCGTCGAGCTCGCGCTCGACGGCCTGGCGGCGGCGGGCATCGAGGCGCCGGTGCTCGACCTCGGCGACGCGCGCATCGTGCGCGGCGTGCTCGCCGGCGCGCCGGTCGATGGCGCGCGTCTCGCCGCCATCGTCGACGCGCTGGCGGCGAAGGACGCGGCGGCGCTCGCCGACCTCGCGAGCCCGCTGCCGGCCGATCACCGCGCCGGCCTCGAGGCGCTGCTGTCGCTGTACGGCGGCGCCGAGGTGCTGACCCGGGCGCGCGAGCGGCTGCCGGCGCGCGCGCTGATCGGCACGGCGCTCGACGAGCTCGCGTGGCTCGCCGAGCGGCTGCGGCGCACGCACCCGCAGGTGCGCGTCGGCTTCGATCTCGGCGACATGAGCGGCTACGCGTACTACAGCGGTGTGCGATTCGCCGTCTACGCGCGCGGCTCGAGCGACGCCGTCGTGCGCGGCGGGCGCTACGACGAGATCGGCGCCGTGTTCGGGCGCAACCGCCCGGCGGTCGGCTTCAGCCTCGACCTGAAGGCGCTCGCCGCGCTGGCGCCGCGGCAGGCGTCGCCGCCGGCGATCCGCGCCCCGTGGAGCGAGGACGAACGGCTGCGGCAGGCGATCCGCCAGTTGCGCCGCCGCGGCGAGACCGTGCTGTGCATCCTGCCCGGGCACGAGGACGAGGCGAAGGAATTCGATTGCGACCGCGAGCTGGTCGAGGTCGGCGGGCAATGGGTGCTGCGCGCGCTGTGACGCGGTGCGCGCATCGACGAACGACGGGAGGCACATGAGCGCACAGGCAGCGCCGCGGGGACGCAACGTCGTCGTCGTCGGCACGCAGTGGGGGGACGAAGGCAAGGGCAAGGTCGTCGACTGGCTGACCGACCACGCGCAGGGCGTGGTGCGGTTCCAGGGCGGCCACAACGCCGGCCACACGCTCGTCATCAAGGGCGTCAAGACAGCGTTGCAGCTGATCCCCAGCGGCATCATGCGCGACGGCGTCGCCTGCTACATCGGCAACGGCGTCGTCGTCGACCCGACCCACCTGCTCGGCGAGATCGAGCGCCTCGAAGGCATCGGTCTCGACGTGCGCTCGCGCCTGCACCTGAGCGAGTCGTGCCCGCTGATCCTGCCGTTCCACGTCGAGGTCGACCGCGCGCGCGAGGCGCTGCGCGAAAGCAGCGGCAGCGGCAAGATCGGCACCACCGGCAAGGGCATCGGCCCGGCGTACGAGGACAAGGTCGCGCGCCGCGCGCTGCGCGTGCAGGACCTGAAGCACCCCGAGCGCTTCGCCGCCAAGCTGCGCGAGCTGCTCGACTGGCACAACGTCGCGCTGACCGGCATCCTGAAGAGCAAGCCGCTCGAGTTCCAGCCGATGTTCGACCGCGCGATGGCGCTCGCCGAGCAGCTGCGGCCGATGATGGCCGACGTCGGCTACCTGATCCACCAGGCGCACGCGGCGGGGCAGAACATCCTGTTCGAGGGTGCGCAGGGCACGCTGCTCGACATCGACCACGGCACGTATCCGTACGTCACGTCGAGCAACTGCGTCGCGGGCAATGCTTCGGCCGGGTCGGGCGTGGGACCGGACCAGTTGCACTACATCCTCGGCATCACGAAGGCGTACACGACGCGCGTCGGCTCGGGTCCGTTCCCGACCGAGCTGCCGATCGACGCACCCGGCACGGTGGGCCACCACCTGAGCACCGTCGGCCAGGAGCGCGGCACGGTGACCGGCCGCGCGCGGCGCTGCGGCTGGCTCGACGCCGCGGCGCTCAAGCGCAGCATCATCATCAACGGCATCTCGGGCCTGTGCATCACGAAGCTCGACGTGCTCGACGGCCTGCCGGAGATCCTGATGGGCGTCGGCTACGAGCTGCATGGGCGGCGCGTCGACATCCTGCCGCTCGACGCCGACGACATCGTCGCCTGCCGGCCGATCTACGAGCGCTTCGCGGGCTGGAGCGAGTCGACCGCCGGCATCACCGACTGGGACCGCCTGCCGGCCAACGCGCGCGCCTACCTCGAGCGCGTGCAGGCGTTCATCGGGGCGCCGATCGACATGGTGTCGACCGGCCCCGACCGCGAGCACACGATCGTCCTGCGCCATCCGTACCAAGCCTGAAAGAGTGGAGGAGACCGATGCTGACCGACGACGGCAAACACCTGTACGTCTCGTGGGACGAGTACCACATGCTGATCGAGCGCCTGGCGCTCAAGGTGCACGCGTCGGGGTGGGCGTTCGACCAGATCCTTTGCCTGGCGCGCGGCGGCATGCGTCCGGGCGACGTGATCTCGCGCGTGTTCGACAAGCCGCTGGCGATCATGTCGACGAGTTCGTACCGCGCCGAGGCTGGGACGATCCAGGGCCGGCTCGACATGGCCAAGTACATCACGCTGCCCAAGGGCGACCTCGCCGGGCGCGTGTTGCTCGTCGACGACCTGGCGGACTCGGGCGTGACGCTGCGCGCCGTCGTTCGACCTACATCCCCGACTACTTCGTCGAGATGCTGCCCACGAGTCCCTGGATCCACCAGCCGTTCGAGGAATACGACAACCTGCGCCCCGAGGGGCTGGCCAAGAAGTTCGCGATCTGAAACGACGAAGGCCGGCGGAAGCCGGCCTTCGTCGTCGTGTCTATGGTGCCCAGGAGAGGACTCGAACCTCCACGGAGTTACCCGCTAGTACCTGAAACTAGTGCGTCTACCAATTCCGCCACCTGGGCTTGAGGCGCGCTCCCTGAGCGGAACGTGCCTGTCTCAGCAAACTGAAAGTCTACCATCAAGAAAGAATCGACCTCAACCGCCCCCGTCCTCGGCGCCGCTCTGATGAGCGAAGTGGAGGGCACGGTGCAGGGGCACCGCGACGGCCACGGCTTCCTTCGCCGCAGGAGATGCGCGCGGTGCTGCACCGCGACCGCGTGCGCGTGCGCATCGTGCGCTACGACCGCAAGGGCCGGCCCGAGGGCCGCGTGCTCGACATCCTCGAGCGGCGCAAGGCGCCGATCATCGGACGCCTGCTGCACGAGGGTGGCGTCTGGGTCGTCGCGCCGGAAGACAAGCGCTACGGGCAGGACATCCTGATCCCGAAGAACGCCACCGCCAGCGGGCACGCGGGGCAGGTCGTCGCCATCGAACTCACGGAGCCGCCTTCGCTGTACTCGCAGCCGGTGGGCCGCGTCACCGAGGTGCTCGGCGAGATCGACGACCCGGGCATGGAGATCGAGATCGCGGTGCGCAAGTACGAGGTGCCGCATCGCTTCTCGCCGGAGACGATCGCGCAGGCCGCGGCGCTGCCCGACAAGCTGCGCCCGGTCGACCGCCGCCACCGCGTCGACCTCACCGACGTGCCGCTGGTCACGATCGACGGCGAGGACGCGCGTGACTTCGACGACGCCGTCTACTGCGAGCCGCACAGGCAGGGACGGGGCAAGAACGCGTTCGACGGCTGGCGACTCGTGGTCGCGATCGCCGACGTCAGCCACTACGTGAAGCCCGGCGAGCCGCTCGACCGCGACGCCTACGAGCGCGCGACCTCGGTCTACTTCCCGCGCCGCGTGATTCCGATGCTGCCCGAGAAGCTGAGCAACGGGCTGTGCTCGCTGAACCCCGACGAGCACCGCCTCGCGATGGTGTGCGACCTGCTCGTCGACCGCGGCGGCGAGGTCACGGCCTACCAGTTCTACCCGGCGGTGATCCGCTCGCACGCGCGGCTGACGTACACCGAGGTCGCGGCGATCCTCGCCAACACGCGCGGGCCCGAGGCGGTGCGCCGCGAGGCGCTCGTGCCGCACCTGCTGCACCTGCACGAGGTCTACCGCGCGCTGCTCAAGCACCGCGCCGTGCGCGGCGCGGTCGACTTCGAAACCACCGAGACGCAGATCGTCTGCGACGACCACGGACGGATCGAAAAGATCGTGCCGCGCGTGCGCACCGAGGCGCACCGGCTGATCGAGGAGGCGATGCTCGCCGCCAACGTGTGCGCCGCCGACTTCATCGCGCAGGCCGAACACCCGTCGCTGTACCGCGTGCACGAGGGGCCGACCCCCGAGAAGCGCACGACGCTACAGAACTACCTGCGCGCGCTCGGGCTCGGCCTGGGCCTGAGCGAGGAGCCCAAGCCCGGCGAGTACCAGGCCATCGCCGCGGCGACGCGCGACCGCCCCGACGCGACGCAGATCCACACGATGCTGCTGCGCTCGATGCAGCAGGCGATCTACAGCGGCATCAAGGGCAGCCACTTCGGCCTCGCCTACGAGGCCTACACGCACTTCACGAGCCCGATCCGCCGATACCCCGACCTGCTGATCCACCGCGTGCTCAAGGCGCTGCTGCACGGCAAGCGCTACCACCTCAGCACCGGGGTCGTCGAGCACGCGCCGAAGGTGCGCCGCGGCGGCAAGGCGCCGAAGCCGCACATGCAGGAGGCCGAGCGCTGGGAGGCGGCGGGCGCGCACTGCAGCGCCAACGAGCGCCGCGCCGACGAGGCCTCGCGCGACGTCGAGGCGTGGCTGAAGTGCCGCTACATGCGCGACCACCTCGGCGAGGAATTCGCCGGCACCGTCAGCGCGGTCGCGAGCTTCGGCCTGTTCGTCACGCTCGACGCGCTGTACGTCGACGGCCTCGTGCACATCACCGAACTCGGCGGCGAGTACTACCGCTACGACGAGGTGCGGCAGGAGCTGCGCGGCGAGCGCACCGGCGTGCGCTACGTCGTCGGCTCGCGGGTGCGGGTGCAGGTCAGCCGCGTCGACCTCGACGGGCGCAAGATCGACTTCCGTCTCGTGCGCGAGGGCGAGGACGACCGGCTGCTCGCGCGCGGTCGCGCGGCCTCCGGCAAGCCGGGGCGCACGGGCGACGGCACGGCGACCGCCGCGCTCGACGCCGTGCACCGCGCCGACCGCGAGGCGCGCGGCGGGACCCGGCGCTCTCGCGGCGACGCCGCCGGCGGCGCGAAGAAGCAGGCGACGGTCGCGCGCAAGTCGCGCGCCCCGCGCAAGCCACGCTGATCGCCGGCGACCCGCGGGCGGCTGCTCCGCAGGCGCTACGCCGGGGGAGCGTCCCGAGAACCGTCGACCATCGCGTCGATCATCGCGTCGATCAGCGCCGCAGCGCGCAGCGGGGTCCGTTCGCCATGGCGGTCGGCCGCGGCCCCGTGCCGGGCGACGACCGCCGCACAGCGTTGCTGCAGCGCATCAGGCGACGTCAGCGCGGCGCCCGACGCCGCGATCTCGCCGCCGAGCCAGCCGGCGAGGACGTCGCCCGTGCCCGGGCTGGCCAGCGCCGCATTGCCGCTCGCGTTGACCCAGGGCAGGGCCGACGGGGCGGCGATCAGCGTGCCCGAGCCCTTGAGCACGACGACGGCGCCAAAGGTCTCGACCAGCGCCTGTGCGGTGCCGAAGCGGTCGGCCTGCACGTGCACGGCGCCACGGCCGAGCAGCCGGCCCGCCTCGAGCGGGTGCGGCGTGAGCACGGTCGCGACGCCGCGGCGGCCGCGCTGCCGAAGGGCGTGGCGCAGGGCCTCGTCGTCGGCGATCGCGTTGAGCGCATCGGCGTCGAGCACGAGCCTCGGTGCGAGTGCAAGGACCGCCGGCAGCGCCTGCCGCACTGCCGCGCCACCGCCGCAGCCGCAGACCACGGTCGAAGCGCGCAGCAGCGACGGGTGGTCGGCCCAGACCCGCTGGCGGGCCATCAACTCGGGCCGCGTCGCGAGCCAGGTCGTGGCGTCGGGGTCGAGCAGGCTGACGTAGACGCGCCCAGCGC
Source organism: Burkholderiaceae bacterium (assembly GCA_025458585.1). Lineage (GTDB taxonomy): Bacteria > Pseudomonadota > Gammaproteobacteria > Burkholderiales > Burkholderiaceae_C > Calidifontimicrobium. Next base: position 21,357 of record JALOSD010000001.1, on the reverse strand, counting down.
CCGCAGCAAGCGCCGCGCATGCCGCCAGCCACGCCGCGCCGACCATCCCCGGCGCGCCACCGACGACGACGACGTCGCCGAAGCTGCCCTTGTGCTGGGCGTGGTGCCGCGGTGGCGGCTCGGCCGGTGCCGTCGCCAGCCACGCGGTCGGCGGCTCGTCGACGTCGTTGCCGAGCGCGTCGAGCCAGACCTGCCCGGCGTGGTCGCGGCCCTGCGCGGTGAACAGGCCCGGCTTGAGCGTGAGCATCGTCAGCGTGTGCTGCGCCCGCACCGCATGGCCCGGTGTCGCGCCTTGGTCGGCGTCGAGCCCCGAGGGCAAATCGATCGCGAGCCGGGTCGCACGCGTGGCGTTGAACGTCGCCATCGCGGCCGCGAGCTCGCCTTCGGGGGCGCGCGTGAGGCCGAGGCCGAGCAGGGCGTCGATCGCGATGTCGCAGGCGGGTGGGGCGTCGGGCAGCGCGTCGAGGAGCCTGACCCCGGCGTCCTGCGCGCGCTGCCGCGCCGCGCGTGCGTCGGCGCTCTGTCGCTGCGCATCGGCGAGCAGGTGGACGGTCACGTCGACGCCGTTGGCCTGCAGCCGCGCAGCGGCGTCGAGCCCGTCGCCGCCGTTGTTGCCCGGACCGGCGATCACCCAGGCGCGCTTCGCGTCGGGCCGCAGCGCGAGCGCGAGCTTCGCGGTGGCGAGGCCGGCACGCGTCATCAGCGCGCCGGCGGGTGAGCGCGCGAGCGCGCGTGCCTCGACGCGGCGCGTGGCGGCCGCATCGTGCAGCGGCAGTCGTGCGCACGCGGAGTCGATTTTCTGCATCGGTGGCACGCAGGCTATCCGATGGCGACGGGATCGACAAGGCGCCGACGCCCTGCCGCCGGTCGGCGCGCGCGGTGTTGCGTCGTCTGCCCGGGCGCTCCCGCGACGAGGGGCCTGCTATACTCCGCGGGTTTGTCCGAGCCGCGCCGAAGCGCCGAGTTCGGGCCGACACCAACGCGGATCCGGCCGCCGAACGGTGTCGCGACGACGATGCACGAAGGTGCTCCTACATCGCGATTCGCGCCGGATTTTAGACCCAACCTTCGGAGTCCCCATGACCGTCAGCATGCGTGAAATGCTGGAAGCCGGTGTCCATTTCGGGCACCAGACGCGCTTCTGGAACCCCCGGATGGCCCCCTACATCTACGGCCATCGCAACAAGATCCACATCATCAACCTCGAGAAGACGCAGCCGCTCTTCGAGGGTGCGATGAAGTTCGTGCGCCAGCTCGCCGGCCGCCGCGGCACGATCCTGATGGTGGGCACCAAGCGCCAGGCGCGCGACGTGATCGCGCAGGAGGCGCAGCGCTGCGGCATGCCCTACGTCGACCAGCGCTGGCTTGGCGGCATGCTGACCAACTTCAAGACGGTCAAGGGTTCGCTCAAGAAGCTCAAGGAGATGCAGGCGCAGGTCGAGGCCGGCATCGAGCAGATGACCAAGAAGGAAGGCCTGCTGTTCCAGCGCGATCTTTCGAAGCTCGAGAAGGACATCGGCGGCATCCAGGACATGAACGCGCTGCCCGACGCGCTGTTCGTGATCGACGTCGGCTACCACAAGATCGCGGTCGCCGAGGCGAAGAAGCTGGGCATCCCCGTGATCGGCATCGTCGACACCAATCACTCGCCCGAGGGCATCGACTACGTGATCCCGGGCAACGACGACTCGGCGAAGGCGGTCGCGCTGTATGCGCGCGCGGTGGCCGACGCCGTGCTCGATGGCAGGGCGAACGCGACGTCCGACGTCGTGCAGGCCGCCGCCGGCGGCGACGAGTTCGTCGAGGTCAGCGAAGACGCCTGATCCGTGCCGCGGGGCGAGAGGCCCCGGGAGCCGACCGTCGGGGGCCGCAGTGCCCCCTTCGACCACATTGGAGCTAGCAAGCAATGCCCGCAATCACCGCAAGCATGGTCGCCGATCTGCGCGCCAAGACCGACGCGCCGATGATGGAGTGCAAGAAGGCGCTGACCGAGGCCGACGGCGACATGGCCCGCGCCGAGGAGATCCTGCGCGTCAAGCTCGGCAGCAAGGCCGGCAAGGCCGCGTCGCGCATCACCGCCGAGGGCGTCGTCGCCGCCTCGGTCGCCGGCAACATCGGCGCGCTCGTCGAGGTCAACTGCGAGACCGACTTCGTGTCGAAGAACGAGTCCTTCCTCGCGTTCGCGAAGGCCTGCGCCGAGCTCGTCGCGCAGCACGCGCCGGCCGACGTCGCGGCCCTGACGGCCCTGTCGCTGTCGCAGGACGGCTTCGGGCCGACGGTCGAGGACGTGCGCAAGGGGCTGATCGGCAAGATCGGCGAGAACATGACGATCCGCCGCTTCCGGCGCTATGCCGGCGGCGGCGCGCTGGCGCACTACCTGCACGGCACGCGCATCGGCGTGCTCGTCGAGTACGACGGCGACGACGTGGCGGCGAAGGACGTGGCGATGCACGTCGCGGCGATGAAGCCGGCGGCGCTGTCGTCGGCCGAGGTGCCGGCCGAGCTGGTCGACAAGGAGCGGCGCATCGCTTCGGAGAAGGCGGCCGAGAGCGGCAAGCCGGCCGACATCGTCGCCAAGATGGTCGAAGGCTCGGTGCAGAAGTTCCTCAAGGAGGTTTCGCTGCTCGACCAGGTCTTCGTCAAGGCCGCCGACGGCAAGCAGACGGTGGGCCAGATGCTCAAGGACAGGAAGACGACGGTGAAGCGCTTCACGCTGTACGTCGTCGGCGAGGGCATCGAGAAGAAGGCCGACGACTTCGCCGCCGAGGTCGCGGCGCAGGTGGCGGCGGCGAAAGGGCAGTGACAGCCGGCGCCGTACACCGCCGTACACTTGCGCCCGGTGCACTAGGGGGACACGCCGGATGGCGGCCTACAAGCGGATCCTGCTGAAGCTGTCCGGCGAAGCCCTGATGGGCGACGACGCGTACGGCATCAACCGCGCGACGATCGTGCGCATCGTGCGCGAGGTGCAGGAGATCACGCAGCTGGGCTGCGAGGTCGCCGTCGTGATCGGCGGCGGCAACATCTTCCGTGGCGTGGCCGGCGGCTCGGTCGGCATGGACCGCGCGACGGCCGACTACATGGGCATGCTCGCCACCGTCATGAACTCGCTCGCGCTCGCCGACACGATGCGCCAGGAGGGCATGACGGCGCGCGTGATGAGCGCGATCGCGATCGAGCAGGTCGTCGAGCCCTACGTGCGGCCGAAGGCGCTGCAGTACCTCGAGGAGGGCAAGGTCGTCGTGTTCGCCGCCGGCACCGGCAACCCGTTCTTCACGACCGACACGGCGGCGGCGCTGCGCGGCGCCGAGATCGGCGCCGAGATCGTGCTGAAGGCGACGAAGGTCGACGGCGTCTACACCGCCGACCCGAACAAAGACCCGTCGGCCACGCGCTACGCGCGCATCAGCTTCGACGAGGCGATCGTCAGGAACCTGCAGGTGATGGATGCGACGGCGTTCGCGCTGTGCCGCGACCAGAAGCTGCCGATCAAGGTGTTCTCGATCTTCAAGCCGGGGGCGCTCAAGCGCGTCGTGCTCGGCGAGGACGAGGGCACGCTGGTGCATGTCTGAGGGAAGCGTTTCGATGAGCACCGCCGACATCCGCAAGACGACGGAACAGAAGATGGCCAAGTCGCTCGATGCGCTGCGCGCCGAGCTGCAGAAGATCCGCACCGGCCGCGCGCACCCGGGCCTGCTCGACCAAGTGCACGTCGAGTACTACGGCTCGAGCAGCCGTGGGAGAAGGGCATGGGCGCGAAGATCGAGAAGGCGATCCGCGAGAGCGACCTGGGCCTGAACCCGTCGGCGCAGGGCGACCTGCTGCGCGTGCCGATGCCCCCGCTCACGGAGGAGCGCCGCCGCGAGCTGACGAAGGTCGCGCGCCACGCCGGCGAGGAGGCGAAGATCGCCGTGCGCAACCTGCGCCGCGACGCCAACGAGCACGCGAAGAAGCTGCTGAAGGACAAGGCGATCGGCGAGGACGAGGAGCGCCGCTTCCTCGACGAGATGCAGCGCCTGACCGACCGCACGGTGGCCGAGGTCGACAAGCTCGTCGCCGGCAAGGAAGCCGAGATCATGGCCGTCTGAACGAACGCGGTGACCGATTTGTCCGCCCCCTGCGGGGTTGCCTCCCCGCCGCGCCTGCCGCGTCACGTCGCGATCGTGATGGACGGGAACGGCCGCTATGCGAGGCGGCGTTACATGCCACGCTTCTTCGGTCACAAGGCTGGCGTCGACGCGCTGGTGCGCGTGGTGCGAGCATCGGCCGACCGTGGCATCGAGTACCTCACGGTGTTCGCGTTCTCGTCGGAGAACTGGAACCGCCCGAGCGACGAGGTCTCCAGCCTGATGGGGCTCGTACTGGTCGCGGTGCAGAAATACCTGCCCGAACTGCAGCGCGAGGGCGTGCGCATCCGCATCGTCGGCGATCGGGCCGGCGTGGCGGACAAGGTGCGCGAGGCCTGCGAGCACGCCGAGCGCGTGACCGCCCACAACCGCCGCATCAACCTCTCGGTGGCCTTCAACTACGGCGGCCGCTGGGACGTCGTGCAGGCGTGCCAGAAGATCGCCGCGGCGGGCGTCGCGCCGGGGCAGATCGACGAGGCGCTGCTCGCTCAGCACATGGCGATGAGCTTCGCCCCCGACCCGGACCTGTTCATCCGCACCGGCGGCGAGGTCCGCGTCAGCAACTTCCTGCTGTGGCAGATCGCCTACTCCGAGCTCTATTTCTCCGATTGCCTGTGGCCCGAGTTCGGCGAGGCCGAGCTCGACGCGGCGTTGCGCAACTACGCCCGGCGCGACCGCCGCTTCGGCACGATCACGACGCCGCCGGTCCTGGCCGAGACGGCTTGATGCTCAAGCAGCGCGTCGTCACCGCGCTGGTGCTGCTCGCGGTCCTGCTGCCGGCGCTGCTGTGGCACGAGCCGTGGCCGTTCGCCGTCGTGACGCTGATCCTGATCGCTGCCGCCGGCTGGGAGTGGGCGCGCCTGAACGGCGTCGCCGGCGCTGCGGCATGGGTCACCGGTGCGCTGCTCGCGGTCGCGTGCGCGGCGACGCTGGCCTTCGGATGGACGTCGCACGTGCCGACCGCCGTGTGGTGGCTGCCGGCGCTGCTGTGGGTCGCCGGCGGCCTCTGGGCGCTGCGGCGCGGCCCCGCGGGCTGGCCGCACGCGGCGCGGTCGCTGCGCTGGCTGCTCGGCCCGCTGCTGCTGTGGACCGCGTGGCTCGCGCTCGCGCAGGCCCACGCGATCGGGCTGAACTTCGTGCTCTCGGTGCTGTGCCTCGTCTGGATGGCTGACATCGCGGCCTACTTCGGCGGACGCCGCTTCGGCCGGCGCAAGCTCGCGCCGGCGATCAGCCCCGGCAAGAGCTGGGAGGGGGTCTGGAGCGGTGCGGCCGGCGTGCTGCTGCTGGCGCTCGCGTGGACGTGGGCGGACCGCGCCTCGGGCGCCGCGTCGCCGAGCCTGTACACGCGCCTGCTGGACGCCGGTGGCTGGGCCGCGCTGGTCGGCGGCACCGGGGCGCTGGTGGCGATGAGCGTGGTCGGCGACCTGTTCGAGTCGCTGGTCAAGCGCGCGGCGGGCGCGAAGGACAGCAGCTCGCTGCTGCCAGGCCACGGCGGCGTGCTCGACCGTGTCGACGCGCTGCTGCCGGTGTTTCCGCTCGCGCTCGCGATGACGAGCGCAGCGCGCTCGTGAATTCGATGCTCGTCTGCCTGCGATGACGCCCCAGCGCCTGTGCATCCTCGGCTCGACCGGTTCGATCGGCACGAGCACGCTCGACGTCGTCGCACGTCATCCGCAGCGCTACGAGGTCTTCGCGCTGACGGCGCACGGCCGCATCGACGCGCTCGCGGCGCAGTGCGTGCGCTTGGCGCCGCGACACGCCGTCGTCGCCGACGACGCCGGAGGCGAGAAGCTGCGCGCGGCGCTGCGGGCCCACGGCGTCGGCACCGAGGTGCACGTCGGCGCACGGGCGCTGTGCGAGGTCGCCGCGCACCCCGAGGTCGACAGCGTGATGGCGGCGATCGTCGGCGCCGCCGGCCTCGCGCCTTGCCTGGCCGCCGCGCGCGCCGGCAAGCGGCTGCTGCTCGCGAACAAGGAGGCGCTCGTCGTCGGCGGGGCGCTGTTCATGTCGGCGGTGCGCGCGGGCGGCGCGACGCTGCTGCCGATCGACAGCGAGCACTCGGCGATCTTCCAGTGCCTGCCCGAGGATCGGCGCCGCTGGGCCGAGACGATCGACCACATCGTGCTGACCGCCTCGGGCGGGCCGTTCCGCCAGCGCGACCCCGCGAGCCTCGACGGCGTGACGCCCGACGAGGCCTGCGCGCACCCGAACTGGGTCATGGGGCGCAAGATCTCGGTCGACTCGGCGACGATGATGAACAAGGCGCTCGAGGTCGTCGAGGCGCGCTGGCTGTTCGACCTCGCGCCCGAGCAGATCCGCGTCGTGATCCACCCGCAGAGCATCGTCCACTCGATGGTCGTGTGCCGCGACCGCTCGGTGCTCGCCCAGCTCGGCACGCCCGACATGCGGGTGCCGATCGCGGTCGGCCTCGCGCACCCCGAGCGCATCGAGTGCGGCGCCGATGCGCTCGACTTCACGCGCCTGGGCGCGCTGACGTTCGAGGCGCCCGACCCGCAGCGTTTCCCGGCGCTGTTCCTCGCCTGGGACGCGCTGCGCGGCCCCGAGGGCAGCACCGCCGTGCTCAACGCCTCGAACGAGGAGTCGGTGGCCGCGTTCCTCGCCGGAACCATCCGCTTCACCGACATTCACAGGATCAACGCCAGCGTCGTCGAGCACGTGCAACCGCAGCTTCCGCTCCAGCCCACGCTCGACGACCTGCTCGCCCTCGACGCACGCGCGCGCATCGAAGCCCGCCGGCGCGCCAGGGAGTGCGCCCGGTGACGACGCTGCTTGCCTTCCTCGTGACGCTCGGCGTGCTGATCGTCGTCCACGAGTACGGGCACTACCGCGTTGCGCGTGCGTGCGGCGTCAAGGTGCTGCGCTTCTCGGTCGGTTTCGGCAGCGCGCTGTGGCGCCGCCAGCGCACGCCCGACAGCACCGAGTTCGTCGTCGGCGCGCTGCCGCTGGGCGGCTACGTGCGCATGCTCGACGAGCGCGAAGGGCCGGTGGCGCCGCACGAACGCGACCAGGCCTTCAACCGCAAGCCGCTGCGCCAGCGGGTGGCGATCGTCGCCGCCGGGCCGGCGGCGAACCTGCTGCTCGCGGTGCTGCTGTACGCGGCGTCGATGTGGCTCGGCGTGCAGGAGCCGAAGGCCGTGCTTGCGACCCCGGCGGCGGGCAGCCTCGCCGAGAGCGCCGGCCTGCGCTCGGGCGACTGGGTCACCGAGTGGTCGTTCGACGGCGAGCGCTGGACGCCGGTGAGGTCGATGACCGACCTGCGCTGGCAGGTCACGCAGGCCGCGCTCGCGGGCCGCGACCTCGAACTGCGCGTGAGCGACCACGACGGGCGCGGGCCGCGCACCCTTCGTCTCGACCTCGCGACGCTGGGCGCACGCGAGGTCGATGCGACGCTGATGCGCCGCGTCGGCCTCGGCGCCACGTTCAGCGAGCCGGTGATGGGCCAGGTGCAGGACGGCGGGCCAGCCGCGCTCGCCGGCCTGCGCGAGGGCGACCGCGTGCTGCGCGTCGACGGCCGGCCGGTGGCCGACGCCGCGTCGCTGCGCGAGCGCATCGTCGCGTCGGTGCGCGAGCGCGAGGCCGTGCCGATGCGGTGGGAGATCGAGCGCAGCGGCCGCCTGCTCGAGCTCGAGGTCACCCCGCGCGTCGTCGACGGCGATCGGCCTGCGGGGCGCATCGACGCCTACGTCGGCCCGCCGCCCGAGATGGTCGTCGTGCGCTACGGCCCGGTCGACGGCCTCGTGCAGGGCCTCGAGAAGACGTGGGAGGTGTCGACGTTGACGCTGTCGATGCTCGGCCGAATGCTGATCGGCGAGGCGTCGCTGAAGAACCTCTCGGGGCCGCTGACGATCGCCGACTACGCCGGGCAGTCGGTCAACCAGGGCCTGGCGTACTACCTCGGCTTCCTGGCGCTCGTCAGCGTGAGCCTCGGCGTGCTGAACCTGCTGCCGCTGCCGATGCTCGACGGCGGACACCTCATGTATTATTTCTACGAGGGCGTGACCGGGCGTCCGGTCTCCGAGGCCTGGCTCCAGCGGCTGCAGCGCGCAGGTGCGGTGGTCTTGCTGCTGTTGATGTCGCTCGCGTTGTCCAACGACGTCGCCCGGTTGCTGGGCCTGCACTGATCCCACCCCCTTCGATGCCATTTCCATCGAGTTTCGGCCCGCTGCGGCCGGTGGCCGCGTGCGTGGCTGTCGTGACCGCGGCCGTCGCCGCCCCGGCCCATGCCGTCGAGCCGTTCGTGCTGAGGGACATCCGCGTCGAAGGCCTGCAGCGCACCGACCCGGGCACCGTGTTCGCGTCGCTGCCGTTTCGCATCGGCGACCGCTACGACGACGAAAAGGGCGCGGCCGCACTGCGCGCGCTGTTCGCCACCGGCCTGTTCAGCGACGTGCGGCTCGAGGTCGATGGCAACGTGCTCGTCGTCGTCGTCGAGGAGCGCCCGATCATCGCCAGCGTCGGTTTCGCCGGCATGAAGGAGTTCGAGTCCGAGCAGATCCTGAAGGCGCTGCGCGACGCCGGCATCGGCGAAGGCTTGCCGTTCGACAAGGCGCTGGTCGACCGCGCCGAACAGGAGATCAAGCGCCAGTACCTGGCGCGCAGCCTGTATGGCGCCGAGGTCGTCACGACAATCACGCCGCTCGAGCGCAACCGCGTCAACGTCACGTTCACGATCGTCGAGGGCGACGTCGCGCGCATCCGCGACATCCGCATCGTCGGCAACAGCGCGTTCTCGCAGGGCACGCTGCTTGGCCAGCTCGAGCAGACAACGTCGGGATGGATGACCTGGTACACGAAGAGCGACCGCTATTCGCGCGCCAAGCTCAACGCCGACCTCGAGAAGCTGCGCGCGTACTACACGAACCGCGGCTACCTCGACTTCGCCGTCGAGTCGGCGCAGGTCACGATCTCGCCCGACAAGCAGGACATCGACATCACGATCTCGATCCGCGAGGGCCAGCCGTTCACGGTGACCGCGGTGCGCCTCGAAGGCGACTACCTCGGCCGCGAGGACGAGTTCAAGGCGCTGGTGCAGGTTCGCCCGGGCCAGTCCTATCGCGCACAGGACGTTGCCGACACGGTGCGCCTGTTCGGCGAGCGCTTCGGGCTGTACGGCTATGCGTTCGCGCGCATCGAGCCGCGCCCGGTGATCGACCGCACGACGGGACAGGTCGAGGTCGTCTTCGTCGCGATGCCGCAGCGGCGCGTGTACGTGCGGCGCATCAACGTGGCGGGCAACTTCCGCACCCGCGACGAGGTGGTCCGGCGCGAGTTCCGCCAGCTCGAGTCGGCCTGGTACGACGGCGAACGCATCCGGCTGTCGCGCAACCGTGTCGACCGTCTCGGCTTCTTCACCGAGGTCAACGTCGAGACCGAGGAGGTACCCGGCGCGGGCGACCAGGTCGACCTGACTGTGCGCGTCGTCGAGAAGCCCACCGGCAACCTGATGCTCGGTGCGGGCTATTCGTCGGCAGAGAGCCTGACGCTGTCGGCGTCGGTGCGGCAGGACAACGTGTTCGGCTCGGGTAACTACCTCGGCTTCGAGTTCAACACCAGCCAGTACAACCGCAACTTCTCGCTGACCAGCGTCAACCCGTACTTCACGATGGACGGCGTCTCGCGCGCGTTCGACATCTACTACCGCACGAGCCGGCCGCTGACGTCGACGAGCGACGACTTCAAGCTCGTCCAGCCCGGCGCCCTGATCCGCTTCGGCGTGCCGTTCTCCGAGCTCGACACGGTGTTCTTCGGCATCGGCGTCGAGCGCAACGAGATCGACGGCACCGGCCTGCCGAACAGCTGGTACCTGTACCAGCAGGAGTACGGCTCGGTCAGCACGGCGCTGCCGTTGACGCTCGGCTGGTCGCGCGACGGCCGCGACAGCGCGCTCGTGCCCACGAGCGGCATGTACCACCGGCTCAACATCGAGTGGTCAGTGGCCGGCGACGTGCGCTTCGCGCGCGGCAGTCTGCAGGTGCAGCAGTTCTTCCCGCTCGGCCCGCAGTTCGCGCTCGGCCTCAACGGCGAGATCGGCTACGGTGTGTCGCTGAACGACCGCCAGTACCCGTTCTTCAAGAACTACTTCGCCGGCGGCCTCGGCTCGGTGCGCGGCTTCGAGCAGTCCTCGCTCGGCCCGGTCGACGTCACCGGCACCTACACCGGTGGCCCGAAGCGGCTGAACCTCAACGCCGAGCTGTACCTGCCGGTGCCCGGCCTCGGGACCGACCGCACGCTGCGCCTGTTCGCGTTCACCGACGCCGGCAACGTGTGGGGCGAGGACGAGAGCCCGTCGTGGTCGTCGCTGCGCGCGTCGGCGGGCCTCGGCATGTCGTGGCTGTCGCCGGTGGGTCCGCTCAAGCTCAGCTACGGCAAGGCGCTGCGCAAGGAGCCGAACGATAGAATCCAGGAGTTCCAGTTCCAGATCGGGACCGCGTTTTGATGGAGACGAGGATGTGGAAGTCGGCCCTGGCTGCTGCGGTGGTGGCCACGTCTGCGGCCCTCGCCCAGGCGCAGGAACTGAAGATCGGCTACGTCAACAGCGAACGCGTGTTGCGCGAGGCCGCGCCGGCGAAGGCGGCGCAGGTCAAGCTCGAGGCCGAGTTCGGCCGCCGCGAGAAGGAGCTGGCCGATCTCGCGCAGCGACTCAAGGCGGCCTCCGAGAGGCTCGAGAAGGAGGCGCCGACGTTGTCCGAGGCCGAGCGTCAACGCCGCCAGCGCGAGCTCGTCGAGCAGGACCGTGAATTCCAGCGCCGTCGCCGCGAGTTCCAGGAAGACCTGAACCAGCGCAAGAACGAGGAACTCGCCGCCGTGCTCGAGCGGGCGAACCGCGTGATCAAGCAGATCTTCGAGCAGGAGAAGTACGACCTGATCCTGCAGGAGGTCGTGATGGCCGGCCCGCGCGTGGACATCACCAAGAAGGTGATCGACGCGCTGAACAACGGCAAGTGACGGCCGCCTCGCTCGCCGACGTCGTCGCCGCCCTCGGCGGCGAGTTGCACGGCGACGCAGCGCGGCCCGTCGAGCGCATCGGCCCGCTGTCGACCGCCGACGCGGCGACGATCAGCTTCCTCGCCAACCCGCGCTACCGCGCCCAGCTCGCCACGACGAGCGCCGGCTGCGTGATCGTCGCGCCGGCGTGGCGCCACGAGGTGCCCGCGGGCACGGCGTCGATCGCCACGCCGGACCCTTACCACTACTTCGCCCGCCTCACGCAGTGGTGGGCGGCACGCGAGCGCCCGCGCGAGCCGGCGGGCGTGCATCCGAGCGCGGTGCTCGAACCCGGCTGCAGCGTGCACCCGCAAGCCTCCGTCGGTGCGCTCGCCGTCGTCGGTGCCGGGGCGACGATCGCGGCCGGCGCCGTGCTCGGCGCGCAGTGCCACGTCGGGCGCGGCGCGGTGGTCGGCGCGCGCACGCGGCTCGCGCCGCGTGTCGTCGTCGGCGACGGCTGCCGGCTCGGCGAGCGCTGCATCGTGCACGCGGGGGCGGTGATCGGCGCCGACGGCTTCGGCTTCGCGCCCCACCAGGGCCGGTGGGAGAAGATCGAGCAGCTCGGCGCGGTGCGCATCGGCGACGACGTCGAGATCGGCGCCAACACGTGCATCGACCGCGGCGCGCTCGACGACACCGTGGTCGAGGACGGCGTCAAGCTCGACAACCTGATCCACATCGCGCACAACGTGCACGTCGGCGCGCACACCGCGATGGGCGCCTGCGTCGGCATCGCCGGCAGCGCACGCATCGGCGCACACTGCATGATCGGCGGCGCGGCGATGATCAACGGCCACATCGAGATCGTCGACGGTACCTACATCACCGCCGGCAGCTTCGTCAGCCGTTCGATCCGAACCCCCGGCGAGTACACCGGCGTGTTCCCGTTGGACGACAACGCGTCGTGGGAGAAGAATGCCGCGACGTTGCGCCAGCTGCACCGCCTGCGCGAGCGCCTGCGCGAACTCGAGAAGAAGATCGCCTGAGACCACGATGGACATCCACCAGATCCTGAAGAAGCTGCCCCACCGCTACCCGTTCGTGATGGTCGACCGCGTGCTCGAGGTCGAGCCCGGCAGGCGGCTGCTCGCGCTGAAGAACGTGACGATCAACGAGCCGTTCTTCGTCGGCCACTTCCCGCAGCGCCCGACGATGCCCGGCGTGCTCATGCTCGAGGCGCTCGCTCAGGCGTCGGCGCTGCTGTCGTTCGACGCCGCCGGCCTCGAGCTCGACGAGAAGACGCTGTTCTACTTCGTCGGCATCGACAACGCGCGCTTCAAGCGCGTCGTCGAGCCCGGCGACCAGCTGCTGCTCGACGTGTCGCTGCAGCGCCACCGCCAGGGCATCTTCCGCTACTCGACGACGGCACGCGTCGGCGACGAGGTGGCGGTCGAGGCCGAGCTGATGTGCACGATGCGCCGGGCTGCCTGAGAGCGGTTGCCTGACAGCGTGCGAACCGCGATGGCGCGCATCCACCCCACGGCGATCGTCGACCCGGCGGCCGAGCTCGCCGACTCGGTCGAGGTCGGCGCGTATGCGCTGGTGGGGCCGCACGTTCGCATCGACGAGGGCACGAGCGTCGGCGCGCACTGCGTCGTCCAGGGGCGCACGACGATCGGGCGCGACAACCGCATCCACCCGTTCTGCTCGCTCGGCGGCGTGCCGCAGGACAAGAAGTACGCCGGCGAGCCGACCGAGCTCGTGATCGGCGACCGCAACACGATCCGTGAGTTCTGCACCTTCAACCTCGGCACCGCGCAGGACGCCGGCGTCACGCGCCTGGGCGACGACAACTGGGTGATGGCCTACGTGCACCTGGCGCACGACTGCCAGGTCGGCAGCCACACGATCCTCGCCAACAACGCGACGCTCGCCGGCCACGTGCACCTCGGCGACTGGGCGATCGTCGGCGGCCTGACCGGCATCCACCAGTTCTGCCGCGTCGGCGCGCACGCGATGCTCGGCTTCGCGAGCGCCGTGTCGCAGGACGTACCGCCGTTCATGCTCGTCGACGGCAACCCGCTCGCGGTGCGCGGCGTCAACGTCGAGGGGCTGCGCCGCCGCGGCTTCGGCCCCGAGCGCATCGGCGCGGTCAGGCAGATGCACCGGCTGCTGTACCGCCAGGGCAGGACGCTCGAGCAGGCGCGCGAGGCGATCGCGGCGCTTGCCGACGAGGTCCCGCAGGCGGCCGACGACGTCGCGCTGATGGGCGACTTCCTCGCGCAGTCCAGCCGCGGCATCGCGCGCTGACGCCGACGTGGCGAGCGACGCCGCGCCCCGCCTCGCCATGGTGGCCGGCGAAGCCTCGGGCGACCTGCTCGCCGGGCTGCTGCTCGGCGCGCTGCGCGGGCGCTGGCCCGACCTCAGCGCGGCGGGCATCGGCGGGCCGCGCATGCGCGAGCAGGGCTTCGACGCCTGGTGGCCGCACGACCGGCTCGCCGTGCACGGCTACGCCGAGGCGCTGCGCCACTACCGCGAGATCGCGGGTATCCGCAGGGCGCTCGCGCGCCGGCTGCTCGCCGATCGGCCCGACGCCTTCGTCGGTGTCGACGCGCCCGACTTCAACCTCGGCCTCGAGGCGCAGCTCAAGGCCGCCGGCATCCGTACCGTGCACTTCGTCTGCCCGTCGATCTGGGCCTGGCGCGGCGGCCGCGCGGCCAAGATCGCGGCGAGCGCCGACCACGTGCTGTGCCTGTTCCCGTTCGAGCCGGCGCTGCTTGAGCGCCACGGCGTCGCCGCGACCTACGTCGGCCACCCGCTGGCCGACGTGATTCCGCTCGACCCGCCGACCGCCGCCGCGCGCGCGGCGCTGGGCCTGCGCGACGACGACGAGGTCGTCGCGCTGCTGCCGGGCAGCCGCGTGGCCGAGATCGCGCACCTGGCCGCGCGGTTCCTCGACGCCGCGGCACTGCTCGCGCGCGAGCGCCCACACCTGCGCTTCGTGCTGCCGCTCGCGCCGGGCATGCGCGCGCACGTCGAGCCGCTGCTCGCCGGGCGCGAGCTCGCGCTGACGATCGTCGACGGCCGTTCGCACGAGGCGCTCGCGGCGTGCGACGTCACGCTGATCGCCAGCGGCACGGCCACGCTCGAGGCGGCGCTGTTCAAGCGCCCGATGGTGATCGCCTATCACATGAGCGCACTGAGCTGGCACATCATGAAGCGCATGCGCTACCAGCCTTGGGTCGGGCTGCCGAACATCCTGTGCGGCGAGTTCGTCGTGCCCGAGCTGCTGCAGCACGACGCGACGCCGGACGCGCTCGCGCGCGAGGTCGCGCGCTTCCTCGACGAGCCGGCGCGCATGCTCGCGCTGCACGCGCGCTTCACCGACCTCCACCACCAGTTGCGGCGCGACACCGCCCGCACCGCCACCGATGCCATCGCGCAAGTCCTCGGCCGCTGACGCGGCGCTGCCGCGGCGCTGGCGCGCGCTGCTCGCGCGCCAGGACTGCCTCGGGCTCGTGGCCGGCGTCGACGAGGCCGGGCGCGGCCCGCTCGCCGGGCCGGTCGTCGCTGCGGCGGTGATCCTCGACGAGCTGCACCCGATCAAGGGCCTCGCCGACTCGAAGCGCCTCGGCCCGGTGACGCGCGAGCGGCTGTTCGACGAGATCCGCGCCAAGGCGCTCGCCTGCTGCATCGCCGAGGCGAGCGTCGACGAGATCGATCGCCTGAACATCCTGCACGCCACGCTGCTCGCGATGCAGCGCGCGGTGCAGGGGCTGCGCTTGCCGCCGCGGCGCGTGCTCGTCGACGGCAACCGCCTGCCGCCGCTGCCGATGCCGGCGCGCGCCGTCGTGAAGGGCGACGCGACCGTGGCCGCGATCTCGGCGGCCTCGATCCTCGCCAAGGTGCACCGCGACCGTCTCTGCCTCGCGCTGCACGACGCGTATCCGCAGTACGGCTTCGCCGGCCACAAGGGCTACCCGACGGCCGAGCACCTGGCGGCGCTGCGCGCGCACGGCGCCTGCGCGGCGCACCGACGCAGCTTCGCGCCGGTGCGCGGCGCCGCGGGCGAACCGGCCACGGTGACGCCGTGAGACCTTCGATGCCCGAGCCGGTGCGCATCACGTCGCGCGACAACGCGCTGCTCGCGCGCGTTCGCCGCCTCACGCACGACCCGACCGCGTACCGGCGCCTGGGGGCGGTCTGGCTCGAGGGCGACCACCTGTGCCGCGCGCTGCTCGCGCGCGGGCTCGTGGCGGCCCAGGCGGTGATCGCGGAGTCGGCGTGGGCGCAGCCGTCCGTCGCCGAGCTGGCGCGCGCCGCCGCGCGCGTCGCGATCGTGCCGGACGCGCTGTTTCGTGGCGTGAGCGGCCTCGACTCGCCGGCGGCGATCGGATTCCTGATCGAGCGGCCGGAGCCGCCCGCGCCGCAGCCCGAGGTGCCGACGGTGGTGCTCGACCGCGTGCAGGACGCGGGCAACGTCGGCAGCGTGCTGCGCAGCGCGGCGGCCTTCGGCTTCGGGCAGGTCGTCGCGCTCGGCGGCACTGCGGGGTTGTGGTCGCCGAAGGTGCTGCGCGCCGGCATGGGCGCGCACTTCGGGCTGCGCCTCGTCGAGGGGGCGGTGCCGGCCGACCTCGAGCGCCTCGGCGTGCCGCTGCTCGTGACGAGCTCGCACGGCGGCGAGCCGCTGCCGCGCGCACGCCTGCCGTGGCCGTGCGCCTGGGTGTTCGGCCACGAGGGGCAGGGCGTGCAGGCCGCGATCGTCGAGCGCGCGAGCCTGGTGCTGCGCATTCCGCAGCCGGGCGGCGAAGAGTCGCTCAACGTCGCGGCCGCGGCGGCGATCTGCCTGTACGGCTCGGGGGTCGGGCGATGATTGCCCCCGCACGGGCGCTCCGAACGGGGCGCGTTCCTACCCTGGGGAAGTGGTCACGCCGTGACCGGAGGTCCCTCAAGTGAGTGATCGCCGCCGCGTTCTCGACCCGATCGACCGCAACGCCGAGGTCCTGTTCGGCCTGTTCATGGTGCTGTCGTTCACCGGCACCATGAACGTCGCGACCGCCGGCGCCGACGACGTGCGCGCCGTCATGTGGGCGGCGATCGGCTGCAACACGGCCTGGGGCTTCGTGGACGCCGTGATGTACGTGCTGCGCAACCTGGTCACGCGCGGCCACAAGCAGCACGTGCTGCAGCAGGTTCGCGCGGCGCCCGACGCCGCCGCCGGCGCACGCCTGATCCGCGACGAGCTCGGCGACGCCGCCGCCGAACTGCTCGGCCCCGACCTCGAGCGGCTGCGCCAGCGCATCGTCGCGATGCCGGCCGAGCAGTTGCGCGAGCGCGCGCGGCTGCAGCGCGACGACCTCGCCGGCGCGGTTGCCGTGTTCGTGCTCGTCTTCCTGTCGACGTTTCCCGTCGTGCTGCCGTTCATGTTCATCGACGACCTGATGCTGGCGATGCGCGTGTCGGGCGTCGTCGCGATCGCGATGCTGTTCGCGGCCGGCTGGAACTGGGCGCGCTACGCGGGCATGCCGCCGCTGCGCACCGGCGTCACGATGGCGCTGCTCGGCGTCGCGATCGAGGGCGTCGTCATCGCGCTCGGCGGCTGAGCGCGGCGGTCCGAGGCGCGCTGACAGAATGGGCCGATGACGACGATCGAGGCGGTGCCGGCCTGGCCGGCGTGGTCGATGTGGGTGCTGCTCGCGCTGAGCCTCGCCACGTTGCTCGGCCTGCTGTGGCTTGCGTTCGGCCGTCGCGACGACGAACGTCTGCGCACCGTCGGCGAGTCGCTGCGCAGCGGCCTGCGCGACGAGCTGGGGCACGTCGCACGCGAGGTGCGCACCGAGGTCGGCGACAGCGCCCGCGCGACGCGGCAGGAGCTCGCGGCCACGATGACGCTGTTCCAGCAGACGCTGCTCGCGCAGTCGGGCGACGCGGCGCGCACGCAGAACGAGCAGATCGACACGCTGCGCACGCAGCTCGCGGCGATGCAGCAGCAGGTCGGCGACGCGCTCGCCGAGGCCGCACGCACGCTCGCCGCGCAGGGCCAGGCGGCTCGCGACGCGCAGGACGCCGCGCTCGCGCGCCAGGCCGAGCAGCAGGCGCAGGCGCTGCAGCACGTCTCGCAGCAGCAGGTGCAGGCGCTGCAGCGCATGTCGGAACAGCAGGCGCTGACGCTGCAGCGCGTGTCCGAGCAACAGGCGCTGACGCTGCAGCGCCTGAGCGACACGCTCGCCGAGCAGCTGCGCGCGCTCGCCGAGTCGAACGAGCGGCGCCTGGCCGACATGCGGCAGACCGTCGAAGGCCGGCTGCAGGCGCTGCAGCAGGGCAACGAGGCCAAGCTCGAGCAGATGCGCGCCACCGTCGACGAGAAGCTGCACGCGACGCTCGAGCAGCGCCTCGGCGAGAGCTTTCGCCAGGTCGCCGAGCGGCTCGAGCTGGTGCACCAGGGGCTCGGCGAGATGCAGAGCCTCGCGCGCGACGTCGGTTCGCTCAACCGCGTGCTGACGAACGTTAAGACGCGCGGCGTGTTCGGCGAGGTGCAGCTGGCGGGCCTGCTCGAACAGGTGCTGACGCCCGACCAGTACGCCGCCAACGTCGAGACGGTGCCCGGCAGCGGCGCGCGCGTCGAATACGCGATCCGCCTGCCCGTACGAGCGCCTGCTCGACGCGCACGAGCGCGCCGACCCCGCCGGCGTCGACGCGGCGGCCAAGGCGATCGAGGCGCGGCTGCGGCTGGAGGCGAAGACGATCCGCGAGAAGTACGTCGCCGCGCCGCACACGACCGACTTCGCGATCCTGTTCGTGCCTACCGAGGGGCTGTACGCCGAGGCGCTGCGCCGCCCCGGTCTCGTCGAGGCGCTGCAGCGCGAGCACCGCATCACGCTCGCCGGCCCGACGACGCTGCTCGCCACGCTGTCGAGCCTGCAGATGGGCTTTCGCACGCTCGCGCTCGAGCGGCGAAGCGCCGAGGTCTGGCAGGTGCTCGGCGCCGTCAAGACCGAGTTCGGCAAGTTCGGCGACGTGCTCGCGAAGACGCGCAAGAAGCTCGAGGAGGCGACGAGCACGATCGACGCCGCCGAGGTGCGCACGCGCGCGATGACGCGGCAGCTGAAGTCGGTCGAGGCGCTGCCCGAGACGCAGGCGCAGCAATTGCTCGGGCCGGCGGCCGACGACGGCCTCGAGGGCGGCCGCGACGCCTGAAGGCGCGCCGGCGCTGGAGCGGCCGCTGCCGTGGCCCGGCCATCCTGGCAACGTGCCGGTCGCAGCCACGCGATTTTCAGCACCTGCGCGTGTGCCACGTGAGAGCCGTGTGCTTATGATGAGCAGGTCAACCGAGGAGCAAGACGTGGGCAAGTCGAAGAAGCGCGAGAAGGCAGAGCAGGCGGAGAAGGTCGAGAAGGCGGAGAAGGCGGAGAAGGCCTCCGCCGTCGAGCAGGCGGCGGTCGAGCCTGCCGAGGCGATGAAGGAGAAGGACTACCAGCGCGAGCTGCGCAAGCTGCACGGCGAGCTCGTCGCGGTGCAGGAGTGGGTCAAGCGCACCGGGGCGAAGATCTGCATCGTTTTCGAGGGGCGCGACACCGCCGGCAAGGGCGGCACGATCAAGGCGATCACCGAACGCGTCAGCCCGCGGGTGTTCCGCGTCGTCGCGCTGCCGGCGCCGACGGAACGCGAGAAGTCGCAGATGTATGTGCAACGGTACATGTCGCACTTCCCCGCGGGCGGAGAGGTCGTGATCTTCGACCGCAGCTGGTACAACCGCGCCGGCGTCGAGCGCGTGATGGGCTTCTGCACCGAGGAGGAGGTCAGGCGCTTTCTCAACGGCGTGCAACTCGTCGAGAAGGCGATGGTCGACTCGGGCATCCACCTGCTGAAGTACTGGCTCGAGGTCAGCCCCGAGGAGCAGACGAGGCGCCTGAAGGCGCGCATCGACGACCCGCGCAAGATCTGGAAGCTGACCGACATGGACCTCAAGTCGTACGGCCGCTGGTACGACTATTCGCGTGCGCGTGACGAGATGCTCTCGACTACCGACACGCCGTGGGCGCCTTGGTACGTCGCCCGCACCGACGACAAGAAGCGCGGGCGGCTGAACATCATCCGCCACCTGCTGAGCAAGATCGACTACGAGCCTCTGCCGATGCCCAAGATCGAGCTGCCCAAGCGCCAGAAGGCGGGCGACTACCGCGAGCCCGACGTGCAGCTGCGCTACATCCCGACGCCGTTCTGAGCCTTGCCTGTCAGTCCGCGGGCGCCGTAGGCGTCGGCGGGCCGGCAGGGCCCGCTCGTGGGTGGCCACGACGGCGGTGGCGCGCTCATCGCGGCGTCATCGGCCCGCGCGTCACTCGGCGCCGCCGATGAAGAACTTGATCAGCCCCTTGGCCGCGAAGCCGATCATGCCGAAGCCGAGCACGAGCAGCAGCACGAAGGTGCCGAGCTTGCCCGCCTTCGACTCGCGCGCGAGCTGCAGCACGATGAACAGCATGTACAGCATGAAGGCCGTGACGCCAAACGTCAGGCCGAACCACGCGATCTGCTCCTCGTCGAAACCGAACATGACCGTTCAACGCGCTTCGGGCAGCGACGATGCGTCGACGAGGTCGCGATAGGCGTGCCAGCTCGCGTGCGCGAGCCACGGCACGACGACCAGCAGGCCCACCAGCCCGGCGGTGATCGCGGCGCTGCTTGTCAGCATCAGGATCGCGGCCCACAGCGCGAGCGGCAGCGGGTGTTCGAGCGCGGCGCGCCAGCTCGTCAGCACGGCGCGCCACAGGCCGATCTCGCGGTCGAGCAGCAGCGGGATCGCGACGACGCTCGACGCGTACACCGGCGCGGCGAGTAGCCCGCCGAGCGCGAGCCAGGCCTCGAACAGCATCGAGTCGCGCGCCAGCACGACGACACGCAGGAAGTCCTGCGGGTTGCGCACCGGGGCGTCGGCGAACAGAGTGATCAGCGCCGCCGACGTCATCACCCAGCCGGTGCCGGCGAGCGCCAGCAGCAGGCCGAACGTGACGAGCCGCAGGTCGTGCGGGCGCCACACGCCCAGCACGGTGTGCACGTCGACGCGCTCGCCTCGTTCGAGCGCACGGCTGATCGCGTACAGGCCGGTGGCGAGGATCGGCGCGAGCAGCAGGAAGCCGCTGAACGCGCCGGCGAGCGCCCAGAAACGGTCGTAGGCGAGCATGAACAGCACGCCGCCGAACAGCGCCAGCACGGCGCCGTGCACCAGGCCCGGTCCGGGCCTGCGCGCGAAGTCGGCCCAGCCCAGCGCCAGCCAGCGCCGGCTCGGGAAGCATGGTGGGTGCGATGCTGCCATGCGCAGCATCGCCGGCGCTTGAGCAGCGTCAAGCCGGGCTGGGCCGGCGACGGGGCGTCCCGCCTGGCGGCAGGGGCCTCAGGATCGCGCGTCGAGGCTCGCGAGCAGGTCGCGCGCCGCCTGGGCAAAGGCGTCGCGCCCGTGGTGCGCCGGCGCCAGGCGAGGCGCGCCCGCGCGGCTGGCGAAGTGGTGCGCCATCGAGCGCTCGTACAGCGGGTCGTAGTGGCGCAGCATCAGTTCGGCGAAGACCTCGGCCCAGCGGCCGGAGCGCGCCGCGGCCTGCCAGCCGTGCACCGTCTCGCGGCCGCAAAGCGGCGTCAGCGCGTCGACGCAGCGGCAGAAGTGCTCGACGTCGCGCGTGAAGAACGCGTAGTCCTCGAGCAGCAGCGCGACGCGCTCGTCGTCGGCGAGCGTGACCTCGACGCAGCGGCCGTGTACGCGCATGCGCTCGACGAGCGCGTCGGGCAGCTGCAGCGCGCCGATCTTGCGGCTCTCGCTCTCGACGAACACCGGCCGCGCGGGATCGAATCCGCGCAGCGCCTGCCACAGCACGGTGTCGAAGCGCTTCTGGGTCGGCTGCCGACGGTCGGGCAACGCGCCGAGCACCGAGCCGCGGTGACACGCCAGCGCCTCGAGGTCGAGCACCTGCGCGCCGGCGTCGCTCAGCGCCTGCAGCAGACGCGTCTTGCCGCAGCCGGTGCGCCCGCACAGCACGTGCAGCTCGAGCGCCGCCGGCAGGCGCTGCAGGTCGTCGCGCACGACGGCGCGAAACGCCTTGTAGCCGCCTGCAAGCTGCTGCGTGCGAAAGCCGATCTGCCCGAGGAACCACGCGAGCGAGCCCGAGCGCTGGCCGCCGCGCCAGCAGTAGACGAGCGGGCGCCAGTCGCGCGGGTGGTCGGCCACCCAGCGTTCGAGGTGGGTCGCGATGTTGCGCGCGACGAGCGCGGCGCCGACCTTGCGCGCCTCGTGCGCCGA
>JALOSD010000209.1 GCA_025458585.1 Burkholderiaceae bacterium | reverse complement strand
CGAGTTGTGCAAGGCGCTCGCCGGCTTCCTGTTCGACAGCGACGACCACATGATCCGCATCGACATGAGCGAGTTCATGGAGAAGCACAGCGTGAGCCGGCTGATCGGCGCGCCGCCGGGCTACGTCGGCTACGACGAGGGCGGCTACCTGACCGAGGCCGTGCGGCGCAAGCCGTACAGCGTCATCCTGCTCGACGAGGTCGAGAAGGCGCACCCCGACGTGTTCAACGTGCTGCTGCAGGTGCTCGACGACGGGCGCCTGACCGACGGTCAGGGGCGCACGGTCGACTTCAAGAACGCCGTCATCGTGATGACGAGCAACCTGGGCTCGCACCTGATCATGCAAATGGCCGGGCAGGACCCGGAGCTGATCCGCGAGGCGGTGTGGGCCGAGGTCAAGGGGCATTTCCGCCCCGAGTTCCTCAACCGCATCGACGAGACGGTGGTGTTCCACGCGCTCGACCAGCAGCACATCGAGAACATCGCGCGCATCCAGCTGCGCGCGCTCGAGCAGCGGCTGGCGAAGATGGAGCTCAAGCTCGAGGTCTCCCCGGCGGCGCTGGCCGAGATCGCCAAGGTCGGCTTCGACCCGGTGTTCGGTGCCCGCCCGCTCAAGCGAGCGGTCGCCAGGCTGATCCTCGAGGGCCGCTTCGGCCCGAAGGACGTGATCCCGGTCGACGTCGAGAACGGCGAGTTCGCGTTCGGGCGCGTCGTGCACTGAGAGCCGCGGCTCCAAGGCCGCCTGCGCGGCCTTGGACGGCTCGAAGGCCGCGAGCTCTGCGAGCAGCATGAGCCGCAGCTCGGCCAGCACCTCGTCGAGCCGTTCGAGGTGTCGCAGCGCGAGCACGAGGGGCGTCGCGTGGCGGTCGAGCACGGCGTGCAGCAGCAGCCCGGCGTGCTTCGGCACCGGGCGCAGCACGAGGTAGTGGCCCGCGAGCGTGACCGCCACCTCGGGCTGCCCGACGGCCAGGCCGAGCGTGCGCGCGCCGTCGCCCAGCGTCGCCAGCAGCGCGGCGCCCTGCGTCGCCAGCGCCGCCGGCCCGGGGCGCGCACCGGCAAAGGCGAGCGTGCGCTGGGTCGAGGGGTCGAAGACGCAGCAGCTGATCATCCCCTTCACGTCGAGACAGGCCTTGGCGTAACGCTGCAGCGGCGAGGCAGGCACGGCGGGGGCGGTAGCGCGCGCCGGACGAGCGTCGGGCATCGGCTGCATCGGCAGCGGCGCGGGTGAGGTGCCCGAGGGCGCCGACGCGGCGCGCTGCGGCGGCAGCAGTTCGGGCAGCGCCGCATCGGGCGCCTCGGCACGCAGCCGGTTCCACGCGTCGACGATCGCGGTCCAGGTCTCGCGCGCGATCGGCGATGCACGAGCCACCGTGACCTTCACGCCGGTGCCGAAGCCGAGCGCGGTGGCGGCGCCCGCCCAGTCGGTCACCGTGCCTTGCGGGCACACCAGCAGGCGCCGGTTGCGCCAGCCGCTCGCGGCCATCGCGTCGTCGAGCGGCTGCAGTGCGGCGACGATCGCCGTGGGCGGCAGGTCACCGACGATGACGACCGCAAGGCGGCTCGCCGCGAGCAGTGCCTGCGCGAGCGGCGGCCGCTGGCGGGCGTCGGCGTCGACGTCGGTCGAGTACAGGCGCAACGGGCGGCCGCCTGCCGCCGGGAGCTCGACGAACTCGATCGTGGCCAGTGCGACGCCGTAGCCCTGGCTGCGCATCACGAGCCGGTGCATCGGCCAGCCGGCCGTCGTCGCAAGCGTGTGCAACCAGCGGCGCGCGGCGCCGTCGCCGAGGTCGTGCACGGCGACGTAGTCGATGGTGCGCCGGTCGAGCTCCAGCTGCAGCGCCTGCGCCGGCTCGAAGACGACGAACATCTCCCACAGCTGGGCGCCGACGTGGCGCCCGAGGTCGGCGCCGCCGGCCGCGTCGTCGTTGCGGTCGGTGAGCAGCTGCGTCGCCGGCCCGCTCGTCTGGAGCGTCGGCTGCCAGCCCTCGTCGACCTGCTGGGTCGGTTGCCAGCCGTGATCGACCTGCCGGGTCGGCTTCCAGTCGTCGTCGACCTGCTGCGTCGGAAGCCAGGCTTCCGGCAGCGGCTTGGGGGGCGGATCGGGGGCGGACATGGCAGGCCTGACGGATTCATTCATTGTCCCGCGACACGCGAACGGCGTGCGCGCTGCGCGTCGGCTCGGGCACGACCGGGCGTGCAATGCGGCCGCGATCCATCACGCCTCGACCGCTGCCGGGTGCGGCGTGCCGCGCCGCACGGCCGTGCGCCCGCGACGGCATGCGTCCTTAGAATCCACGCAATGAGCGCATCCTCTGCTCCGGCCGCCATGTCGGCCGACGCTGCGGTCGTCGTCGTCGGCGCCGGGCTCGCCGGGCTGACGGTGGCGCTGCAGCTCGCCGATCGCCACCCGGTCGTCGTGCTCGCCAAGCGCACGCTGCAGGAGGGCGCGACCGACTGGGCGCAGGGCGGCATCGTCGGCGTGCTGGGCTCGGACGACAGCGTCGAGTCGCACGTGCACGACACGCAGGAGGCGGGTGGCGGCCTCGTCGACGAGCACGTCGCGCGTTTCGTCGCCCGCCACAGCGCGGCCGCGATCGAGTGGCTCGTCGCGCAGGGCGTGCCGTTCTCGCCCGACCCCGAGGGGCCGCTCGGCCTGCACCTGACGCGCGAGGGCGGCCACGCGGTTCGGCGCATCGCGCACGCTGCCGACGCCACCGGGCACGCGATCCACGAGGCGCTGCTCGCGCGCTGCCGCGCGCACCCGAACATCGTGCTGCGCGAGCGCTGGATGGCGGTCGACCTGATCACGTCGCGCCTGCTGCGCCGCGACGAGGTGCCGACCTGCTACGGCGTCTACGCGCTCGACATCGAGCGCCAGCGCGTCGAGACGCTGCCGGCGGCGGCCGTCGTGCTCGCCACCGGCGGCGTCGGCAAGGTCTACCGCTACACGAGCAATCCCGACACGTCGACGGGCGACGGCATCGCGATGGCGTGGCGCGCCGGCTGCCGGGTCGGCAACATGGAGTTCGTGCAGTTCCACCCGACCTGCCTGTACCACCCGCAGGAGCGCAGCTTCCTGATCACCGAGGCGATGCGCGGCGAAGGCGCGCTGCTGCGGCTGCCGAACGGCCAGCCATCGCCCGACGGCTCGCCCTGGGGGCCGCGCTTCATGCCGGCGCACGACGAGCGCGCCGAGCTCGCGCCGCGCGACATCGTCGCGCGCGCGATCGACTTCGAGATGAAGAAGCACGGTGTCGACCACGTGTGGCTCGACGCGATGCACCTCGGCGAGGCGTTCCTGAAGGAGCACTTCCCGACGATCCACGCGCGCTGTCTGGCGCTGGGCATCGACATCGCGCGCCAGCCGATACCGGTCGTGCCAGCGGCGCACTACACCTGCGGCGGCGTCGTGACCGACCTCGACGGGCGCACCGACGTCGTCGGGCTGTACGCCGTCGGCGAGACGACGCACACCGGGCTGCACGGCGCGAACCGGCTTGCGAGCAACTCGCTGCTCGAATGCGTCGTGCTCGGCCACAGCTGCGCGCGGCACATCGCCGACGCGTATCCCGAGCGCGCCGAGACGCTGCCGCCGTGGGACGAGAGCCAGGTCGAGGACGCCGACGAGCAGGTCGTGATCGCGCACAACTGGGACGAGTTGCGGCTGCTGATGTGGAACTACGTCGGCATCGTGCGCACGACCAAGCGGCTCGAGCGCGCGCTGCATCGCATCAACCTGCTCAAGAGCGAGATCGACGAGTACTACGCCAACTTTCGCGTCACGCGCGACCTGCTCGAGTTGCGCAACCTCGTCGACTGCGCGAAGCTGATCGTGCGCTCGGCGCTGCAGCGCCACGAGAGCCGCGGGCTGCATTTCAGCCGCGACTACCCCTACACGCTGCCGGCGAGCTTCCCGACCGTGATGGTGCGCAAGAACCGGCGCGAGTAGACGACGCCGCCCGGCCGGTGCCGCCTCAGGTGCGCGCGCCCATCAGCGCGCGCGCCTGCACGAACTCGAAGGCGTGCATCACTGCCGCATCGACCGCCTGCGCGTGGTCGGCGCGCTGCTGGTCCGACTGGTAGAAGCGCAGGTCGACGACGTGCCGGATATAGCGCGGCGGCAGGCGGTTCAACGCGACGCACGCGACGTCGGCGAGCAGTTCGGGGTCGTCGGCGAGCACCGGGAAACGTGGCGCGAGCGCCGCGACGGCCTCGAACACGGCGGCTTCGTGGTGGTTGCGCACGGTGGTCAGGGCGTCGTTCATCGCAGCGGGTTCGAGGCGGGGCACGCCCCGGTATCGGCCGCTGCGCGCCGCGGCGCAGACCGCCGGCTGCCGCAGCGTGCAGTCGGTCACACGCTGCGCACGGTT
>JALOSD010000208.1 GCA_025458585.1 Burkholderiaceae bacterium | reverse complement strand
CCCTCGATCTCGACGCCGATCCCGGGCATGCCCGGCGGCAAGCCCGCCGGCGTGCCCTGCGTGCAGCTGCTGGGCGACCGCCGCTGCGCGTTGTTCGGCCATCCCCGCCGCCCGGCCGTGTGTGCCTCGCTGCGCCCATCGCCCGCCATGTGCGGGCACACGCGCGGGCAAGCGTTGCGCGTGCTCGCGCGCCTCGAGCGGAGGACCGCGCCCGTCCATCCGGTAGCCCGATGACGCTGCTGCGCGACCACGTCGACGCGCTGCTCGCGCTCTACCCCGCGATCGCCGCGCTCGACGCGGCGCTGCGCGACCCCGTGCTCGTCGCCCACGCGAGCGCCGCACGGGTGCCGCCGGCCACCGTGCTGTTCGAGGAAGGCGCGCCCTGCCGAGGCTTTCCGCTCGTCCTGGCGGGCGAGGTGCGTGTCGCCCGCGGCACGCCGAACGGCCGCTCGATCGAGCTGTACCGCGTGACGCCGGGCGAGCTGTGCGTCGCGTCGACGTCGTGCCTGTTCGGCCACGGCATGCTGGCCGCGCACGGCGTCACGACGCAGACGACCGACCTCGTCGTGCTCGACGCCGCCGGCTTTCACCGCTGGACCGAGCACGAGCCGTTCCGCCGCTTCGTCTTCGGGATCTTCGCCGACCGCCTGGCCGACCTGATGGCGCTCGCCGAGGCGGTCGCGTTCCAGCGCCTCGACCAGCGCCTGGCGGGCACGCTGCTCGGCCACGGCACCGTCGTCGTGCGCGAAATCGTGACGCGCCTGCTCAAGCGCTTCGAGCGCCAGGGCTGGGTGCGCGTCGCGCGCGAGCGCATCGAGATCGTCGAGCCGGCGGCGCTCTGCACACCCTCGCCGCCGGCCAGCCCGAGCGGGCGTGACCGCCGCTCCGTGACCCGGGTCACCGAGCCGTCATCGCCCGCCGCCTAGCATGCGCTGCTCGGCGGCGCCTGTGCCGTCGCGATCACCAGGAGGTTCACTATGAAACAGAACGTCGGCGGCATCGACCGCGTGCTGCGCATCGTCGTGGGGCTTCTGCACCTGCAAGACGAAGAACGCCTGACGGCCCCCGTCACAGGCTGCGCCCGGTCGGCACCGAGCGCAGGTCCTGCGACACGCGGCCGTCGTTGAGGACGATCACGCGCGCCGCGCTGGCGATCGTCTCCGGCCGGTGCGCGACGATGATGCGCGTGAGCTCGAGCTGGCGGATCGCCTGGTTGACGAGTCGCTCGTGGTCGACGTCGAGCGCGCTCGTCGCCTCGTCGAGCAGCAGCACCTGCGGCCGCTTGTACAGCGCGCGCGCGAGCAGGATGCGCTGCTTCTGCCCGCCTGAGATGCTCGCGCCCATGTCGCCCACCAGCGTGTGATAGCCCATCGGCATCGCCTCGATCTCGTCGTGCACCGCGGCGAGCTTGGCGCACTGCTCGACCCAGCCGTAGTCGGGCTCGGCGTCGAAGAAGCAGATGTTGTCGGCGATCGAGCCCGCGAACAGCTGGTCGTCCTGCATCACGGTGCCGATCATCGTGCGCCAGCGCGCCAGCCCGAGCTGCGCCAGCGGCTTGCCACCCACGCGGATCTCGCCCGCCGTCGGCGCGTGGATGCCGACCATCAGCTTGAGCAGCGTCGTCTTGCCGCCGCCCGACGGGCCGACGATCGCGAGCGACTCGCCCGGCTCGATCGCCAGGTTCACGCCGCGCAGCACCTCGGCTTCGGTGTCGGAGTAGCGAAAGCGCACCCCCTGCAGTTCGATGCGCGCCGGCACCTCGCGGTCGCGCACGGCGGGCAGCTCGACGTCGCGCTCGGGCTCGGCGAGCACGATGTCGGCCAGCCGCTCGCCCTGCAGGCGCAGCATCTTGAGTTCGACCGCCTTGTCGATCAGTCCCGAGAAGCGCTGCGCGAACTGCTCCTTGTAGGCAAGGAACGCGAACAGCATGCCCACCGACAGGTGCTGGTCGAGCACGAGCAGCGCGCCGACCCAGATCACGGCGACGCGCTCGAGCCCGAACAGCAGGCGGTGCGAGACGTGGAAGCCGAGGTCGAGCTTGCGCGTCGCCAGGTCGGCGTTCATCGCGTCGACGACCTGGTTCATGAAGCGCGCCTGCCGGTCGGCCTGGCGGTTGAACAGCTTGATCGCCTGCACGCCGCGCAGCGACTCGAGGAAGTGGCTCGACTGCTTGGCCTCGTGCACCAGCGCCTCCTCGGTGGCGTCGCGCAGCGGGCGGAAGAAGGCCCAGCGCAGCAGCGCGTACAGCGCCACCGCGCCGATCACGATCAGCGTCAGCCTGACGCTGTAGATCGTCATCATCACCAGCGTCAGCACGACCAGCAGGCCATCGAGGATCGCCTCGATGAAGCTCGTCGTCAGCGTCTTCTGGATCTGCTGCACGGCGCCGAAGCGCGACCAGATGTCGCCCGTGTGGCGGCGCTCGAACCACGCCACCGGCAGCCGCATCAGGTGCGCGAACACGTTGCCGAGCCACTGCAGGTTCAGCGTCGCCGACAGCACGAGCACCGCCCACGAGCGGATCGCCGCGGTGCCGACCTGGATCAGCACGAGCAGCGCGAAGCCCACGCCGAGCGTGACCAGCAGGTCGCGGTCGGCGCTCACCAGCACGCCGTCGACGACCCACTGCAGGTAGAAGGGGCTGAGCAGCACGAACACTTCGAGCGCCAGCGCGAGCACGAACACCTGCGCCAGCGAACGCTTGAGCCCCGTCACGTGGCCGAGCAGCTGCGCGAGGCGCACGCTCTGGCGCTCGCGCTTCGGTGCGAAGTCGGCCATCGGCGCGAGCTCGAGCGCGACGCCGGTGAAGTGGCGCGAGACCTCGTCGAGCTTCAGGCGCCGGATGCCGCGCGCGGGGTCGTGGATCAGCGCGACGCCGCGCCGCACCTCGACGAGCACGACGAAGTGGTTCAGGTCCCAGTGCAGGATGCACGGCGTCTCGAGCCCGGCGAGGTGCTCGATCTCGGCACGCAGCGCGCGTGCGTTGAAGCGCAGCTGGTCGGCGAAGCGCACCAGGTCGGCCATCGTCGCGCCCTTGAGCGACAGCGAGAAGCGCCTGCGCAGCGTCGCGAGGTCGGTGTCGTGGCCGTGGGCGGCGGCAACCATCGCCAGGCACGCAAGACCGCACTCGGCGGCCTCGGTCTGCAGCACCATCGGCACCCGGCGCAGGCCGAGGCCGAGCGTCAGGTCAAGCGGCGAGCGGTGACCATCACTCAAGCGAAGCCCCAACGACGCCCGGACGACCGTTTCAGATGCGCCCGCTCACGGACAGCACCGGCTCGAAGATCCACTCGATCAGCCGCCGGCGGTCGAGCAGGACGTCGGCATCGAGCTGCATGCCGGCCGCCAGCGGCTGGTCCTCGCCGTAGGCCGACACCGTCTGGCGGTCGAGCGCGACCGTGATGCGGTACATCGGCTCGGCCGGCGCGGCGCCGAGCGCGGCCATTTCGCCCGCCTGCAGCGGCGTGCGCGAGACCTGGAGCACGCGGCCCTCGTGATGGCCGAACTTCTGGTACGGAAACGCCTGGTAGCGCAGCAGCACCGGCTGCTCCGGGCGCACAAAACCGATCGCGCTCGACGGTGCGTACAGGTGCGCGAGAAGCGCTCTGCCCGCCGGCACGACGCTCGCGAGCGCGGTGGCCGGCGTCACCACCTGCCCCGGTTCGGCGAGCACCGCGGTGAGCACGCCGTCGTGTGGCGCGCGGATCACGAGGCGGCGTTGCGCCTCGGCCTCGACGGCCTGCCGCTGCAGCTCGGCGCCTTCGCGCTCGAGCTCGCCTTCGCGCGCGCGCAGGCGCGCCGGCAGCTCGCGCAGCTCGGCCTCGAGCGTGGCGACGTCGCGTTCGTGCGCGGCGCGCTGGCGCGCGAGCGCCTGCGCCTGCGCCTGCAGGCCGAGCACCTCCTCCGAGCGCGCCTGCACCTGCGCCGACGAGATGAAGCGCTCGCGTTCGAGGTCCTGCAGCCGCTGCAGCGACTGCCGCGCGAGCGCGAGCCGCTGCGCGTGCAGCTCGGCCTCGGCGGCGAGCTGGCGCGCCTCGACGCGCAGGTCCGCGAGGCGCCGGTTCAGCGCGTCGCGCTGCGCGTCGAGCAGCTCGCGCTGCAGCGTCGCCGCCTCGGCGAGGCTGCGCTGGCGCACGGCGAGCGTCTCCTGCACCTGCGCCTGCGCGTCGCCGCCGGCCATCGCGCGGTCGAGCGACAGCACGAACAGCACGTCACCCTGACGCACCGCCTCGCCTTCGCCGGCGCGGCGCTCGAGCACCGTCGCCGGCGCCGGCGGCACGAGCCGCACGACGCCGCCCTCGGGCACGAGCACGCCGCCCACGCGCGCCTTGCGCGTGTACTCGCCCCAGGTCAGCGTCGCGAGCGTGAGCGCCAGCGCGCCCACCGCCGCCACGGTGAGCAGCGTGAGCGACAGCGGCCGGACGAGCTGGATGCTGCCGAGCCACGCCTGGCGGCGGTGCTCGACGACTTCGGGGCGGAAGATCGAAGCTGACGGCCTCAATTACCCCAGCCCTTTCGGGGCAACGAGGTGGTACCGCCGACAACTTTCTGGAGCTCGTGCGGCTCGAGCGCGCGCGGCTTCGTGGGATCGACCTTGAGCTCGGTGCGCTCCCCTTTGCCTTCGG
>JALOSD010000207.1 GCA_025458585.1 Burkholderiaceae bacterium | reverse complement strand
TCGCGGCGAACGTCGGCAGCCCGCGGTGCGTCGCCGGATCGATGAACAGCGGGAAGAACGCCATGTAGAACACGATCGCCTTCGGGTTCAGCAGCGTGATGAAGAACGCCTGCCGTGCGTAATGGCGCGGCTCGATGCGCACGGGCGACACGCCGCCGGCAGCGCGTGCGAGCAGCAGGCGCAGGCCGATCCACGCGAGGTACACCGCGCCGGCGGCCTGGACGGCCCGAAACGCCGCCGGATGCGCCGCGAGCAATGCGGCGACCCCGGCCACCGCCAGCCAGAGCAGGACCTGGTCGCCCGCGATCAGCCCGGCGGTGGCCGCTGCGCCGGCGCGAAAGCCGCCTTTCCCGGTCGAGGTCAGGAGCGCGAACGTGCCCGGGCCGGGCAGCGCGAGGAACAGCAGGATCGCGGCGCAAAAGGCGCCGAAGTCGGTGATGCCGAGCATCGGGGGCGAAGTCCTCCCTGGGGCGCGGGCCTCGCCCGCGTCGGTTCGTTGTCGCGCGTTGTCCTGGGCGCACGCCGCAGTCGGCAGGCCGCTCGGCCGGGGTCGGGCCGAAGGTGCATCCGCGCAACGGCGAGCGTAGCGCAGATCGGCGCGTGTCCGGAGGCTCGTGCGCGCGATGTTCCTGCTACGTGGGCGTTCGGCGCATCGGGTGGCTCAGATCGGACGCATCCAGACCAGGCAGCGCTGCGCGCCGAGGCCGGGTACCGTCAGCGGTTCCACGTGAAACACCTCGACGTCGCCGGGCAGCGACGCGATCTCGTCGTCGGGGCGCTGGCCCTTCATCGCCAACCAGACGCCGCCGTCGGCGAGCCGCGCGCGCGTCAGCGCGGCGAAGTCGGCGAGCGACGCGAATGCGCGACTGGTGACGACGTCGAAGCGCTGCGACATCGCCTCGACCCGCGCATGCTCGGCGCGCAGGTTGGCGAGCCCGAGTTCGGCCGCGACCTGGCGCACGAACGCGGCCTTCTTGCCGACCGTGTCGACACAGCACACGGCGAGCTCCGGCAGGGCGATCGCGAGCACGACGCCGGGCAGACCGCCGCCGCTGCCGACGTCGAGCAGCGACCCCGAGGATCGGGATCCTGCCGCCAGGTGTCGGCGCAGCGGCGCGACGACGGCGAGGCAGTCGGCGAGGTGGTGCGTCAGGAGCTGGTCGCGGTCGCGGATCGCCGTCAGGTTGTACGTGCGCCCCCAGCGCTGCAGCAGCGCGCCGAACGCCGCCAGCCTCTCACACTGGCCGCGCTCGAGGCTCAGCCCGAGCGCTCGCGCGCCATCGGCGACCGTGGCAGCGTCGGGCGTGCCCACCGGGTCAGCTGCACCACCGCGCAACGCACGACCCCGACGGGCATGAGTCCGAGCCGCCCAAGCTGACGCCGCGGGTCCGGCTTCGCCGGCCCGCTGGCGGCGCCCCCTCGGGGGGAGGCGCCGAGGGCGCTGCGGGGGGGCTCACTCAGGCGGCGGCACGGTCGCCCGCGGCGTTGGGGTCGGCGGGGGCGCCGGAGCGCCAGCGGCCCTTGCGCAGGTGCACGAGCAGCAGCGAGATCGCCGCCGGCGTGACGCCCGAGATGCGCGATGCTTGGCCGAGCGTCTGCGGGCGCTGGCGATTCAGCTTCTGCCGGACCTCGATCGACAGCGCGGTGACCTCGTCGTAGTCGAGGTCGTCGGGCAGCCTCAGGTGCTCGTAGGCGGCGGCGCGCGCGACCTCGTCGTGCTGCTTGTCGATGTAGCCGGCGTACTTGGTCGCGATCTCGACCTGCTCGATCACCGCGTCGGCGAGATCGGCGCCGAGCTCGTCGCGCAGTGTTTCACGTGAAACCTTCGCCCCGCCGCCCCGCGCCGCCTGCGCGAGCGCGTCGATCGCGGCGACGGCGTCGAAGCCGACGCCCGGGCGGCGCAGCAGATCGGCAAGCGGGTACTCGCGCTCGATCGCCTTGCCGAGCAGGCGCTCGGCGTCGGTCGCCGCGACGACGCCGGGGTGCACCCACGTCGACCTCAGGCGTGCGGTTTCACGTGAAACCGCGTCGCGCTTTCGGCACAAGCGGTCCCAGCGCGCATCGTCGATCAGGCCGAGCCGGCGCCCCGCTTCGGTCAGCCGCAGGTCGGCGTTGTCCTCGCGCAGCTGCAGCCGGTACTCGGCGCGGCTCGTGAACATGCGATACGGCTCGCTCACGCCGCGCGTGATCAGGTCGTCGACGAGCACGCCGAGGTACGCCTCGTCGCGCCCGGGCAGCCACGGCTCCCGCCCGAGCACCTGCAGCGCGGCGTTGACGCCGGCGAACAGCCCCTGCGCCGCCGCCTCCTCGTAGCCCGTGGTGCCGTTGATCTGGCCGGCGAAGAACAGGCCGCGGATCGCGCGCGTCTCGAAGCTCGACGTCAGCGCGCGTGGGTCGAAGTA
The DNA here is from genome assembly GCA_025458585.1 of Burkholderiaceae bacterium. Taxonomy (GTDB): domain Bacteria; phylum Pseudomonadota; class Gammaproteobacteria; order Burkholderiales; family Burkholderiaceae_C; genus Calidifontimicrobium. The sequence continues at coordinate 1,511 of JALOSD010000207.1, read as the reverse complement.
GTCGTACTCGATCGCGTAGCCCGGGCGCAGGATGTGCGCCTGCTCGAGCCCGGGCATCGACTGCACCGCGGCGAGCTGGACGTCGAACGGCAGCGACGTCGAGATGCCGTTCGGGTAGAACTCGTGCGTCGTCAGCCCTTCGGGCTCGAGGAAGATCTGGTGGCTGGCCTTGTCGGCGAAGCGGTTGATCTTGTCCTCGATGCTCGGGCAGTAGCGCGGGCCGACGCCTTCGATCTTGCCGGTGAACATCGGGCTGCGATCGAAGCCGCTGCGGATGATCTCGTGCGTGCGCTCGTGGGTGTGCGTGATCCAGCACGGCACCTGGCGCGGGTGCATCGCGCGGTCGCCCATGAAGCTGAACACCGGCACCGGGTCGAGGTCACCCGGCTGCTCGGTCAGCTTCGAGAAGTCGATCGTGCGCCCGTCCAGGCGCGGCGGCGTGCCGGTCTTGAGCCGCCCCTGCGGCAGCTTCAACTCCTTCAGCCGCGCCGACAGAGTCACCGCCGGCGGGTCGCCGGCGCGCCCGGCGCTGTAGTTCTGCAGCCCGACGTGGATGCGTCCGTCGAGGAAGGTGCCGGCGGTCAGCACGACGGCGCGGCCGCGGAAGCGCACACCGACCTGCGTCACGGCGCCGACGACGCGATCGCCCTCCAGCATCAGGTCGTCGACCGCCTGCTGGAACAGCCACAGGTTCGGCTGGTTCTCGAGCCGGCGGCGGATCGCCGCCTTGTAGAGCACACGGTCGGCCTGCGCGCGCGTCGCGCGCACCGCCGGCCCTTTGCTCGAATTGAGAACGCGGAACTGGATTCCCGCCTCGTCGGTGGCGAGCGCCATCGCGCCGCCGAGCGCGTCGATCTCCTTGACCAGATGCCCCTTGCCGATGCCGCCGATCGACGGGTTGCAGCTCATCTGGCCGAGCGTCTCGATGTTGTGCGTCAGCAGCAGCGTCGCACAGCCCATGCGCGCGGCGGCCAGCGCGGCTTCGGTGCCGGCGTGGCCGCCGCCGACGACGATGACGTCGAACTCTTTCGGGTGCGCCGCGCCGTCGCCGCGCAGTGCTTGGCGCCAGCGCCGCCAGCCCTGCTGCCACGACGGATGCCCCCAGTAGCGGTCGAACAGGTAGTGCGCGACCGTGTTCACCGCCGGCTCGACCAGCGTGATCGCACCGGCGATCGCGACGTCGCCGGTCAGCGCGTAGCTGACGCCGAACGCGATGCCGAGGTGGACAACGCCAAAGCTTGCAGACTTGATCATGATGGATCCCAGGATGCGAATCGTTCGTATTAATATTAGGTCAATCAAACCCGTGCCGCCAATTGGTTCGAACAATCGCCCAGATCGCCGGCACCCCGCCCGCCCGTCACAATCGCCCCGTGGACTGCCGCCCCCGCTGTGCCGCCTGCTGCGAGGCGCCCTCGATCTCGACGCCGATCCCGGGCATGCCCGGCGGCAAGCCCGCCGGCGTGCCCTGCGTGCAGCTGCTGGGCGACCGCCGCTGCGCGTTGTTCGGC
>JALOSD010000206.1 GCA_025458585.1 Burkholderiaceae bacterium | reverse complement strand
TGTTCGTCGCGCTCATGCCCCGGTCGTCCCGATCGGTCACGCCGCGAGCGCCTGCGGCTCCGGCAGCGCGACGACGACGCAGGTGCCCCGCCCGGGTGCGGAGTCCACCTGCACGTCGGCACCGATGCCCACCGCGCGCTCGCGCATGATGCGCAGGCCGACGTGGGTCTCGTCGTCGGCGCGCGTGGCGGCGTCGAACCCGCATCCGTCGTCGCGCACCTGGATGCGCCAGCCTCGGTGCTGCTCGACGTCGAGCCACACGCCGCTCGCACCCGCGTGCTTGCGCACGTTCGACAGCGCCTCCTGCACGACGTGCAGCAGCTGCACCTGGACGTCCGGGGGCAGCCTGCAGCGTCGCCTTCAGCGCCGCGACGAAGTCGTCGGTGTTGGTGCGCGTGCGAAAGTGCAGCAGCAGCTCGCGCACGTCGGCCGTGCTCTCGCGGATACCCTCGTCGAGCTCGTCGACCGCAGCCCGCACCTGTGCCGGGTCGCCACGTTTGAGCGCGCCTCGCAGCAGCTGGACCTGGATCTTCAGGAATGCCAGGCCCTGTGCGATCGAGTCGTGCAGCTCGCGCGCGAGCAGGCCGCGTTCCTCGGCCACGGCGGCCTCGCGTTCGAGCGCCGCGGCGCGCACGCTCTCCATGCCGCTGGCAAGGTGGCTGGCCAGGCTCTCCAGCAACGCACGGTCCTCGGCCGACCATTCGGCGACGACGCCCCGGTACAGCAGGTCGACTTCGCCGAGCACCTGCTCGTGCAGACGCACGGGCACCGTCACCACGCTTTCGAAACCGAAGCGCTCGCATGCCGCCGCCGGCGCGCCGGCATCCAGCGGGCGGATCGAAATGACGCGCGCGCTGCCGTCGTTGTCGAGGCGGCCGCAGTGGCAGCCACCGTCGCGCAGGCAGCGCTCGTGCTCGAGCATCTCGGCCGGCACGCAGTCCGACGCGAGCAGCACGTACTGCTGCTTGGCGGCGTCGTGCCAGCGCAGCAGGGCCGCGTCGGCGCGTCCCGCACCTTGTCCTCGAGGTCGCGGTAGAAGCCCTGCAGCGTCGACGCCATCCGGTTGAAGCCCTGGGCGAGGCGGCCGAACTCGTCGTCGGCGTCGACGGCCACGCGTGCCGACAGGTCGCCCCGCTCGGCTTGCTCGAGACCCGCCTGCAGCCGCGCGAGCGGATTGAAAATGAACAGGTACGCCGCGTACAGCAGCGCAACGCCACCGGCGATCGCCAGCCCCATCAGGCCGAGCTGGAACGTCGTCAACACGCCGGTCCAGCGCGACATCCAGGCCTCGATCGCGCCGACGAAGGCGTCGATGTCGGCCACCAGCGCGTCGGCCTGCATCGCCACCGTGGCCGGGGCCGCGGCGGCGCCAGGCTGCAACCACGACGCGCGCAGCACGTCCCAGTGCTCGCGCACGCGCCCGAAGGCGGCGCGGGTCGTCGCGTCGTGCGGCACGAACAACGGCCGCGCCGGGTCGCCGCGGTCGAGCAACGTGAGCGACGCGTCGAACTGCTGCACCTGGGACTGCAGCCGCTGCGCATCGCCGGTGTCGACCGCTTGGGCGAGCCGCCACGTCTGCATGCGCAGCCGTCCGGCCTCGTTCACGGCCGCCGCGCCACCCTCGAGCTGCCACGTGACCCACAGCGTCAGCCCGATCGAGCCGAGGGCGAGCAGGAGCAGCAGCGCGCCGATCGCGCCGAGCTTGGTCGCAAGGGACGGTGAACGCGGCGACGCAGGCATCGTGGGGCGTACTCTAGGGTCGCGCACCACCCGGCAACTTGACAGATGTCAAGTGGAAGTCGTCCGGCAGCGTGGCGACCCCGGCAGCCGGCGCTGCGGCATCACGCGAGCCGGTTCAGCCCGCGCTGGGCACGCCGCTGGCGTCGAGCGAGCGCGAAGGGTCGTCCGGGTCGCCGAGCTGGTACGGCGCCGTGCCGGCATTGTCGGCCGCCGACGCCGGCACGAACCCGCCACGGCCGAGGTCGAAGACGTGCACCTCGCCGTCCTCGATCACGTAGTGCCAGCCATGCAGGCTGAGCGTGCCGGCCTCGACGCGCGCGCGCACCATCGGGTAGGCCATCAGCCGCTCGAGCTGCAGCACGACGGCGCGCTGCTCGGTGCGACGCAGCGCCTCGGGCCCCGGGTCGGCGACCGGCAGCGCCGCCTCGCGGCCGAGCTCGAGCCAGCAGCGCAGGTTCTGCGCCGCCGAAGGCACCTCGCCGTACAGCGCGCGGATCGCGCCGCAGTGGCTGTGGCCGCACACGACGATGCGCTCGACGTTCAGGTTCAGCACCGCGAACTCGATCGCCGCCGCGGTGCCGTGGAAGCCTTCGGACTGGTCCCAGGGCGGCACGAACGCGCCGACGTTGCGCACGAGGAACAGCTCGCCCGGCCCGGCGCCGGTCAGCAGGTACGGCACCAGGCGCGAGTCGGAGCAGCCGATGAACAGCGTCGTCGGGTGCTGGCCGTCGTCGACCAGGTGGCGAAACAGCGAGCGCTGCGTCGGGAACGAGTCGTCGTGGAAGCGCCGCAGCCGGTCGAGCAGTTCGTCGGGCATCGCCGGCTCCGCTCGGGTATTACTGGACGAGCGGCGACGTGGCCGCGTCGAGATCGACGCCGCGCACGTTGGCTTCGCCCGCGAGCCGCTGCAGGTACTGCCGCAGCGCCGTCGCGAACGCCTGCGCCTCGAGCGTGCGCCGCACGGCGCCCTGCACCGCCTCGTAGGCCGGCACCGCACCGGCTTCGCGCGCCAGCACCTCGACGACGTGCAGCCCGAAGCGGCTGTGCACGAGCCGCGGCAGCACGCCGACCTCGGCATGGCCGAAGACCTCGCGCGCGAACTCGGGCGCACAGTCTTCGGCACCCAGCCAGCCGAGGTCGCCGCCGGCCGCGCCGCTCGGGCAGTTGGACCATTCGGCGGCCGCGGCGGCGAAGCGGTCGGCCTCGCCCGGCGCGCGGGCGCGCAGGTCGATCAGCATCGCCTCGGCGCGCTGGCGCAGCGCCGCGACGTCGACGCCGGGTGTGACGGCGAACAGCACGTGGCGAAGCCACACGCGCTCGCCCACGGCGAAGCGCGGTGCGTTGGCCGCGTGGTAGCGCCGGCAGGTGACGTCGTCGGGCGTGGGGCGCGCGAGCTCGCGCTCGAGCAGCGCCTCGATCGCGGCGCTGGCGGCCTCGCTGGTCGCGCCGCCGATCGGCACCGGGTCGTCGGCGTCGAGCAGCCCGGCGGCGATCGCCGCCTGGCGCAGCAGCTCGACACTGGCGCGCTGGCGCAGCGCCTCGGCGTCGAGCGCTTCGCCGTCGAGCGTCAGCGGCACGCCGTTGACCGACGGCGCTTCGGTGGCGGTCCGGGGGATGGCATTCATCGCGCGTCTCCTGCGCTCACGACGCGCGACGCGGCAGGTTCTGCCCGGCCGGCACGTTAAGCCGGCGCGAGCGCACGACCTGGTACGGGCGGAACAGGTAGACCACCGACGCGAACCCGCTCCAGATGTGCACGAGGCGGCTGAACGGGAACAGCAGGAAGATCGTCATGCCGAGCAGCATGTGGGCCAGGAAGTGCCACTCGATGCCCATCAGCGGCGCGGCGTCGGGCCGGAAGGTGGCGATGCCCTGCAGGTACGACGCCAGCGTCAGCATCGTCTGCGGGTCCTTCACGTGGCTGAACGACGCCGGCAGCGTCGCCAGGCCGAGCGCGAGCTGCACCCACAGGATGATCAGGATCGCGAGGTCGGTGCGGTGGCTGGTCAGCCGGATGCGCGGGTCGAACATCCGGCGGTGCAGCAGCATCGACAGCCCGACGAAGCACACCAGCCCGGCGATGCCGCCGGCCACGACGGCCACCAGCTGCTTCTGCGGCGCCGTCATCACCAGTTCGTAGACCGAGTGCGGCGTGAGCTGGCCGAAGAGGTGGCCGAAGAACAGGAACAGGATGCCGAAGTGGAACAGGTTGCTGCCGATCTTGAGCTGGCGCGCGCGCAGCAGTTGCGACGAGTCGCTCTTCCACGTGTACTGGTCGCGGTCGAAGCGTGCCAGGCTGCCCATCACGAACACCGCGAGGCAGACGTAGGGGTAGACGACGAAGAGGGCGTTGTAGAGCGTTTCCATGCGGGGGCTCCCAGGGGCGACGGTGAGCGGACGGTAGGCGGTCGTCAGGCCGCGCGCACGCGAGCGTGCGCGGCGGCCGGGCGGACGATGTGGATCGGCTGCGGCTGGTCGGCGCGGGCCTGGCCCTGCGTCGAGCAGCCACCGAAGGCTTCGGGCTCGGCCCAGCTCTCGTCGAGCGGGGGTTCGTCGGGCAATTCGACGCGCTCGGCCCTCTCGCCGGCCAGGTCGAGCACGGCGGCGAGCACGCTCGCGTACGCGGTCTGCCGCTTGAGCAGCGCGCTGAAGACGGCGCGCACGATGTGCGTCGTCTCGCGCAGGAACTCGCGCGCGTTTGCCGGCGGCTGCGTGCTGGCGAACTCGAGCACGATCGGCAGGTAGTCGGGCAGCTCGCCGTCAGCAAGCACGAGGCCGGCGCGCTCGTAGGTCTGCGCGAGGTCGATCATCGCCTGCCCGCGGTCACGGCTGTCGCCGTGCACGTGCTCGAACAGGTGCAGCGACGTGCGCCGGCCGCGATCGAACAG
>JALOSD010000205.1 GCA_025458585.1 Burkholderiaceae bacterium | reverse complement strand
GGCAGGTCACGTGGCCGAGCGCGACGTTGAGGCCGTCGCGCAGGTGCGGGTCGTCGCGCAGCGCCTGGCGCCAGCCGCGGTTCGCGAGCGCGAGCACGAACGGCAGCGTCGCCGCGTTCAGCGCCTGCGTCGACGTGCGCGGCACCGCGCCGGGCATGTTCGCCACCGCGTAGTGGATCGCGCCGTCGACGACATAGGTCGGCTCGGCGTGCGTCGTCGGGCGCGAGGTCTCGAAGCAGCCGCCCTGGTCGATCGCGATGTCGACGAGCACCGCGCCGGGCGCGAGGCGGGCGACGAGGCTGCGCGACACGAGCTTCGGCGCCGACGCGCCGCGCACGAGCACAGCGCCGACGACGACGTCGGCGGCGAGCACCTCGGCCTCGACGCGCTCGGCGCTCGCGAGGCCGGTGCGCAGGACGGGGCCGAGCGCGGCGTCGAGCCGGCGCAGCGGCTCGGCGCTGCGGTCGAGCACGACGACGTCAGCGCCCGCCGCCACGGCGGCCTGCGCCGCATGGGTGCCCGCGACCCCGGCGCCAAGCACGACGACGCGCGCCGGCGCGACGCCTTCCACGCCGCCGAGCAGCACGCCGCGCCCGCCCTGTGGTCGCTCGAGCCAGTGCGCCGCCACCTGCACCGCCATCCGGCCGGCCACGGCCGACATCGGCGCGAGCAGCGGCAGCCGGCCGTCGGGCGCGGTGACCGTCTCGTAGGCGATCGCGACTGCGCCGCTCGCGACCAGCTCGCGGCACTGCTCGGGGTCGGGCGCGAGGTGCAGGTACGTGAACAGCACCTGGCCCGGGCGCAGCCGCGCGCGCTCGACCGCCTGCGGCTCCTTCACCTTGACGATCAGCCCGGCTTCGGCGAACACCGGCCCGGGCCCGTCGACGAGGCGCGCGCCGGCTCGGCACCCCGATCAGCATCGCCCGCCTCCTCTCGCGCCGCGCCAGTGTGCCGCCTAAACCGCGGGCTGGCGAGCCGGCGCTCAGCCGCGCGCGGCGCGGCGGCCGCGCCAGCCAAGCGCCATCACGGTCGCGACGACGACGAGGGCGCCCGCGACCTGCACCGGCGCGATCGCCTGCCCGAGCAGCGCCCACGCGAGCACGAGCGCGAACACCGGCTCGACGTTCATGATCGGCGAGCTGCCGACGACGCCCAGACGCGGCAGCACGGTGAACATGACGGTGAACGCGGTGCCGTAGAGCAGCGTCAGCGCTGCCAGCCCCCACCAGCCGGCCGGGGCCTGCGGCAGGTGGAAGCCGCCCTGCGTGCCGACGCCGACGAGCGCGAGCACGGCCACGATCGCCATCGTCGTCGCGGTGCGCAGCCGCCCGTCGAGGTCGCCGGCCTCGTGCTGCGTCAGCACGAGCGCGAGGCCGAACACGGCGGCGGCACCGAGCGCAAACGCGACGCCGGCGCCGATGCTCCCCCACTGTGCCGCCGCGCCGAGTCCCGACGCGGCGCCGAACGCGTCGAGCGCGAGCGCGAGGCCGGCGAGCAGCACCGGCATCGCCCACAGCACCCGACGCTCGGGCCGGTGGCCGTAGGCCACGCGCGCCCACAGCGCGGTCCACAGCGGGTAGGTGTTGAAGGCGAGCAGCGCGAGCGCCACCGGCAGTCGCGCGACCGACGCGTACAGCCACAGGCTCTGCACGCCGACGAGCAGCCCGATCACCGGCAGCATGCGCCGGTGCCGCGGCGTCAGCCGCACCGGCGCGCCCTGCAGCGCGACGATCAACCCGACGACGACCGCGGTGACGCTGCTGCGGAACGTGACCGCTGTCGCGACGTCGACGCCGTGGTCGAACGCGAGGCGCGCCGCGACGTGGTTCGCGCCCATCATCAGCGCGATCAGCAGCAGCGTCGCGAACGCGGCGCCGGTCAGCGCGGCGCCGCCGGCGTTCGGCGCCTGGCTCATCGACGCGAGGCCGTCGCCGTGGCGGCCGTCGAGCGCCGCGGCTGCAGGTGCCACCACGGCAGCGCGCGCGTCAGCGACAGCACGGCGCCCGGCCGCGTCGCCGGGTGGTAGCCCGGCAAGGCGGCGAGAGCTTCGCGCCAGGCCGATCCGGCGAGCACGGTGCGCAGCGCCGCGACCGGCGCGTCGTCGAGCGCGTCCTTCAGGCACACGAGGACGTAGTCCTCGTCGACGAGCGGCACGAAGTCGAGGCCGGCGTCGCGCGCCGCGGCCTCGACGCCGGGGCCGACGTCGGCACCGCCGTGCGCGACCGTCGTCGCCACCGCGACGTGCGTGTCCTCGCAGCGCTCGCGATAGCCCGGGATCGCCGCCGGCGTCAGCCCCTCCTGCTGCAGCAGGTGGTCCATCAGCAGCCGCGTGCCCGAGCCCGGCTGGCGGTTGACGAAGCGCCAGCCCTGGGCGGCGACCGCCGCCAGCGTCGTCGGCCGAGGCTCGAGTCCCGGGCGCAGCATCAGCCCCTGGGTGCGGCGCAGGCAGCCGATCAGCTTGTGGCGACCGGGTTTCAGCAGCGGCTTGAGCGCCGCCTGGAACACCGGCGAGCCTTCGGCGAGCGCCGGCACGTGGAAGCCCGCGACGGTACAGCGCCCGGCGGCGAGCGCGCGCAGCGCGTCGACGCTGCCGGCGAAGCGCAGCGCCAGGTGCAGCCCCTCGGCGGCGGCGAGGTCGCGCAGGCGCGGCAGCGCGAGGTCGTGGCTCGCGAACACTTCGAGCACCTGCTGGCGCTCGTCGAGCGCCTGCGCGCGCACGTGCTCGAGCTCGGCGCGCAGCGCCTCGATGTGCGGCGTGAGCCGCACCCGCGCTCGCCGCTCGGCCTGCAGCAGGCGCAACGCGAACGGCGTCAGCCGCGCCGGCTGCCCCTGCGCCCAGTGCACGAGCGACTGGCCGAGCACCTGCTCCCAGTGCCGCACCGAGCCCCAGACATGGCGGTACGACGCGCCGAGCGCCGTCGCCGCATGGCGGATCGAGCCGTGCTCCTGCACCGCGGCGAGCAGGTCGAACAGCGGGTTCTCGATCTCGGCGCCGCGCTGCCCTCGCGACTCGAAGCTGTACTGCAGGTGGACCCCGGGGCGGCGCATGGCAGGCATTGTGCCGACGCGGCGTCGCCGGGGCCTGCGCCGCAGGCGCGCGGCTCAGCGCCAGGCGAACGCAGGCTGGTCGAAGTGCGCGACGCGCGTGGGCCGCCCGAGCAGGCCGACTTCGCGGAACTGGTAAAGGAAGGCCGCCGTCGGCGCCGCGATCCAGCTCGACCCCACGGGCATGCGCAGCACCGGCGGCCCGCCGTGCGGCGCATCGTCGACGATCGGCGCGTCGGCGCGCAGCAGCTCGCTCGTGGGCAGGCGGTGCACGCCGGCGACCTCGGTGGGGTTCGGCGAGACGTCGCGCGCCGCGCCGGCCCAGACGACGACCGGCGTCACGCGGTAGCCCGAGCGCGTCGCGTAGTCGTCGAGCCGGCCAAGCACGGCCGACGGAGGCAGCACGAGCCCGACCTCCTCGGCCAGTTCGCGCAGCGCCGCCTGCTCGGGCGTCTCGCCGTCGTCGACGCGCCCGCCGGGCAGCGCCCACTGGCCGGCGTGGCGGCGCATGCCGGCGGCGCGCCGCGTCAGCAGCAGCGCCGCCGCGTCGCTCCACTGGTCGTGCTGCGGCAGGCCGGGCAGGTCGGCGCCGAAGCCCGCCTCGGTGACGACGACGGCGACCGCGGCGGGGCGGTGGCCGGCTTGGTCGAGCGCACGCACTGCGAAGCCATCGAGGCGATGGCTCAAGATCGATCGCAGGCGCTCGCCAGTCGGCGGCGTCGCATCCGAAGCGGCGGGCGTCATAGGCGCGACCATTGGTGGCCAGCTCGCTGCGGCGTCAGTAAAGGTTCGGTCCGACGGTGTGCTTCGGCGACCGCGGATCGCGGCCGACCACGACGGCTCATCGCCGGCGTGGCGCCTTGCCCGCGCCCAAGGAGCCTGGCGCCGAGCGGACGACGCGCCCGAGAGCCGACTTGTACACGAGGTTGTCCTCGCGCTTGTCGACCGCGAGGACGATCACGATGAGCTTGTCGTCCTCGACCTGGTAGACCAGTCGCACGCCTTGCCGCAGCAGCTTGATCTTGTAACAGCCGGCCAGGCCGCCATGGAGCTCGCCACCCGGCACGTTCGGCTGGTCGAGCCTCTTGGCCAGCAGCTTCTTCAAGGTCGCCCGCACGGCACCGTCGAGCGCCCGGAACTCGTCCAGGGCCTGCGGCAGGAACAACAGGCGGTACTGGTACTTCGACGTGGTCGGCGCCCGCGAACGCGTCCCCGACCTAGAGCTCGTCAATGTCGACCTCGACGGCCTTCGTTCTGTCGGCAAGCCGTGCCCGGACCTTGTCGAGCAACTCCCGGTCGGCAAGCTCGTCCAGCAATGCTTCGAACAGCTCGGGCTCGACCATGTAGAACGCCGTCTTGTTGTGGTTGAGGACCGCCACCGGCCGTTTGTTGGCCTCTCGAAGCACGGCCGCCGGGTTCTTCTTGAACTCGGACATGCTCACCGCGAGGTCTGCGAGGATTGCTTGCATATCAGCTCCAATATTGGAGC
>JALOSD010000204.1 GCA_025458585.1 Burkholderiaceae bacterium | reverse complement strand
GGGTGAAACGGGCAATCTCTACGCGCAGCAACACCGAGTAGGCACGCGATGACCCGGCCCGGGTAGCGTGCGGGTTGGTGGCACCGAGCCGGGTGGGCGACCCCCGGCCCAGACGAATGGCGGTCACGGGGGCGACGTCGCAAGGCGGCGCTCCCGCACAGAATCCGGCCTATCGGCTTGCTTCACGCCGATTTCGCGGCGCCCGGCGGGCGCCGCCCGCTGCTGCCGACACCGTCACCGTGAACCCCGACGCCGACAAGCTCTGGCGCCACCCGCGCTGGGCGCTGGCGGCGCTGCTGGCGTGCCTGGGCATGCTCGGGCCGTTCTCGATCGACACCTACCTGCCGGCGTTCACCGGCATCGCGCGCTCGCTCGGCGCGACGCCGGTGCAGATGCAGCAGACGCTGTCGGCGTACCTGTTCGGCTTCGCGGCGATGAACCTGTTCCACGGCGCGCTGGCCGACAGCTTCGGCCGCCGCCCCGTCGTGCTCGCCGGCATCGGCGTGTTCACGCTGGCGTCGGTCGGCTGCGCGCTCAGCCCGACGATCGGCTGGCTGGTGGCGTTCCGCGCGCTGCAGGGCATGTCGGCCGGTGCGGGCATGGTGGTGTCGCGCGCGATCATCCGCGACATGTTCCCGCCCGCCGACGCGCAGCGGGTGATGAGCCAGGTGACGATCTACTTCGGCGTCGCGCCGGCGATCGCGCCGGTGATCGGCGGCTGGCTGTTCGTGCACGCCGACTGGCACGTGATCTTCTGGTTCCTCGCCGCCGTCGGCGCCGCGCTGTGGTGGGCCAACTGGCGCTGGCTGCCCGAGACGCTGCACGCCTCGCAGCGCCAGCCGTTCGCCGTCGCGCCGCTGCTGCGAGGCTACTGGCAGCTCGGCGCGAGCGCGCGCTTCCTGACGCTCGCGCTGGCCAGCGGGGTGCCGTTCAACGGCATGTTCCTCTACGTGCTGTCGGCCCCGGTGTTCCTCGGCGAACACCTGCGGCTCGGGCCGACCCAGTTCTTCTGGTTCTTCCTGCTGACGATCGCCGGCATCATGGGCGGCGCCTGGCTGAGCGGGCGGCTGGCCGGGCGCATCAAGCCGCGGCACCAGATCCGCCACGGCTTCGTCATCATGCTCGTCGTCTCGCTCGCCAACGTCGCGCTGAACCTGCTGTTCGAGCCGCAGGCGTGGTGGGCGCTGCTGCCGATCGCGCTGTTCTCGTTCGGCTGGGCGCTGATGGTGCCGGTGGTCACGCTGATCGTGCTCGACCAGGCGCCGGAGCGCCGCGGCATGGCGTCGTCGCTGCAGTCGTTCGTCGGCAGCGCCGCCAACGGGCTGGTCGCCGGCGCGATCGCGCCGCTGGTGATGCACTCGACGGTTGCGCTCGCGCTGACCTCGCTCGCCTTTCTCGCGATCGGCATCGCCGCGTGGGCGTGGGTCAAGCCGCAGGTGGGATACCCGGCGCCCTGACGCCTGCGGCGCCGCCGCGATCGTCGCGCCGCCCGGACCCGCCGGCTGCGGGAAGACCCTGAGGCGCCGCCCATCCTCATCGTTCGCTTTCAATCAGAAGCGCAAGTCCTTGCTTTTGAACGTGAATTCTTCTCGCGCACCGGTTGCGATGGCGTCCCTAAGTGATTGATTCCATTCGATTTTTTCCACGCGGCCGTTGACCGGTCGCCGCCGAGCCGATAAAGTGTCGTTTGGTGGGGTTCGGTGGGAAATCGTGGCGTCAGCAGTCTTTCAGGGCACTTCGGCGCTTGCGCTCGACGCCAAGGGGCGGATCACCGTCCCGGTGCGTCACCGCGACCTGCTGGTGGCGCTGTCGGAAGGCCGGCTGACGCTGACGAAGCACCCCGAGGGCTTCCTGCTCGTGTTCCCACGTCCGGCGTGGGAGGCCTTCCGTGACAAGCTGCTCGGCATGTCGATGGCGGCCGACGGCTGGCGGCGCATCTTTCTCGGCAGCGCGACCGACGTCGAGATCGACGGCGCGTCGCGCGTGCTCGTCTCGCCCGAGCTGCGCGAGGCCGCCGGGCTGACGCGCGACGTGCTGCTGATCGGCAACGGTCACCGGCTCGAGCTGTGGGACAAGCAGCGCCACGCCGAGCACGAGGCGAAGGTCATCGCGCAAGGCCTGCCGGCCGAGATCGGCGCGCTCGTCTTCTGACCCGTGCAGCGATGGCCCCACGTTCCGGTGCTGCTCACCGAAGCCGTCGAGGCTTTGGTGACGCGGCCCGACGGCACCTACGTCGACGGCACCTTCGGCCGCGGCGGGCATGCGCGGGCGATCCTCGCGCGGCTCGCGCCCGGCGGGCGGCTGATCGCGTTCGACAAGGACCCGCAGGCGGTCGCCGCGGCCACGCAGGGCGAGGCGGCGATCGCCGACGCGCGCTTCGAGATCGTGCACGGCAGCTTCGCGACGATGCGCGAGGCGCTCGCCGCGCGCGGCGTGGCGCAGGTGCAAGGCGTGCTGCTCGACCTGGGCGTGAGCTCGCCGCAGATCGACGACCCGGCGCGCGGCTTCAGCTTCCGCCACGACGCGCCGCTGGACATGCGCATGGACACGACCCGCGGCGAGACCGCCGCGGACTTCCTGGCCCGCGCCGATGAGCGCGACATCGCGAGGGTGATCCGCGACCATGGGGAAGAACGGTTTGCTGTTCCGATTGCAAAGGCGCTTGCTGCTCGCCGGGCGGGCGGGCGCCCTGTTCGAACCACCGGCGAGCTATCCGAAGTCGTGGCTCGTGCGGTCAAGACCCGCGAGCCGGGCCAGGACCCTGCAACGCGAACGTTTCAGGCTCTTCGGATTCACGTCAACGCTGAGCTCGAGGACCTCGAGCAGGGGCTGAACGCCGCGCTCGACCTGCTCGCCCCCGCCGGACGGCTCGCCGTGATCAGCTTCCACTCGCTCGAGGACCGCATCGTCAAGACCTTCATCGCGCGCGAGAGCCGCGAGGTGGTCGACCGCCGCGTGCCGTTCGCGCCGCCGCGGCCGATGCGCCTGCGCGCGCTCGCGCGCATTCGCCCCGGTGCCGCCGAGCTCGAGGCGAACCCGCGCGCGCGCTCGGCGATCCTGCGCGCGGCCGAGCGCACCGCGGTGGAGACGCCGGCGTGACGCGGCTCAACGTGGTGCTCGTGCTGGCAATCGTCGCCAGCGCGCTCGTGCTGATCCGCACCGCGCACGAGTCGAGGCGGCTTTACGCCGAGATCGACCGCGCGCGCAACCAGCAGCGCCAGCTCGACGTCGAGCTCAAGCACCTCGAGGCCGAGCGCCGCGTGCAGGCGACGAACCTGCGCGTCGAGAAGGTCGCGCGCGAGCGGCTCGCGATGCGCGCCGCGACGCCGGCGCTGACGTTCTACGTCACCGACCCGGCGGCGGCCGAGTCGACCGCCTCGGCGCCGGAGGCCGCGCGATGAGCGCCGCCGCCAGGCCACCCGAAGGCGGCGCTTACCCTCGCTCGGGGAGGTGGTCGCCTTGCGACCGGAGGGCCGTCGGATGACCAAGCCGAACGCCCGCCGCACCGCCGCCGCCAACGTGCGCAGCGTCAGCTACCGCGACGAGCCCGCTGCTGGCGTCGAAGACGCCGTCGTGGCGCTCGAAGTTCGTCGTCGCGCTGATCGGCCTCGGCTCGTGCCTGCTGATCGGGCGCGCCGTGTACATCCAGATCGTCGGCACCGACTTCTACCAGGAACAGGGCGAGCGGCGCTACCTGCACACGCTCAAGCTGCCGGGCACGCGCGGCGAGATCTTCGACCGCAATGGCCACTTGCTCGCCACGAGCGTCGAGGCGCCGTCGGTGTGGGCGATCCCGCGCGACGTCGACGCCGAGCCGGCGCAGCGGCGCGCGCTCGCGAAGGCGCTCGGCATGAGCGTAGCCGACCTCGACAAGCGCCTGGCGGACAACCCGAAGTTCGTCTGGCTGCGCCGCCAGGTCGACGACCAGGTCGCGCAGCAGGTCAAGG
>JALOSD010000203.1 GCA_025458585.1 Burkholderiaceae bacterium | reverse complement strand
CTCGTGTTCGCCGACGGGCGCGACAAGGTGTACCTCGGCGCCGACTCGGCCGCGCTGATGCTCGTCGCGCAGATCCGCGACGAGGCGCACCGCTTCGCGATCACCGGCATGCGCGCGCGCCGCGCCAGCGTGCGCACCGGAGCGAGCCGGCTCGAGGACATCCCGGGCGTGGGCCCGAAGAAGCGCTCGCGGCTGCTGCAGCGCTTCGGCGGCGTGCGCGGCGTCGCCGGCGCGAGCGTCGACGACCTGGCGAGCGTCGAGGGCATTTCGCGGGAGTTGGCCGAAGAGATCTATCGCGCGCTGCACTGAACCGGTCTTGCATACGACTGCACCCGACCGGTCGCGTCGTCGGCGACGGCAAGGCGCCGAGTGCTGAAGTCCGCTGCCGATCCGCCCGTCGTTCGGTCGAGCGCGCGGCCGCATGAGCCGAGCCCAGGGCGTGCGTGCGAGGGTGGCGGGCAGGCCTCGGCGTCGCACCGGCCACGCGTTGGGCACAATGCACCGATGTTCTTCACCGTGCCGACGCTGCTGACCTGGGCGCGAATCCTCGCGATCCCGCTGATCGTCGGCGTGTTCTACCTGCCGCTCGACAGCCCGACGCGCAACCTGATCGCCACCGTGCTGTTCGTCGTCGTCGCCATCACCGACTGGCTCGACGGCTGGCTCGCGCGCAAGCTGAACCAGACCTCGTCGTTCGGCGCCTTCCTCGACCCGGTGGCCGACAAGTTCCTCGTCTGCGCGGCGCTGCTGATCCTCGTGCAACTCGACCGCGTCAACGCGCTCGTCGCGTTCGTCATCATCGGGCGCGAGATCGCGATCTCGGCGCTGCGCGAGTGGATGGCGCAGATCGGCGCGAGCCGCAGTGTCGCCGTGCACATGCTCGGCAAGCTGAAGACGACGGCGCAGATGGTCGCGATCCCGTTCCTGCTCTACGACGGCGCGCTGTTCGGCGTCATCGACACGCGCATCTGGGGCAACGTGCTGATCTGGATCGCCGCCGTGCTGACCGTCTGGTCGATGGTGTACTACCTGCGCAAGGCGCTGCCCGAGATCCGCGCCAAGGCACGATGACCCGTGCCGACGATCGCGCCGCGCTGATTGCGGCGATGCCCGCCGTGTTCGTGCTCATCTGGAGCACCGGGTTCGTCGTCGCGCGCTACGGCATGCCGCACGCGCCGCCGATGACGTTCCTCGCCTGGCGCTACGCGCTGTCGGTGCTCGCCTTCGCGGCGTGGATCGCGTGGGCGCGCCCGGCGTGGCCGCGCGACCGCACGCAGTGGGGGCACCTCGCCGTGGCCGGCGTGCTGATGCACGGTGGCTACCTCGGCGGCGTCTGGGCGGCCGTGAAGGCCGGCATCCCGGCCGGCACCGTCGCGCTGATCGTCGGCCTGCAGCCGCTGCTGACGGCGCTGTGGGTCGCGTGGAGCGGCTCGGAGCAACGCGTTGGCGCGCGCCAGTGGCTCGGGCTGCTGCTGGGGCTGGCCGGGCTCGCGCTCGTCGTCGGGCGCAAGTTCGGGCTCGGCGAGGTGACGCCGTTCAACTTCGCGCTGTCGGTGCTCGCGCTGGCGTCGATCACGGTCGGCACGCTGTACCAGAAGCGCCACGTGGCGCCGTGCGACGTGCGCACCGCGAACGCCGTGCAGCTGCTCGCCGCGTTCGCCGTCACCGCGCCGCTGGCCGCGCTCGAGGCCGAGCGCATGGTGCTTCACCCCGAGCTCGTCGGCGCGATGGCGTGGTCGGTCCTCGTGCTGACGCTCGGCGGCAGCTCGCTGCTGTACCTGCTGATCCAGCGCGGCGCCGCCACGCGCGTCACGAGCCTGATGTACCTGGTGCCGCCGTGCACGGCCGTGCTCGCCTGGTGGCTGTTCGACGAGGCGCTCGGCCCGGTCGTGCTCGCCGGCATCGCGCTGACGGCGCTCGGCGTCGCGCTCGTCGTGCGCGAGCCGGTGCCACGCCAGGCTGCCACGAAGGAGAAGACCGCATGACGACCCATCGCATCGCCGTGATCGCCGGCGACGGCATCGGCCAGGAAGTGGTGCCCGAGGGGCTGCGCGTGCTCGACGCGGCCGCGCGCCGTTTCGGCATCGCGCTGCAGCTCGAGACGTTCGACTTCGCGAGCTGCGCCTACTACGCGAAGCACGGGCAAATGATGCCCGACGACTGGAAGGATCGCCTGGCCGGCTTCGACGCCATCTTCTTCGGCGCGGTGGGCTGGCCCGCGACCGTGCCCGACCACGTCTCGCTGTGGGGGTCGCTGCTGAAGTTCCGCCGCGAGTTCGACCTCTACGTCAACCTGCGCCCGGCGCGGCTGATGCCGGGCATCCGCTCGCCGCTCGTCGACCGCCACGGCCAGCCGCTGAAGCCCGGCGACATCGACATGCTGATCGTGCGCGAGAACACCGAGGGCGAGTACTCGAGCGTCGGCGGGCGCATGTTCGAGGGCACCGAGCGCGAGATCGTGATCCAGGAGACGGTGATGTCGCGCGTGGGCGTCGACCGCGTGCTGCAGTTCGCCTTCGACGAGGCGATGAAGCGCCCGCGGCGCAAGCTGACCTCGGCGACGAAGAGCAACGGCATCGCGATCACGATGCCGTACTGGGACGAGCGCGTCGACGCGATGGCGAAGCGCTACCCGCAGGTCAGCGTCGACCGTTTCCACATCGACATCCTGACCGCGCACTTCGTGCAGCGCCCGCAGCACTTCGACGTGGTGGTGGCGAGCAACCTGTTCGGCGACATCCTGTCGGACCTCGGGCCTGCGTGCACCGGCACGATCGGCATCGCGCCGTCGGCCAACCTCAACCCGACGCGGCAGTGGCCGAGCCTGTTCGAGCCGGTGCACGGCTCGGCGCCCGACATCGCCGGGCGCGGCATCGCGAACCCGATCGGCCAGATCTGGACGGCCGCACTGATGCTCGACTTCCTCGGCTACCGTGACGCGCACGACGCCATCGTGCGCGCGATCGAGGCCGTGCTCGACCCGGCCAGCGGCGCGCCGCGCACGCCCGACATCGGCGGCAGCGCCGGGACCGCCGACGTCGGCCGTGCCGTCGAGCACGCACTGACCACGGCTTGACCTCGGTCACGCCCCACGCGTTCCAAAGACGCGGCAAGCGCACGGGGCCCCCTTAGAATCGCGCTCCCGCGCTTGACACCGTTCGCAGCGCGACGCTGTAATGGATCGGTCGGCCGCGCGGGGGGGGCGCGGCCACCCACCGCGACGCTTCGAGAACCTTCCGAGGGAGACCCTGCGTGAACAAGAGTGAACTGATCGACCACATCGCCAAGCAGGCCGACATCTCGAAGGCGGCGGCTGGCCGCGCGCTCGAGGCCATGATCGGCGGCGTGAAGTCGACGCTGAAGAAGAGCGGCACGGTGTCGATCGTCGGCTTCGGCACTTTCGCCGTCAGCAAGCGTGCCGGGCGCACCGGCCGCAATCCGCGCACGGGCGCGGCGATCAAGATCAAGGCGGCCAAGGTGCCGAAGTTCCGTCCCGCGCCGCTGCGCGCGACGTCTGCCGGGTGCTTAGCTCAGCTGGTAGAGCGGCGCCCTTACAAGGCGTAGGTCGGCGGTTCGAACCCGTCAGCACCCACCACCGGCAGCCTGCTGGCCTCGCCGGGGTCAAAGCCCGGCAGGTAAACTTCGTCTTCGGTGGTGGTGACCTGCATTCGCGCCCGTGTCGGCGCGGGTCACCGACGCACGCAGGTTTGCAGGCGGAGCTTGGTTCGCCTTTGTCTTTTCCGAGGTGGCGCCTGCGCGCGCGCCGCCGCCGCCGAGGTCGCGTATGTTCGAGTTCGTCCGCACCCACACCAAGCTGCTGCTGTTCGTCCTGGTGCTGCTGATCATCCCGTCGTTCGTCTTCTTCGGCGTCCAGGGCTACTCGCAGTTCAACGACCCGGCGAACCGCACCGTGGTCACCGTCGGCGGCCGCAAGATCACGCAGAACGAGTGGGACGCGGCGCACCAGCGCCAGATCGAGCAGGCGAGGCGGCAGATGCCCGGCATCGACGCGCGCCTGCTCGACAGCCCCGAGTTCAAGCGCGAGACGCTCGAGGGGCTCGTGCGCGACGAGGTGCTGCGCCGCACGGCGCAGGACCTGCACCTCGCGACGACCGACGAGCGGCTGCAGCGCACGTTCGTGTCCGACCCGCAGCTCGCGTTCCTTCGCCAGGCCGACGGCCGCGTCAACCGCGACATCCTCGCCGCCCAGGGCATGAGCGTCGATCAGTTCGAGGCGCGCCTGCGCGCCGACCTGACGCTGCGCCAGGTGATCGAGGGCGTCGCGGCCACCGGCCTCGCGCCGCGCGCACCGGCCAAGCAGGCGCTCGACGCGCTGCTCGAGCGCCGTGACGTGCAGCTGCAGCTGTTCGCCGCCCGCGACTACGCGGCGCGGGTCGAGCCGACCGACGACGACCTCGCGGCCTACTACAACGATCCGGCGAATCAGCCGCAGTTCATGGCGCCCGAGCAGGCGAAGATCGAGTACGTGGTGCTCGACCAGCAGGCGATTGCGCGCCGCATCCCGGTGTCGGAGGACGACCTGCGCCGCTACTACGAGGAGAACGCCGCACGCTTCACGCAGGCCGAGGAGCGCCGCGCGAGCCACATCCTCGTGACGGCCGACAAGGACGCGCCGGCGGCCGACCGCGCGGCCGCGAAGGCCAAGGCCGAGGCGCTGCTCGCCGACGTTCGCGCGAACCCAGCGTCGTTCGCCGACGTCGCGCGCAAGAACTCCGACGATCCCGGTTCCGCCGCGGCGGGTGGTGACCTCGACTTCTTCGGCCGCGGCGCCATGGTCAAGCCGTTCGAGGACGCGGTGTTCGCGATGAAGCCGGGCGAGATCAGCCCGGTCGTCGAGACCGACTTCGGCTACCACATCATCCGCCTCGACGCCGTGCGCGGCGGCGAGCGCCGGCCGTTCGACAGCGTGCGCGCCGAACTCGCCGACGAGGTACGGCGCCAGCAGGCCCAGCGCCAGTACGCCGAGGCGGCCGAGCAGTTCACGAACACGGTCTACGAGCAGGCCGACAGCCTGCAGCCGGTGGCCGACAAGCTCGGCCTGGCCGTGCAGACCGCGACCGTGCAGCGCGCCCCCGCACCCGGCGCGAGCGGGGCGCTGGCGTCGGCCGCGCTGCTCGAGGCGGTGTTCGGCAGCGACGCGCTGCGCAACAAGCGCAACACCGAGGCGATCGAGGTCGGGGCCGGACAACTCGTCTCGGCGCGCGTCGTGCAGCACGAGCCGCAGCACCTGCGGCCGCTCGACGAGGTGAAGGACCAGGTTCGCGCACGCGTCGTCGCCAGCAAGGCGGCCGCGCTCGCGCGCCAGGACGGCCAGGCGCGTCTGCAGGCGTTGAAGGACGGCGGGGACACTGCGGCGCTGCCGGCGGCCTTGACGCTGTCGCGCGCCGAGCCGCAGGGCCTGCCGCCGGCGGTCGTCGACGCCGTGCTGCGCGCCGACGCGTCGGCGCTGCCGTCGGTCTTCGGTGTCGACCTCGGCGCGCAGGGCTACGCCGTCGTGCGGCTGACGCAGGTGCGTGCGCCCGAGCCGACGTCGCCGCAGTTCGCGCAGCTCGAGCCACGCGTCGCGCAGGCCTGGGCCGATGCCGAAGCCCGCGCCTACTACGACGCGCTGAAGAAGCGGCTGAAGGTCACGATGCCCGCCGCCCCGGCGCCCGCCGCACCCTGATGAGGCTTCGCTCGGGACGCCCGATATAATGT
>JALOSD010000202.1 GCA_025458585.1 Burkholderiaceae bacterium | reverse complement strand
CGCCCTGCCGGCCGCCGTGGCCACCGAGGCCGACATCCGCGAACGATCGATCGCCAAGTACCGCCGCCGCGCGAACGGCTACGACGGCACCTGCGGTCCCACGTGGACGATCCGGGAGCGCGCCGTCGCGGCACTCGGGCTGCGCCCCGGCGAGCGCGTGCTCGACGTCGCCTGCGGCACCGGGCTGAGCCTGGCGCTGCTGCGCGAGCGCGTGGGCGCCGACGGGCACGTGGTCGGCTTCGACCACAGTGCCGACATGCTCGCGCAGGCACGCGAACGCGTCGCGGCCGCGGGGTGGCGCAACGTGACGCTGCTGCGGTCGGCGGCGCAGGAGATCGCGCTGCCGCAGCCGGTGGACGCGCTGCTGTTCCACTACACCCACGACATCCTGCGCTCGGCCGCCGCGCTCGACCGCGTGCTGGCCTGCGCGCGGCCCGGCGCGCGCGTGGCCATCGCCGGCATCAAGTACTTCCCGCGCTGGCTCGAACCGCTGAACGTCTGGGTCTACGCCAAGAACGCCGGCTACAACGGCGCGCCCGGCGGCCTGCGCACCCCGTGGGACCGCATCGCGCCGAGGCTTGCCGACTGGCGGTTCACGCCGACGCAGTTGGGCATGGGCTATCTCGCGAGCGGGCGGCTGGTCGCGAGCACCTCGCCGAGCGTGGTGCCGTCCCGGCGCGCGGCCGCGCCCGCTCACGCCCCGGTGCCGGCACGGGGGCCTGCCGCGCGCCTGCCCGCGCCCGAACGATGAGCCCGCGCAGGACCCTCGACACGGCTGCGGCACCGGCGGCCGGCACGACGAGCGCGCGCCGCGTGCTGGCCGTGCTGGCCGTGTTCGCCGCCCTCGTGCTGCTCAACACCCTGCTGTCGATGCGCAACTGGTGGCCCACGCCCGCGGTCCTGCCGGACGCGCGCCTGGCGCCGGAGTTCGTCGCGCTGTGGGTGCTGCTGCTGGCGGCCGTGGCGTGGCGCGGCGCGTTGTCGAATCGGGCGCTGGCGTGGCTCGCGCTCGGGTACCTCGGCATGGTGCTCGGCCGCTATTTCGACGTCACCGTGCCCGCGCTGTTCGGCCGCGCCGTCAACGTGTACTGGGACGGCCAGCAGATCCCGACGTTCCTGTGGGTGTCGGCGCGCGACTATCCGTGGTGGGTCAGCGTCGCCTTCGTGGCCGCGCTGTTCGCGATCGTCGCCGGGCTCTTCCTCGCGATCCGCTGGGCGCTCGCGGTGCTGGCGCGCGAGGCGGCGCCTTACGCGCTGCGCGCGCGCTGGACGTGGGCCGTCACCGCGCTGGCGGTGGCGACCGTCGCGGCCCATCTGGCCGGGGCCGTGCCGGGCCTCACCTGGCACCTCGTCACGCATCCGGTGACGCCGACCTACGCGCGCCAGGCCGTGCTGCTGGGCGCCGCCCTGCTGCCGGGCGGCGCGGCGCGCGTGCTGCCGCCCTCCACCGCGCTCGACACGGCGCTCGCGGCACCGCCGCAGGAAGCGCTCGGCGCGCTGCGCGGGCGCGACTTCAAGCTGATCTTCCTCGAAAGCTACGGCGCGATGGCCTTCGACCATCCGCGCGTGGCGCCGCCGCTGGCCGCGGCGCGCGCCCGCTTCGAGCAGGACATCGCCGCCAGCGGCCGCGAGGTCGCCTCCGCGTTCGTGCGCGCCTCGACCTTCGCCGGCGCGTCGGAGCTGTCGCACCTGTCGCTGCTGTCGGGGCTCGACCTCAGCGACCCGCTGCGCCACGACCTGCTGCTGACGACCGACCGGCCGACGCTGACCACGCTGTTCCGCCGCGCCGGCTACCAGAGCGTGGGGCTGTACCCGGCGCTCAGCTGGGACTGGGCCGAGCGCCGCTTCTACGGTTTCGACCGTTTTCTCGACGGCCGTGACCTCGACTACCGCGGACCGCCGCTCGGCTACTGGAAGATCCCCGACCAGTTCACGCTCGCGCGCGTCGAGCAGCTGCTGCCGCGCGATGCGAGCGCGCCGCCGCGCTTCCTGTTCTTCCCGACGATCACCAGCCACCTGCCCTTCGGCCCGGTGCCGCCGTACCAGCCCGACTGGCAGCGGCTGCTGAGCGACGATCCGTTCGGGGCCGAGGAGTCACAACGCCTGCTGGCCTCGTTCGTCGACTGGATCGACATGCTGCCCAACTACGTCGGCATGTTCGACTACACCTACCGCTGGCTCGGCGGCTGGCTGCAGCGGCCCGAGCCGCGCGAGAGCGTGATCCTGCTCGTCGGCGACCACCAGCCGGCCGCCACCGTCAGCGGCGAAGGCGCGAGCTGGGAGGTGCCGGTGCACGTGGTCACGCGCGACCCCGAGCTGCTGGCGCGCTTCGTCGCGCTGGGCTTCGCGCCGGGCCTCGAACCGCGGCGCCCGGCCCTGGGCGGCATGCACGACCTGACGTCGCTGCTGCTGCAGGCGCTGGCCGAGCCGCTCAGCGCATCTTCGACGTCAGCCGTATCGATTCGCCCGCCACCATGAAGCGCCCCCAGCCGCGGTGGTGCAGCGTGCGAGGGTCCTTCACGCGCGGGTCGACCCGGGCCGCGACCACTTCGAGCACGAACAGGCCGTAGCGCTTGGCGCCGCGCGTGTCGACGACGCGGCACTCGAGGCTGGCCCAGCACTCGTCGATCAGCGGCGCCGCGACGAGCGACGCCGGTGCGGGCGTCAGGCCGAAGGCGGCGAACTTGTCGACCTGCGCGCCGCTCGTGTTGCCGCAGCCGACGACCGCCGCGCCGAGCTCGACGGTCGGGATGTTGAGCACGCACTCGCGCGTCGCGCGCAGCGCCTTGACGCTGTGGGCGGCGCCGACGACCACGCCCACCAGCGGCGGCTCGAACTCGAGCATCGTGTGCCACGACAGCGTCATCACGTTGGCGCGGCCGCGCTGCGACGTCGTCAGCAGCACGACGGGGCCGGGCTCGAGCAGGCCGTAGACCTTGGACAGCGGCAGCCTGCGTGTGCGCATCGAAACCCTCCTCAGGCCGCGTCGGTGACGGCGGCCGGCGCGGCGTCATCGAGCGTCTCGTCACCGTACTCGGTGCGAAACGATCCGGCGTCGAGCCCCTGCTCGCGCAGCCAGCGCACCATCACGGCCTCGTAGCCGTGGGTGACGATCACGCGCTCGGCGCCGCTGGCGCCGATCGCGCGCTGCAGACCGGGCCAGTCGGCGTGGTCCGACAGCACGAAGCCGCGGTCGACGCCGCGCCGCCGGCGCGTGCCGCGCAGCTGCATCCAGCCGCTCGCGAAGGCGTCGGCGACGTCGCCGAAACGCTTCAGCCACGCGCTGCCGTGCACCGACGGTGGCGCCACCACGAGGGCGCGCTTCAGGTCGTCGCGGCCCAGCTCGTGCGCGCGGTGCGTGGGCGGCAGCGCGACGCCGGCCGCACGGTACGCCGCGTTGACCGTCTCGACCGCGCCGTGGACGACGATCGGGCCGATCGACGCGTTCACGCCCGCGAGGAGGCGCTGCGCCTTGCCGAAGCTGTAGCCCATCAGCAGGCTCGCGCGGCCGGCCGCGGCGTTGGCGGCCCACCACGCGTCAATCGCGGCGAACACCTCGGCCTGCGGCGCCGAGCACGTGGCCCGCCGGGTGCAGGCTCACGCGCACGCCGCGGTGCTCGACCACCTCGCCCCACGCGAGCGTGTGCAGCGCGATGTCGGCCCCTAGCCGTGCGCGCAGCACGCCAGCGCTCGGCGCCGACGCGAGGTAGCTCGCGTGGCCGCGGCGCGCGTGATCGGCGTGCGCGTGCGTGATCACGGCGCGCTCGACCGGCCGCCAGGGGTCGAGGAAGAAGTCGCCCGGCGGGCAGTACAGCCCTTCGGGCCGTTCGACGACGAGGTCGGAGCCCGCGGGGGCCGGCAGGTCGCGCATCGGCCGATCGTACTGGGCGCCGGCCCGTATGCTTGCGGCTTCACCCCAGCCACCCCGCCGCCGTGTCCGACGCCCTGCCCCACCACGCCGCCGCCTCGCCGATGGAGCCCGCGC
>JALOSD010000201.1 GCA_025458585.1 Burkholderiaceae bacterium | reverse complement strand
CCTTGGGCACCATGACCCCCTCGACGTCGACAGCATCGGTCGGCCGCGTCACGCCCCGCGGTACCGGCCGGCGCATGCCCTGGAACGGCATCGGCGTCTCGCTGGGCGTGGTGGTCGCACTGCTCGGCTTGTGGTACCTGCTGACGACGGCCACCGGCTTCATTTCCCCGGCTCGGTTCCCGGCGCCGGGCGAGGTGTGGCTCGCGGCGCGGCAGATCGCGGTCGACGGCTATGGCAACGCGCGCTGGCACGAGCACGTCCTGCGCAGCGTGCTGCTCGTGACGATGGGCTTCGCGGTCGCCTCATCGGCCGGCGTCTTGCTTGGACTGGCGATGGGCGCGAGCCGCCGGATCGAGACCTTCGTCAACCCCATCTTCCTGCTGCTGCGACCGATCCCGCCACTGGCGTGGATCCCGCTCGCGATCGTCTGGCTCGGCCTCGGCGACGCGGCCAAGCTGATGGTGATCTTCGTTTCGGCCTTCGTGCCGTCGGTCATCAACAGCTACACCGGCGTGCGCCAGATCGACAAGCCGATCTTCGAGGCCAGTGCGATGTTGGCGGTCACCGGCTGGCGCTATTGGCGCGAGGTGCTCGTGCCCGGTACGC
Source organism: Burkholderiaceae bacterium (assembly GCA_025458585.1). Classification (GTDB taxonomy): domain Bacteria; phylum Pseudomonadota; class Gammaproteobacteria; order Burkholderiales; family Burkholderiaceae_C; genus Calidifontimicrobium. The sequence continues at coordinate 4,287 of JALOSD010000201.1, read as the reverse complement.
TGCCGAGCATCTTCACCGGCCTGCGGCTGTCGCTGCAGGCCTCGTGGACGACGCTCGTTGCCGCCGAGCTGGTCGGCGCGGTCGCCGGCCTCGGCTCGATCCTGAACCAGAGCGCGCAGGACATCTATCCCGCGATGATCCTGGTCGGCATGGCGAGCGTCGCGCTCGCCGGCTGGGCGATGACGCAGGGCCTGGGGTGGATCGAGAAGCGTGTCATGCCCTGGAAGCACTGAGCATGATCGGACCGCCGCTACCCGTCGCACAGTTCTGGCGCCTGAGCGCCGCCGGTGCAGTCGCCTTCGCCGCCGTGTGGACGGCCGCCGCACTGTCGGGCATCACGTCGCGCGACTTCCTTCCGACGCCGTGGGACGTGGTCGTGCGCTTCGCGCAGCTGGTCACGGAGCCCTTCGCCGGCTACCGCATGCACGAGCACCTGCTGTCGAGCCTGCAGCGCTTCGGCATGGGGTTCACGCTCGCGGTGCTGATCGGCATTCCGCTCGGCCTGCTGATGGCCTGGTTCCGCTGGATCGACCGCCTCGTCACGCCGGCTTTCGAGGCGGTGCGCTTTGTCGCGCCGATCGCGTGGGTGCCGTTCGCCGCGCTGTGGTTCGGGACCGGCATCGGTGTTCCGCGGCATGACCGAGGTGCTGCTGCCGGCAGCCGTGCCGTCGATCGTCGCCGGGCTGCGCATTTCCGCCGGTCTCGGCTGGCAGTCGCTGGTCGGCGCCGAGCTGATCGTCGCCTCCAGTGGCGTCGGCTATCTGATGGTCAAGGGCCAGGCCGCGGTGTCCACCGCGACGGTGATGAGCGGCATGGTCGCGATCGGCGTCGTCGGCCTGCTGATCGACGTGGCCCTGCGCCGCGTGCAGCAGGTGATCGAGAAGCGTCGCGGGATCTGAAGGAGAAGAACTCTCATGGCCGGCATCGTGTTCCAGGACGTGCAGCGGGTGTTCCACCAGAACGGACGCGACTTCGTCGCGCTGAAGGACATCAACCTTCAGGTGCAGGACCGCGAGTTCGTCGCGATCGTCGGTCCGTCCGGCTGCGGCAAGACGACGTGCATGCGCATGGCCGCGGGCCTCGAGCACCCGACCGGCGGGCAGGTCAGCGTCGGCGGCGAGGTCGTGCGCACCCCCGGCCCCGACCGCGCGGTCGTGTTCCAGCAGTTCGCGCTGTTCCCGTGGAAGACCGTGTGGGACAACATCGAGTTCGGGTTACGCTCGATCGACGTGTCGGCGGACGAACGCAAGCGTCGCATCGAGCAATACATCGAGCTGATGGGCCTAGGCGGCTACGAGCACGCCTACCCCCATCAGCTCTCGGGCGGCATGCAGCAGCGCGTGGCGATCGCCCGTGCCTACGTGCTCGACCCGAAGGTGCTGCTGATGGACGAGCCGTTCGGCGCGCTCGACGCGCAGACCCGCGTCGTCATGCAGGAGGAACTCGTGCGGCTGGCGCGCAAGAACCCGCGCACGGTGCTGTTCATCACCCATGCCGTCGAGGAGGCGGTGTACCTCGCCGACCGGATCGTCGTCATGTCGCGCCGACCGGGAACGATCCGCGAGATCATCGACGTCAAGTCGATCCGCGAGAGCGAGGACTGGGACCAGCACAAGCGCATCGAGGACGTGATGGATCTGCCGTCCTTCGTCCACCTGCGAACGCACGTCTGGAAGCTCCTGCGCGACCAGCAGGGCGACGACGTCCACTGAACACCCGACCCCCCGACCCTCCAACCCAACCCCACGGGAGACACCCATGCATCCGATCGTTCGCAACGCCGTCGCCGCCGCCGCGCTCGCCGCCGCCGGCGCTGCCCACGCCCAGGCACTCACCGAGATCAAGGTCAGTTACCAGCCCGCGCTGTACTGGGCGCTGCCCTTCCACATCGCAACCGAGAAGGGCTGGTGGGCCGAGGTCGGCCTGAAGCCGGTGTTCAGCACCTTCCCGGCCGGCGTGCCGCAGATTGCCGCGGCCGCCAGCAAGAGCTGGGACGTCGGCGGCACCGGCTCGGTGCCCGCGGTGCTGGGCCACGTGCGCTTCGGCATCAAGACCATCGGCATCACGAACGACGAGTCGGCCGGCAACGCGCTGCTCGCGCGCAAGGACGTGGCCGACGCCTTCGCGAAGAATCCGGCGTCGATCAAGGGCCAGACGATCGTGCTGACCGCCAACTCGACCGGCGACTACGCGGTGCAGTCGTGCCTGAAGAAATGGGGCATCGCGAAGGCCGACGTGACGATCAAGAACATGGGGCAGGCCGAGATCATCTCGGCAATGTCGTCGAACAACGCGGACCTCGGCGGCGTGTGGGCGCCGAACATCTACACGCTCGAGGAGAAGGCCGGCGCCAAGGTCCTGTGCTCGGGCAAGGAGGGCGGCGCGATGGTGCCGGGCGCGCTGATCGCGCGCGGCGACTACGCCGAGCAGAACCCCGAGAACGTCGCGAAGTTCCTTGCCGTCTACCTTCGCGGGTGGAAGTGGGCGAACGCGAACCAGGCCGAGGCGATCGCGATGATGAAGAAGTTCTACGAGCAAGGGGGCGTGTCGATCAGCGAAGCGTCGATGAAGAAGGAGTTCGACACCCGGCCGACGTTCGACCTCGCCAGCCAGCTCGCGAAGATGGACCGCGCGCGCGGCAACTCCGACGTCGACGCGTGGTTCAGCGAGATCGCCGTGTTCATGCGCGGCACCGGAGCGATCCAGGCCGTGCCGCTGGCGCCCGAGTACATCACCGACGCGTACATGAAGCGCGTGCAGGCCGACCCGAAGCTGCGCGAGTTCGCGAACAAGAGCAACTGAGCGATGCAGGAGGCGGCCGCGGGCCGTCTTTTGCAGAACCGATCTGTAATCGATTTCAGAGCGAGGCCGAGATGGGCATCACGACGCTGAAGAAGGCGAGCAAGACCCCCGAGACCGAGACCGCCACCGCGCAGAAGGTGGTCAACGAAATGCTGACCGAAATCGGCGCGAACGGCGAGGCTGCGGTGCGTGCCTACGCCAAGAAGCTCGACGGCTGGGACGGCGAGATCGTGCTGACGCGCGCCGAGATCGACCGCCGCGCGGCCGAGGTGCCCGAGCAGGTGCGGCGCGACATCGACTTCGCGATCCGCCAGGTGCACGACTTCGCGCTCGCGCAGCGCGAGTCGCTGCGCGAGTTCAGCGTGGAGCTGCACCCGGGCGTCACCGCCGGCCAGCGCGTGATCCCGGTCAACGTCGCCGGCTGCTACGCGCCGGCCGGGCGCTACGCCCACATCGCCTCCGCGTACATGGGCGTGGCCACCGCGAAGGCGGCGGGGGTGAAGACGATCGTCGCCTGCTCCGGGCCGTTCCGCGGCGGGCCGATGCACCCCTACCTGCTCTACGCCTTCGACAAGGCCGGGGCCGACGTCATCATGACGCTCGGCGGCGTGCAGGCGATCGCGACGATGGCCTACGGCTTGTTCACCGGCAAGCCGGCGGACGTGATCGTCGGGCCGGGCAACAAGTTCGTCGCCGAGGCCAAGCGCACGCTGTTCGGCAAGGTCGGCATCGACGTCTTCGCCGGCCCGTCCGAAGTGGCGGTGATCGCCGACGACAGCGCCGACCCGGCGATCGTCGCCAGCGACCTCGTCGGCCAGGCCGAACACGGCCACGAGTCGCCGGCGTGGCTGTTCACGACGTCGCGCGCGCTCGCCGAGGACGTGATGCGGCGCGTGCCGGCGTTGATCGAGAAGCTGCCACCGACCGCGCGCGACGCCGCCGGCGCGGCCTGGCACGACTACGGCGAGGTGATCGTCTGCGACACCCGCGAGGAGGTCGCCGAGGTGTCGGACCGCTACGCCAGCGAGCATCTCGAGGTGCACGCGCGCGACCTGGACTGGTGGCTCGCGAACCTCACGTGCTACGGCTCGCTGTTCCTCGGCGAGGAGACGACCGTGGCCTACGGCGACAAGGCCAGCGGCCCGAACCACGTCCTGCCGACGAAGGGCGCGGCGCGCTACTCGGGCGGGCTGTCGGTGCACAAGTTCATGAAGACGCTGACGTGGCAGCGCATGACCCGCGAGGCGGCACGCGACATCGGCGAGATCACCGCGCGCATCTCCCGGCTCGAGGGCATGGAGGCGCACGCGCGCACCGCCGACGACCGGCTGGCGAAGTACTTCCCCGAGCAGCGATTCGCGCTCGGCGAGCCGGTGCAGGTATGAACCGCGAGCGGCTCGCGCGGCTGTTCGACCTGTCGGGCCGGCGCGCGCTGGTCACCGGCGGCAACTCGGGCATCGGCGAGGCGATGGCGCACGCGCTGGG
>JALOSD010000200.1 GCA_025458585.1 Burkholderiaceae bacterium | reverse complement strand
TCGGGAAAGCGCACCCAGGTCTGGCTCTGCCGACCCAGCTTGGTGCCACCTTCGCGCCTGAACTCCGTCATCGCGGTCGCGGCGTCGCGGCCGAAGGTCGTGATGACCGTGCTGTGCAGGCGCCGCGCCAGCCCGACGCTCGGGCGCGCGGCACGGAATGCGCGGATCGCCTCGATGCCCACCAGGTTCTCGGCGATGCCGTAGCGAACCGTGTGCGGGCTGGTCCAGAACAGTTCGTCGAGCACGTCGACCTTGTTGTGGACCAGTGCGTCCTCATAGCGCGCGAAAGCGGCGCTGACCTCGGCGTGCACGTCGGGCAGGTTGACCGGCAGGGGATCGCTCATAAGACTCCTTCAGTCCAGGCGCGCGACCGGCGCCTGCGCCACGCCGGCGAGCTCGAGGGCGTGCGCCACCCGCAGCGCGAGGTCCTCGCGCCAAGGCGCCGCAATCACCTGCACGCCGATCGGCAGGTGGGGGGCTGCCGGGTCGAGCCCCCACAGCGGCACCGTCACCACCGGCAGGCCGATGCACGAGACTGGCTGCGTCAGCAGGCCCATGCTGGCGCGCGCCGGCATGCGCTGGCCGGCGATCTCCAGCCATTCGGTGCCGATCGGCGGTGCGGTGCAGGGCGTGGCCGGCGCCAGCACCACGTCCACCGTCTCGAAGGATTGCGCGACCTGACGCGCGAACCAGTGCCGCAGCCGTTGCGCGTGCACGACCCACGCGGCCGGCAGCAGCGCGCCGGCGATGAAGCGGTCGCGCGTCAGCGGGTCGAAGTCGGCGGCGCGGCGCTTCAGGTCCTCGAGGTGGATCGCCGCGCCCTCGGCGTTGGTGATCATGAAGGCCGCTGCGCGCGCTCGGTCGACCTCGGGCCAGTCGACGACGCGGTCGGTGCCGAGCACGGCGGCGGCGCGTTGCACGGCGGCCAGCGCCGGCGGCTGCGCCATGCGCTGGAACCAGCCGCCGAGCACACCCAGCCGCAGGCCGTCGACGCCGCGGGCCAGGTGCGGCCCCGTCGGCTCGAGCGGGCGCGGCACCTGCGCCGGGTCGTCGGCGTCGGTGCCCTGCATGGCGTCGTAGGCAATGGCGAGCTCGGCGGCGCTGCGCGCGAAGGGCCCGAGGTGGTCCAGGCTCGCGACGAAGGGGTAGCTGCCGGCGCGCGACAGGCGGCCGAAGGTGGGCTTCAGACCGAACACGCCGCACAGCGACGCCGGCACGCGGATCGAGCCGTTGGTGTCCGAGCCGAGCGTGAGGGGCACTTGGCCGGCGGCCACCGCCGCCGCGCTGCCGCCCGACGAGCCGCCGCTGATGCGCGCGAGGTCGCGCGGGTTGCGTGTCGGCCCGTAGTGCGAGTTTTCGGTCGTGAAGCCGTAGGCGTACTCGTCCATGTGCAGCGCGCCGACGCACACCGCGCCGGCGGCCTCGAGCCGCTGCACGAGCGCCGCGTCGCGCGGCGCGGGGGCCGCGTCGCGCTCGATCTTCGAGCCGGCGAGCGTGGACAGGCCCGCGAGGTCGAACAGGTTCTTGACCGCGAAGGGCACGCCGGCCAGGGGCCCGGCCAGGCCCTGGGCCTCGACCGCCTCGGCTTTCTTCAGCGCGCGCTCGGCCAGGACGGCGGAGAAGGCGTTGACCTTCGCGTCGGTGGCCTCGATGCGCGCCAGCGCCTCGCGCACGTTCGCCACCGCGCTCACGGGACGACCTTCCGCGCTGCGCGTTGCGGGACGAGCGCCTCGGAGCGGCCCGGCGCGCTCATGCGTGGTCTCCCGCGGCCGTCCCCGGTGCCACCGGCACGAACGTGTTGCCGCTCTCGTCGGCCGGGGCGAGCGGGAACTCCATCACGCGCGGCGCGATGCCGGCCACCAGCTGCAGGTAGCGCAGCACGCCCGGCCGGTGCTCGGGTGCGATGGGCAGGCCGAGCAGGGCGGCCTGCGCGTCCATCCAGGCCTCGAAGTCGACGGGGCTCGTCATCGCGTGCGGCTCCGTCAGGCCTTGAAGATCTGGCGGTAGTCCGGCTCGAGGTGGAACCAGTACGTGTAGCCCATCACGTCGCGGCGCATCGCGACGTCGGCGTTGGGCTGGAACAGCGGGATGCGCGGCACCTCGTCGTAGGCGATCTGGATCATCTCGCGCACCGAGCTGTCGTAGATCGGCTTGCTCTCGGCGAAGCGGGCGTTGGTGATGATGCGGTCGAGCTTCGGGTTCTGGTAGCTCATCGTGTTGAACACGGCGTTCTGGCCGTGGTAGCACCAGTAGAAGAAGTACTCGGGGAAGTCCAGCCAGCCGCCGAAGCGGTTGACGATCAGCGGCATGTCCTTCTTCAGCAGCGCCGCGCGCCACGTGGCGCCGGGGATCTTGTTGATCTGCGTGCGGATGCCGATCTGTCCCAGCGCCTCCTGGATCAGCACCGCCGTGGGTTCGCTGACGGTGGCCTGGCCGAGGTCGAACGACAACGTCGTCTCGAAGCCGTTGGGCGCGCCGGCCTCGGCCATCAGCGCGCGCGCCTTCGCGAGGTCGGTGCGGTACCAGGTCGGCTGTGGCCACGCGGTGCTCTTCACCGGGCCCTCGGGGCCGCCGTAGAGTTTGATGCCGCGCCCGAACAGGGCGGTGTCCTGGATCTTGTCGTAGGGCAGCGCCCAGGCCACGGCCTGGCGGATCTTCTCGTTGTCGAACGGCGGCTTGGTGACGTTCATGCCGACGTAGAACATCGCGTTCTCCACCGGCGTGCTGGTGACCTTGACGTCGCCACCGTCGTTGGACATTTCGGCGAAGTCCTTCGGCGGCATCGAGAAGGTCATGTCGATGTCGCCGCGCAGCAGCAGCGCGCGCCGGTTGCCCGCGTTGGGCACCTCTCGCTGCACGATGCGGCGCAGCTTGGGCAGCGGGCCGCTCTTCCACTCGTCGTTGCGGACGTAGATGATCTCCTGGCCCGGGCGGAAGGCCTCGACCTTGTAGGCGCCGCCGCCGGCAGTGTTGTTGCGCGTCCAGTTCAGGCCCCACGGGTCCTGCGGTGTCACGTTCTTCTTCACGAGCTCGCTGTTGTAGATGCAGGGCACCGGCACCGCCATGTTGTTCATCGACAGCTTGTCCTTGCGGACGAACTTGACGCGGAACGTGTGCTCGTCGCCGACCTCGAACTGCTCGGGCTTCTCGAGCGAGCCTGCGCCCATCTGGAACGTCGCGAAGCCACCGACGCTGACCGCGCGGTCGTAGCTCCACTTCACGTCGCGGGCCGTCACCGGTGTGCCGTCGTGGAAGCGCGCGTTCTTGCGTAGCCTGAAGGTCACGCTCATGCCGTCGGGCGCGATCTGCCAGCTCTCGGCGAGCTCGGGCTCGAGCTTGTTGCGGTCGTACATGACGCGGCCGTCGGGCAGCGTCTTCTTGCCGTAGGTCATCAGGCGGTCGTAGACCAGCCACGCGACGCCGTAGCTCGGACGGTTGGCGCCGATGGTCTGGATGTCGAGCGAATTCGGGCCGAACTCGTTGGCGACGATCAGCACGTCTTTCGGGCGTGCCTGCGCGTTGGCGGTCAGCGGCAGGCTGCCGAACGCAGCCGACGTGGCGGCGGTGCAGGAAGCCGTGCACGACGCGGCTGTCTGCCAGCTCGACCGAGCCGAGCCCGAGCGGCGACGGCACGAGCGCGAGGAACGAGCCGAGCTGCGCGAGCGGCATGTCCCAGACCTCGACCTCGATCGCGTGGCCGCCGTCGGCCACACGCTGCAGCCCGGGCTTCGGCGGGCGCGTGCCCGGCAGCGCGTGCAGGCGGTAGCGGGGCGCGGTGGTGGTCGTCTCGCGCCACACGGCGCCGCGTTCGGTCAGCTGGCCGTTCAGCGGCAGTCCCCGAAGGTGCGCGCCGACGACGGCCAGCGGCAGCGTCGGCTCGGCCGCGGGCCAGGCCGGCGGTGCGGCACCATCACGGCGCTGGCCAGTGGCCCCGAGAGGCAGCGCACACGCCTGCTGCCAGCGCCGGCCCCAGCGCGCGAGCGCGGCGTCGGCGCCGCCCGGCGCGATGAACGTGACGCCGAACGGCAGGCCGTGCGGCGTGAAGCCCGCCGGCAGCGTGAGCGCGCACCAGCCGAGCAGGTTGACGAAGTTCGTGTACGTCCCCAGCAGCGCGTTGGCGCCGACCGGGTCGGCCGCGACGTCGTCGAAGTGCGGGTGGCGCGGCGCCGTGGGCACCATCAGCACGTCGACCTCGTCCCAGAGCCTGCGCGCGGTCTGCTGACCGTGGCGCAGCGCGTACTGGGCACGGAACGTGTCGACGGCACTGATGCCGCGGCCGCGCCCGATCACCGCGGCGACGGTCGGATCGACCGCCTCGGGCTGCTGCTCGAGCAGCGTCTCGACCACCGCCAGCCGCTCGGCGACCCAGGGTCCGTCGTAGAGCAGGCGCGCGACGTCGTGCAGCGGCTCGAAGTCCAGCGCGGTGACCGTCGCGCCGAGGGGACCCAGGGCGTCGCAGGCGGCGCGCCACGCGGCGTCGTAGCCCTGCGCGCTGTCGACGACCGGATGGCGGGGAACGCCGATGCGCAACCCCGCGGGCCAGTCGACGCGGCCCGGGAGGAAGGCGCTGTAGTCGTCCTGTTCGTCGGGGCCCTCGACGACGGCGAGCACCGCCGCCGCGTCCTCGACCGTCAACGCGAAGATCGACACGCAGTCGAGGCTGCGGCACGCCGGCAGCACCCCGGCGCTGCTGACGCGCCCCGGGGTGGGCTTGAGGCCGACGATGTTGTTGAAGCCGGCCGGCACACGGCCCGAGCCGGCGGTGTCGGTGCCCAGCGAGAAGGGCACGTCGCCGCGGCCGACGAGCACCGCCGAGCCGGAACTCGACCCGCCGCTGACGCGGTCG
>JALOSD010000199.1 GCA_025458585.1 Burkholderiaceae bacterium | reverse complement strand
GAGCAGCTCGCCGGCGCTCGCGACGGAAAAGCCGTCGACGTCCTTCGCCGGCGCGATCGCCTCGATCACCGCCTGCGCGTCGAGGTGCTTCGGCAGCGGCATCTGCACGAGGATGCCGTGGATCGCGGGGTCGCGGTTCAGCGCGTCGACGCGCGCAAGCAGCTCGGCCTGCGACAGGCTCGCGTCGTACTGCTCGAGCACCGAGTGGATGCCGGCGTCGTGGCAGGCCTTCACCTTGTTGCGCACGTAGACCGCCGAGGCGGGGTCGTTGCCGACGAGGATCACCGCCAGGCCCGGCGTCGTGCCGGCCGCACGCAGCGCCGCGGCGCGCTGCGCGACCTCGGCGCGCAGCGTCTTCGAGAGGGCGTTGCCGTCGATCAGGCGGGCGGTCATCGTCGCGTCCTTCAGAAACGCGCAAGGCCGCTATCGCAGCGGCCTTGGCAGCGGGAGAGGAGGTCAGGCCTTGCCGTGGGCGCCGAGCGCATGTTGGCGCGGTGCGCCTCGACCGTCTTGATGCTGATGCCCAGGTCGTCGGCGATCTGCTTGTTCAGCCGGCCGGCGACGATGCGCTCGAGCACCTGGCCTTCGCGCGTCGTCAGGCGTCCTTGAACGGCTTCTCGATGAAGTCCATCGCGCCCTTCTTCATCGTCGTCACCGCCATCGGCACGTCGCCGTGGCCGGTGATGAAGACGATCGGCAGCGGGCTCCTGCGCTCCATCAGCCGGTCTTGCAGCTCGAGGCCGCTCATGCCGTCCATGCGGATGTCGGCGATCAGGCAGGCGACCTCGCGCGGGTCGAAGCGCGACAGGAACGACTCGGCCGAATCGAAGCACTTGACGCGGTAGTCCTTGCCTTCGAGCAGCCACTGCAGCGAGTCGCGCACCGCCTCGTCGTCGTCGACGACGTAGACGGTGCCCTTCTTCGGGATCAGGCTCATGGGAGGGTCGCGGAATCTGCGGGGTGGGGCTCGGGCGCCGTCGCGTCGTCGCCTCGTGCGGCGGTGTCGACCGGCAGCGTGAAGGCGAAGCGGCAGCCGACCACGGCTTGTCCATTGTAGAGGTTCTGCGCCCGCAGCCGGCCTCGGTGCGACTCCACGATCGAGCGGCACAGCCCGAGCCCGATGCCCAGCCCGTCGGCCTTCGTCGAGAAGAAGGCCTCGTACATGCGCGCGAGCACCTCGGGCTTCATGCCGGGGCCGTTGTCGGTGACGCTGAACTCGATCACGCCGCCTTCCTCGGGCGTGTGGCGCGGCACGACGCGCAGCTCGAGGTGACGCCGCGTCGGCGGCAGGTCGGCGTTGTCGATCGCCTCGGCGGCGTTCTTCAGCAGGTTCAGCAGCACCTGCTCGATCAGGATCGGGTCGACCATCAGCGGCGGCAGGTGCTGCGCGACGTAGGTCTCGATGCGCACGCGGCGGCGGCGCAGCTCGATGCCGGCGAGCTCGACCGCGTTGTCGACGATCTGGCGCGCCTGGGCGCGCTGGCGCTGCGGCTCGCTGCGCTTCACGAACGCGCGGATGCGGTGGATGATCTGGCCGGCGCGCTGCGCCTGGCGCGCCGTCTTCTCGAGGGCGGCGATGAGGTCGTCGGCTCCGATCGTGCCGCCCTTCACGCGCGTGACCATGCCGTTGCAGTAGTTCGTGATCGCCGTCAGCGGCTGGTTCAGCTCGTGCGCGACCGACGACGCCATCTCGCCCATCGTCACCAGACGGCTCGTCACCTGCGCCTTGTCGGCCTGCTGCTGAGCGAGCTCCTCGGCGCGCCGGCGCGCCGTGATGTCGGTGGCGATCAGCATCTGCGCCAGCCGGCCGTCGGTCCACTGCAGGTAGCGCGCGCGCACGTCGAACCACTTGCCCAGCGCTTCGACGAACACCTCGCGCGGCGCCGAGCCGGTGGCGGTGAGCTCCTGCGTCGGGATGCCGGCGAGGTGGTCGACGGCGTCCTCGGCGCGCAAGTCGGGCGGCGTGAAGCGCATGCCGGCGAGCTGCGAGTGGCCGCGCGCGTCGGCGCCGAACCACATGCGGTACGAGCGGTTCGCGAACAGCAACTCGCTCTGTTGCACCGACAGCACCGAGACCGCGGCGTCGAGCCCCTCGAGCACGGTCGTGAAGCGCTCGTGCGAGGCGGCGAGCTGGTCGCGGATGCGCTTGGCCTCGGTGATGTTCGTCATCGAGGTCATCCAGCCGGTCTGCTCGCCGCGCGCGTCGACGAGCGGCGAGACGTACATCCGGGCGTCGAACTGCGTGCCGTCGCGGCGCTGCACCTTCACCTCGATGCCGCCGGCCGGGCTGCGGCCCTGCAGTTCCTGGGCGAGCAGGCGCGCGTTCTCGTCGAGCCGGTCCGGCGGCCAGTACGGGAAGGGCTGCGTGCGCCCGATCAGCTCGGCTTCCGAAAAGCCGGTCATCGCGCAGAACGCCGGGTTGACGTAGGTGATGCGGCCGTCGAGGTCCATCGCCCGCATGCCGGTCAGCATCGAGTTTTCCATCGCGCGCCGGAAGTTCGTCTCGGCGACGAGCGCGCCCTGGATCTGCGAGCGCCGCTGCATGTGGCGCCAGGTGCCGAGCAGCATCCACACGGTCAGGGCCGACAGCGCGACGACCATCCAGAACAGCGTGTTGCTGACCAGGCCGACCGACGTGCGCCAGCCCTGCGTGCGCAGCAGCAGCCCGTTCGCGGCCGGCGTCAGCGGCAGCTCGTAGGCGATCGACGGTGGCTGCGGCGCCTCGCCCGGGCGTGGCGTCACGGTGCCGACGAGCTGGCGTCCCGTCGTGGCGTCGAGCACCGCGACGGCGTGCCGGGCCGCCACTTCCGACGGAATCGCCAGGCGCAGCAGCGCGTCGAGCGAGTACTCGGCCACGAGCACCCCCTCGAAGCGGCCCCGCTGCACGAGCGGCATATGCAGCTGGAACACCGGGGCGCCGGTCAGGTCGTTGAACGGGGCCGTGTAGACCGGCTGGCGCTGGCTGCGCGCGGCAAGGAAGGCGTGCGCCGGCTCGCTGTCGCGACCTTCGCCGGCCAGCGCGAGGTCGATCGATTCGCCGCGCGGGTTGGCCTCGACGTGGAAAGGGCTCGCGGCCCAGCCGGCGCGCAGCTCGCGGTCGCGCCCGATCCACAGCAGCTGCGAGACCTCCGGGCGCTCGCTGCCGATCGCGAGCGCCTGTGCCTTGAACTCGGCCGGCGTCAGCTCGCGCGACGCGAGCTCGCGCCCGAGGCGCAACAGCAGGTCCTGGTTCTCGACGAGGCGCAGCCGCATCTGCTGCTGCGCGATTTCGGTGTCGCGCTTGACCGACTCGGTCTCGCGCTCGATCTCCTCGTTGCGCAGGTACCAGAACGCACTGATGATCGCCGCGAGAAACAGCAGCACCGACACCAGCGGGCCGAGCGTGGCGAAGCGGTCCTGCCGCGCGGGCGACTGGCGCACCCACCAGCGTCCGATCAGCCGCTGCGTACGCGACAACGTGGCGGGGCGGGCGTCGACCGACGGCATCGGGTGATTATCAATGGCAGGCTCCGGCGGCTGGGCGAGACTGCGATCTGCTGCATCTCCGGCGCACGACGTTATTCCACATTAAGAAAAGTCCTTGCGCTATTTGAAATATAGGCGGGCCTATGCCAGAATGCCCGTGACCCGCACCGGCCCGCCCCCGCCCCCACGCTGAAGGAGACCCTCCCATGTCGGCCCAGCCCGAATCGTTCCTCCCCCCCGCTGCCAACGACCCCGACGCCCAGGAAACACGCGAGTGGCTCGACGCGCTGGCGGCGCTGATCGACACCGAGGGCCGCGAGCGCGCGCACTTCATGCTCGAGCAGCTGCTCGAGGAGGCGCGCCAGCACGGCATCGACATGCCGTTCTCCGCCTCCACCGGCTACGTGAACACGATCGAGCCCGTCGACGAGGAGCGCAGCCCCGGCAACCTCGAGCTCGAGGGAAGGCTGCGCGCCTACATGCGCTGGAACGCGATGGCGATGGTCGTCAAGGCCAACCGCGTCGACTCGCCCGACGGCAGCGAGCTCGGGGGCCACATCAGCTCGTTCCAGTCGCTCGCGCACATGTTCGCCGCCGGCTTCAACCACTTCTGGCACGCCGACGACACCGGCGCCGGCGGCACGCACGGCGGCGACCTGCTCTACATCCAGGGCCACTCGGCGCCGGGCATCTACGCCCGCGCCTTCATGGAGGGGCGGCTGACCGAGGAACAGTTGCTGCACTTCCGCCAGGAGGTCGGCGGCAAGGGGCTGTCGAGCTACCCGCACCCGAAGCTGATGCCCGACTTCTGGCAGTTCCCCACCGTCTCGATGGG
>JALOSD010000198.1 GCA_025458585.1 Burkholderiaceae bacterium | reverse complement strand
CCGGGTCCGCGGCGGCCGCTTGAAGCGGTCCGCTTGGGGCACCCTCGGAGACGACCGCGGGCGGGAGGCTGGCGTCAGCCCAGGTGCCTGCCGAAGAAGCGCAGCGTGCGGTCCCAGGCGATCTGCGCCCAGGCGGCGTCGTACTGCGTCATCGCGATCCGGTGCGGGCCCTGTGCGGTCTCGTTGGCGAAGCCGTGGTGGGCGAGGTAGCGGTGGCCTTCGTAGGCGACGCCGGCGGCACGCAGCTTGGCCTCGAGCGCCTCGACGCCTTCCATCGCGAAGGCCTGGTCCTGCGTCGCCCAGTGCGCCATCATCGGCGCGCGGACCTTGCCCGCGTCGACGAACTCGAGCGGCGGGTAGCCGTACCAGACGACGCCGGCGTCGGCCTCGGGCGTCATCGTCATCGTCAGCACCGTCAGCGCGCCGCCCATGCAGAAGCCGGTGACGCCGACCTTCGCCGCACGCGTCTTCAGGAACTGCACCGCGCCGCGGATGTCCTGCGACGCCGCGGCGCCGAAGTCGAGCCCCGTCATCAGGTGGTGCGCCTCCTCGGCCTCGACGGTCGACTTGCCGCGGTACAGGTCGGGCACGAGCGCATGGTAGCCGGCGTGCGCGAGGCGGTCGGCGACGCCGCGGATCTGGTCGTTCAGGCCCCACCACTCCTGGATCACGACCACCGCGCCGGTCGCGCCGGGGGCTTCGGCCAGGTAGCCCGCGACGCTCTGTCCGTCCGGGCGTTGGTAAGTGATCGTCGTTTCCATCGTCGGGCTCCTCGTCGTGGTGGTGCAGGGGCGTGGACGCCCGCGCGGCGGTGCATCGGCGGGCGCAGGCCGCCAGCATACGTCGGGCGCGGCGGCGCCGCGCGCCGCTCAGGGCTGCTCGCGCTCGACCGGCTCGCCGCCACCGACCTCGCCGTCGTCGGGGCGGTCGGCGGCGTCGACGACATCGGTGTCGGGCTGGTCGCCGGGCTCTTCGGCCGCCGTCGGCGCGTCGGTGCCCGGGGCGGCGCGGCGCGCGCGCTTCTCGGCTTCCTTCTCTTCCTTCTTCTTCTTCTTGGCCAGTTCGCGCTGGCGCTTCTCGAACGAGTAGTTGGGTTTGGCCATGCGGCGGAATCCTCCGTGTCTGGGCGCGTCGACGACCGGGTGCCGCCGAGCCCCATTGTGACGGCAACGGCGCGCAGCCTCCTATGCCGACGGCGCGAGCTTCAGGCCGACGATGCCGGCCACGATCAACGTGACACTGACCATCCGCACGAGGTTGACCGGCTCGCCGAACAGCACGATGCCGAGGATCACCGTGCCGACCGCGCCCACGCCGACCCACACGGCGTACGCGGTGCCCACCGGCAGCGACTTCATCGCCAGGCCCAGCAGCGCGACGCTGCCGACCATCGCGGCGAGCGTGACGACCGAGGGCACGAGGCGCGTGAAGCCCGCCGTGTACTTGAGCCCGATCGCCCACACGACCTCGAGCAGGCCGGCGATCACGAGCAGGAGCCACGCGGTCGATTGCACGGGTGCCTTCCGACGCCCGTCTCAGCGGCGACGGCCCGCGCGCGCCCACAGGCCGTCGCGCCATGCGAGCACGAGCACGGCGACCTCGCCGGCGTGGAACAGCGCCGCGGCGGCGCCGATCGCCGTCAGCTGCCAGATCGCCGCGGTGGCGGCGGTCATCGCCCACACGCCGGCGAGGTAGCCGAGGGCGAGCCGCACCGAGACGGGCTGGCGCAACCGCCACACGACGGCCGCGACGGCGACGGCCACGAGCAGCGCCTTGATCGCCGCCATGCCGCGCAGCAGCGTGCCGAGCTCGCGGTCGCGCTCGAGCAGCACCGCGGGGTCGCCCACCGCGAGGGCGAGCGCCGCCGCCGCGGCGACGCCGGCGAGCAGCAGCGCGCTCCAGCGCGCCGGGCGCGCGGTGTGCGCAGCGTGCGTGGCGGAAAGCGCGATCGGCGTCGCCACCGCGTCGGCCCTCACGGCGACGGTGCGAGTGCGGCGAGCGACGGCGCCTGCCGCGGGCGCTCGCCGATCGGCAGCGGCGGCTGCGGGAAACGGTAGATCGTCGCGTTGAGGTAGCGCGCCACGGCGTCGACGTCGTCGCTGGACCAGTTCAGCAGCGCGTTGGCCTGCCACAGGCGCACCTGGCCGACGAGGCTCGGCCAGTCGGTGGCCTGGCGCCGGTCGCGCCAGTGCATCTGCGTGCCGTGGCAGCCGATGCAGTGCAGTTCGTACAGCGCCTGGCCGCGCGACGGTGCCGCCGGCTGCGCCGTGGCGGCACCGGCCAGCAGCAGCAACGCGCAGGCGATCGTCGGGCGGATTCGGCGCAGGGACATCGGGGGGCGGCAGCCGCAAAACCATCAAGATAGCACGCGCCTCGAGCCGTCAGCGGCTGCAAGGATGCGCTGGCTAGAATCGCGCGCCGCGACTCCAGGGGGTTTCGCGCAGGCTCGGGGAAAGATGATGTTCGAACAGGAAGACGAAGGCACGCGCATCGGCTTGTGGGTCGTGATCGGCGTGCTCTTCTTCGTGCTCGTCGGCGTGGTCGGCGGCGTCGTGCTGCGGCACGTGCACGGCAAGGCCGCTCCCGCCGTCACGGCGGTGGCCGCGGATGCGGCGCCTGCGGGGCAGGGCCAGGACGAAGTGGCGTTGCTCGACGAGCCGCTCGCGGGCGATCTCGTCGTGACGATGTTCTTCGAGGTCGCGCAGGCCGAGCTGCCGGCCGACGCGTCGGCGGCGATCGCGACGTGCGTGACGGCGATGGCCGATGCGCCGGGGCGCCGCCTCGTGATCTCGGGCTTCCACGATGCCACCGGCGACCCGGCGTTCAACGCCGAACTCGCGAAGCAGCGCGCGATCGCGGTGCGCCTGGCGCTGATCGCGGCTGGCGCCGACCCGGCGCGCGTGCAGCTTCGCAAGCCCGAGTCGACGCTCGGCGACGGCACGAACGACGAGGCCCGGCGCGTCGAGGCGCGCCTCGTCGACTGACCGGCCGCCGCGCCGGCTGCGCCGCCTCGGCCTTCAGCCGATGCGGCCGAGCAGCAGGTACTCCATGAGCACCTTCTGCACGTGCATCCGGTTCTCGGCCTCGTCCCAGACGACGGACTGGGGGCCGTCGATGACGTCGGCCGTCACTTCCTCGCCGCGGTGCGCCGGCAGGCAGTGCATGAACAGCGCGTCGGACTGAGCCGCCGCCATCATCCGGGCGTCGACGCACCACCGGGCGAACGCCTTCTTGCGCGCCTCGTTCTCGGCCTCGAAGCCCATGCTCGTCCAGACGTCGGTCGTCACCAGGTGCGCGCCCCGGCAGGCGTCGATCGGGTCCTGGAACACCTTGAAGCAGCCCGCGTCCCGGATGCCCGCCACCTGCGGGTCGACCTCGTAGCCGCTCGGCGTGCTCACGTGCACCGTGAAGCCGAGGATCTCGGCCGCCTGCAGCCACGTGTTGGCCATGTTGTTGCCGTCGCCGACCCAGGCCACGACCCTGCCCTGGATCGAGCCGCGGTGCTCGATGAACGTGAACACGTCGGCCAGGATCTGGCACGGGTGGAACTCGTTGGTGAGCCCGTTGATCACCGGCACGCGCGAGTGCGCGGCGAAGCGCTCGAGCTTGGCCTGCTCGTAGGTGCGGATCATCACGAGGTCGACCATGCGGCTGATCACGCGCGCCGAGTCCTCGACCGGCTCGGCACGGCCGAGCTGGCTGTCGCCGGTGGTCAGGT
>JALOSD010000028.1 GCA_025458585.1 Burkholderiaceae bacterium | reverse complement strand
ACTGGCGCTGGTTCAGCGGCGGACTGACGAATGCCTGCTTCAACGAGGTCGACCGCCACGTGCTGGCGGGCCACGGCGACGAGAACGCCTTCATCTTCGAGGGCGACCGCTGGGACATGGCGGCCGACGGCGGGCGCGGCGCGCCCGTCGAAGGCTACAGCGTCACGCGCAAGCGCCTGCTGCTCGAGACGGCGAAGTGCGCCGTCGCGCTGCGCGACCTCGGTCTGAAGCCGGGCGACCGCATCGCGCTGAACCTGCCCAACATTCCCGCGCAGCTGTACTGGACCGAGGCGGCCAAGCGCCTGGGCATCGTCTACACGCCGGTGTTCGGCGGCTTCTCCGACAAGACGCTGTCGGACCGCATCCACGACGCCGGCGCCAAGGTGGTGATCACCGCCGACGGCGGCTACCGCATGGCGCAGGTCGTGCCGTACAAGACGGCGTACACCGACCCGGCACTGGACAACTTCGTGCCGCTGGCAGCCGCGCGCGCGGTGGTCGAGGCGCGGCTGAAGACGCTGCCGCTGACGCCCGCGCAGGCGCAGCAGGTGCTCGCCACGCTCGACGAGACGCTGGCCGGCGAGGTCACGCTGGTGCGCGGCGACGTGATGCGCGGCGTCGGCCGCGCGCTGCGCGACCTCGGCCGCACCGGCCTGTCGGCGGCCGACGCGTCGCAGGTGCGCATGGCGCTGGCCGAGGCGCTGGTGCACACGCCCGCGCGCGTGCAGGCCGTGATCGTCGTGCGCCACACCGCGCAACCCGACCTCGTCTGGCGCCCCGAGCGCGACCGCTGGAGCCACGAGCTGACCGACGCCGCGCTGGCGCCGCTGCTCGCCGCCGCCGGCGTGGCCGACGAGGCGGCGTTGCTGGCGTTGCCGGCCGAGGCCTTCGTGCGCGCGATCTGGGCCGTCGTGCCGCCGCTGAAGCTCGACGCCGAGTACCCGATGTTCTTCATCTACACCTCGGGCTCGACCGGCAAGCCCAAGGGCGTGGTGCACGTGCACGGCGGCTATACCGCCGGCATCGCGCACACGATGAAGGTCGCCTTCGACGCCCGCCCGGGCGACGTGATGTACGTCGTCGCCGACCCGGGCTGGATCACCGGCCAGAGCTACATGATCTCGGCCGCGCTGCTCACGCGCACGACGAGCGTGATGACCGAAGGCGCGCCGGTGTTCCCGCACGCCGGGCGCTTCGCGTCGATCATCGAGCGCTACCGCGTCTCGATCTTCAAGGCCGGCGTCACCTTCCTGAAGACGGTGATGACCGACCCGCAGAACGTCGAGGACGTCAGGCGCCACGACATGGCGACGCTGCGCGTGGCCACGTTCTGCGCCGAGCCGACGTCGCCCGCGGTGCAGCAGTTCGGCATGGAGCTGATGACGCCCTGGTACATCAACTCGTACTGGGCCACCGAGCACGGCGGCATCGCGTGGACGCACTTCTACGGCAACGGCGACTTCCCGCTGCGCGCCGACGCCCACACCTACCCGCTGCCGTGGATCGTCGGCGACGTGCGCGTCGAGGACGCCGACGCGCTGGCGCCCCCGCCGCCGCCGTTCGCGCGCGACGCCTCGGCCGGTGGCGTACCGTGGCGCGTGGCGGACACCGGCGAGAAGGGCGAGATCGTCGTCGCCGCGCCCTACCCCTACCTCGCGCGCACCGTTTGGGGCGACCCCGACGGCTTCCGCGTCGAGCCCGCCGGCGACGGGCTGCGCGTCGTGCCGAGCTGGCACGGCGACGGCGAGCGCTGGACCAAAACCTACTGGGCGCGCTGGAAGGGCGCGTGGGCCTACACGCAGGGCGACTTCGCGGTGCGCTACGACGACGGCGGCTTCTCGCTGCACGGGCGCAGCGACGACGTCATCAACGTCAGCGGCCACCGCATCGGCACCGAGGAGATCGAGGGCGCGATCCTGCGCGACAAGCAGCTCGACCCCGACTCGCCGGTGGGCAACGTCATCGTCGTCGGCGCGCCACACCGCGAGAAGGGGCTGACGCCGCTGGCCTTCGTCAAGCCGGCGCCAGGGCGGCGCATCACGCAGGACGACCGCCGCCGGCTGTCCGACCTGGTGCGGCAGGAAAAAGGCGCGGTGGCCGTGCCGGGCGACTTCATCGAGGTGACCCAGTTCCCCGAGACGCGCAGCGGCAAGTACATGCGCCGCATGGTGCGCGCCCTCGTCGAGGACCTCGACGTCGGCGACGCGACGACGCTGAAGAACCCCGAGTCGATCGACGAACTGTCGCGCGCGATCTCGGCGTGGAAACGCGCGCAGCAGCTTTCCGACGAGCAGCAGCTGTTCGAGCGCCACCGCTACTTTCGCATCCAGTACAACGCGGTCGCGCCCGGCAAGCGCGTGGCCACCGTGTTCGTCACCAACCCGCCGGTCAACGCGCTCAACGAGCGCGCGCTCGACGAGCTGAACATCGTCGTCGACCACCTCGCCCGCCGCGACGACGTGGCCGGCGTCGTCTTCACCGGTGAGGGCTCGAGCTTCGTCGCCGGGGCCGACATCCGCCAGCTGCTCGAGGAGGTGCAGAACCTCGAGCAGGCGCGCGTGCTGCCGAACAACGCGCAGCTCGCGTTCAGCCGCATCGAGGCGATGGGCAAGCCGTGCATCGCCGCGATCAACGGCGTCGCGCTCGGCGGCGGCATGGAGTTCGCGCTTGCCTGCCACTGGCGCATCGCCGAGCCGGTGGCGCGCTTCGGCCAGCCCGAGATCCGCCTGCGCCTGCTGCCCGGCTACGGCGGCACGCAGGCAGCGCCTGCCGCGCCTGCTCGCCTCGCGCCGCGGTCTCGACGGGCTGACCGACGCGCTCGAGCTGATCCTCGGCGGCCGCTCGATCGACGCCGAGGCCGCCAAGGCGATGGGCATCGCCGACGAGGTCGTCGATGGCGCGCAGGACGCGCTGTCGCTGGCCCACGATCGGCTGCGCGAGTTCGTCGCCCTCGGCGAGGACTCGGTGCTCGGCCACGGCTTCGATGATCCACGCCCAGCTCGCCTGGGCCGGCCGCGGCGGCGCGCGTGACCGCGCGCTCGACGCCGTCGCCACCGGCCTGCGCGAGGGCATCGCCGCCGGCCTCACGCGCGAGGCCGAGCTGTTCGCGCAGGCCATCGTCGATCCCGATGGCGGCAAGACCGGCATCGCCGAGTTCATGGACAAGCGCAGCCCGCCGCTGCCGATCCGCCGCGGCGGCGTCAAGCGGCTGTCGCGCCAGCCCGGGCTGGCCGCCGCGCTGCAGGCGCAAGGCGAGCTGCTGCCGCTGGGCGCGCCGTTCTTCCCCGGCGTCACGAAGATGCCGAGCTGGCAGATCGGCTTCGGCGTCGAGCGCGACCCCGAGACGGGCGCGCCGCGCTTCGGCCCGCCGAGGGACAGCGAGATCGAGCTGATTTTCCCGGTGCCCACGCCGGGGCCGAACGAGGCCGTTGTCTACGTGCTCGCGTCCGAGGTCAACTTCAACGACATCTGGGCGCTGACCGGCATCCCGGTGTCGGCCTTCGACGGCCACGAGGAGGACATCCAGATCACGGGCTCGGGCGGCATCGCACTGGTCGCGTCGCTCGGCAGCGAGGCGCGCAAGGAGGGCCGGCTGCGCGTCGGCGACCTGGTGTCGATCTACTCGGGGCAGACCGACCTGCTGTCGCCCCAGGCCGGGCGCGACCCGATGTTCGCGGGCTTTCGCATCCAGGGCTACGAGAGCGAGACCGGCAGCCACGCGCAGTTCCTGCTCGTGCAGTCGCCCCAGCTGCACCCGGTGCCCGGCGATCTGACGCTCGAGCAGGCCGGCGCCTACACGCTCAACCTCGGCACCGTCAACCGGGCCCTGTTCACGACGCTGAAGGTGCGCCCCGGGCAGACGGTGTTCGTCGAGGGCGCCTCCACCGGCACCGGCCTGGACGCGCTGAAGACCGCGATCCGCGCCGGCCTGGCCGCCACCGGCCTGGTGTCGAGCCCGGCACGCGTCGAGGCCGTCAAGCGCGAAGGCGCGGTCGGCGCGCTTGACCGCAAGGCGCCCGGGTTCGAGGCCTTGTTCACGCCCGTGCCCGAGGACCCCGAGGCCGCCAGGGCCTGGGAGGCCGCCGGCCAGCCGCTGCTCGACGCCTACCGCGCGATGAACGGCGGCAGGCTAGCCGACTGCGTCGTCTCGCACGCCGGCGAGACGGCGTTCCCGCGCAGCTTCCAGCTGCTCGAGGAGGGCGGCGCGCTGGCCTTCTACGGCGCCTCGTCGGGCTACCACTTCAGCTTCGTCGGCAAGCCGGGTTCGTGCAGCGCCGAGACGATGCTCGCGCGCGCCAACGCGCAAGGTGGCGAGTCGGTGCTGCTGTACTACGGCGTTGCCGGCGATGCGCTGCTCGACGCGACAGGCCTGGAGATGATCGAGGCCCTGCGTGCGGTGGGCGCGCGCACCGTGGTGGCCACCGCCACCGACGCGCAGCGCGAGTTCGTGCAGTCGCTCGGCTTCGAGGACGCGCTCGCCGGCGTCGTCTCGCTCGAGGAGATCCGCCGCCGCGTCGGCCACGCCTTCGACTGGCCGACCACGATGCCGCGCCTGCCCGACGCCAAGACCGACATCGAGGCCTTCAAGCAGGCGGTGCGCGACTTCCAGGAGAAGACGCTCAAGCCCTTCGGCAACGCGGTCGGCGCCGCACTGCGCAGCCCCGACAACCCGCGCGGAGCGCCCGACCTCGTGATCGAGCGCGCCGGCCACGATGCGCTCGGCGTGTCGACCTCGCTCGTCAAGCCGTTCACCGGCCGCGTCGTCTACTGCGAGGACATGGCGCACAAGCGCTACACGTTCTACGCGCCGCAGGTGTGGACGCGCCAGCGCCGCATCCTGATGCCCACGGCGTCGATCCTCGGCACGCACCTGTGCAACGCGTACGAGGTCACGCGCATGAACGACCGCATCGCCGCCGGCCTGCTCGAGGTCACCGAGCCCACCGTCGTGCCGTGGTCGCAGCTGCCCGAGGCGCACCAGTCGATGTGGGACAACCGCCACGCCGGCGCGACCTACCTGGTCAACCACGCCCTGCCCGCCACCGGCCTGCGCGGCCGCGACGCGCTGTTCGAGCGCTGGGCCGCTGGCGAACGCGCCGCGCTCTGATTCGCCGCCCCGCCCTCCCTCTAGCCGCCCCGCCCCCCGCCCCACGGAGCCCACGATGAACGCCGTCGCCATCCCCTCCCCCGTCGCCAGCGCCGGTCGCCTCGCCGGCAAGGTCGCCCTCGTCACCGGCGCGGCCGGCAACCTCGGCAGCGAGATCGTGCGCGCCTACCTGCGCGAAGGCGCCACCGTCGTCTTCACGGGCCGCGACCAGACCCGGCTCGACGCCGCGATCGCCGCCGCCGTCGCCGACACCGGCGTGCCGGCCGAGCGCGCCAGCGGCGTCGTGATGGACGCCGCCGACCCCGATCAGGTGCGCGCCGGCATCGCCGCGGCGGTCGCGCGCCACGGCCGCATCGACGTGCTCGTCAACAACGCCGGCTCGGCCGGCCCGCGCCAGCCTCTGGCCAAGGTGCCGCTGACGCGCGACGAGCTCGACGCCCTGCGCGCCGAGGGCTTCGGCGACACCGAGACGCTCGGCGACGCGGTGCGCAACATCCTGTGCGTGGCGTGGAACGTCGTGCGCGCGGCGGCGCCGTCGCTCGCGCCGGGCGCGTCGGTGATCAACATCTCGACCGTGTTCTCGCGCACCGACTACTACGGCCGCGCCGCCTACGTCGTGCCCAAGGCGGCGCTCAACGCGGTGTCGCGCGAGCTCTCGCTCGAGCTCGGCGCGCGCGGCGTGCGCGTCAACACCGTGTTTCCCGGGCCGATCCGCAGCGAGCGCATCCGCAACGTGTTCGCCGCGATGGACAAGCTCAAGGGCCAGGAGCCGGGCACGACGGCCCAGGGCTTCTTCGACCGCATGACGCTCGCCCGCGCGCTCGACGGCGAAGCGCCGACGAAGACGTTCCCGGTGCCGGCCGACGTCGCTGCGGCGTGCGTGTTCCTCGGCAGCGACGACTCGGGCGCGCTCAACGGCCAGGAGCTCGACATCAGCCACGGCATGCAGGTCGCCAAGGAGAGCCGTTCGCACCTGATGTCGCGCCCGACGCTGCGCACCGTCGACGCGTCGGGCCTGACGGTGCTCGTGGCCGCCGGCGACCAGCTCGACGAGGCGATCACGATCGCGCGCATGCAGGCCGAGGCCGGCGCGCACGTCGTGCTCGGCCTCGCGCGCGCCGACGACGTAGCCCACGCCACGCGCAGCCTCGGCAGCCACCGGCACGATCGCCAGATCGACGTGCGCCGCTTCGACCGCACCGAGCCCGAGTCGATGACCGCCGTGCTCGACGAGTTCGCGGCCGAAGGCCAGCCGATCGCCGGCGTCGTCGCGCTGCCCGCGTACGGCGCCGGGCGCTTCACCGGCTCGATGGTCGACGCCGGCGACGACGACGTCGATGCGTTCATCGACGACGAGGTCGGCGGCGCGCTCGCGCTGGCGCGCACGGTGTCGCGCCACTGGCGCGAGCGCGACGACCTGCCGCAGGACCCGCGCCTGGTGTTCGTCACCAACGGCGACGACGGCGCCGGCAACACCTGGGCCAACGGCCTGCGCGCCGCGGTCGAGGAGCTGGTGCGCATCTGGCGCGGCGAGAGCGAGGTCGACGTGCGCAACGGCCGCGCGGCACGGCTCGAGTGGAGCAACCAGATCGTGCGCTACGGCAACCGCGAGGCCGAGAACGTGCCGTTCACCGCCGGCCACGCCGCGCGGCTGCTGTTCAAGGAGCGCCGCGTCGAGCAGATCGACCTGCACGTTCCGGAGTCGATCGTCGACGCCACCGGCGCGCGCCGCTCGACGCTGGGCTTCACCGAGAACCTGACCGGCCTGCACACCGGCAAGGCAGTGCTGATCACCGGCGGCTCGGCCGGCATCGGCGGCCAGGTCGCGCGGCTGCTCGCGATCGGCGGCGCCCGCGTGATGATGGTTGCGCGCCGCGCCAGCGAGCTCGACCACGCGCGCGACCGCATCGTCGGCGAGCTCGAGGACATCGGCTACAGCGGCGCCGGGCGGCGCGTGCGCACGCTCGCCGGCATCGACGTGGGCAACCTCGCGTCGCTCGAGCACGCGGTGCAGGAGACGGTCAAGGCCTTCGGGCGCATCGACTACCTGATCAACAACGCCGGCGTCGCCGGCGCCGAGGAGATGGTCGTCGACATGAACGTCGACGCGTGGCGCTACACGCTCGACGCGAACCTGGTGAGCAACTACGCGCTGATGCACGCCGTCGTGCCGACGATGCGCCAGCAGGGCGGCGGCTACATCCTCAACGTGTCGAGCTACTTCGGCGGCGAGAAGCACCTCGCCGTGGCGTACCCGAACCGCGCCGACTACGCCGTCTCGAAGGCCGGCCAGCGCGCGCTCGTCGAGGCCACCGCGCGCTTCCTCGGCCCCGAGATCCAGATCAACGCGCTCGCCCCCGGGCCGGTCGAGGGCGATCGCCTCAAGGGCACGGGCGGGCGCCCGGGCCTGTTCGAGCGGCGCGGGCGGCTGATCCTCGAAAACAAGCGGCTCAATGCCGTGCACATGGCGGTGGTCAAGAGCCTGCGCCGCGGCACGCGCATCGAGACCGTGCTCGCGCGGCTGGCGGCCAACGACGTGTCGGCGCTGGCCATCGACAGCGAGGCGCCGCACGAGCTGCGCCAGCTGGCCGTGGCCTGCAGCCGCGAAGGCGACGACGAGTGCACCTGGGGCCAGTTCCTGCTGTCGGAGAAGGTCGCCGAGCGGCTGGTGACGCGGCTGCGCACTGGCGGCCACCTGCTCGACAGCGACGAGTGGCGCGACCGCGCCGCCGGCGGCTGGCTGGCCAAGCTGCCGCCCGACGACAAGCCGTGGCTGCCGCCGCAGCAGATCGCGCGCGAGGCGGCCAAGGTGCGCAACGGCGTGCTGTCGCTGCTGCACCTGCGCAAGATGCCCACCGAGGGCGGCCTGAGCGTCGAGCGCTCGATCACCGAACGCGAGATGTTCGGCAGCCCCAAGCGCGAGCGCCTCGACCAGATGCGCGGGCGCACCGTGTGGCTGCTCGGCGAGCACCTCGTCGACTACCTCGCCGAGGCGGCGCGCCAGCTGGTGCACCAGTGCCAGGTCGGCAAGGTGGTGCTGATCACCGCGACGGAGGCCGGCGCCAGCGCGCTGCAGCGCGCGCTGCGCGACGTGCGCGCCGACGCGCTCGAGATGATCCCGCTCGACCAGAAGGGCATGAGCGTCGAGTCGGCGATGGACGACGCGCTCGTGCGCTTCGGCCACCCGACCACCGTCGTCAGCACGCCGTTCGCGCCACTGCCCGAGGTGCTGTTCGGCCGCGACGACGAAGTCATGCTCCCGCCCGCCGGGTTCCGCGACCTCGTCGAGGCCCACCTGACGCAGCACTTCCGCGTCTCGCGCAAGGCCTCGCTGATCGACGGCGCGCAGATCGTGCTCGTGACGCCCGACGTGCCGTACGGTCGCGACGCCAAGGGCGTGGGCTTCGCGCTCGCCAACTTCGTCAAGACGACGCTGCACGCGTTCACCGCGACGCTGGCGGTCGAGAACGAGCGTCTCGCGCACGACGTGCCGGTCAACCAGATCAACCTGACCCGCCGCGTGCGCAGCGAGGAGCCGCGCAACGAGGAGGAGCACGACGAGGAGGTCAAGCGCTTCGCGCGCGCCGTGCTGCTGGCCGGCGCCCCGCTGCCCGACGCCGAGGATTCACGCTACCGCGCGCGCATATACCGCGGCATGTCGCTGACGGTCTGACCGCCAGGCCGCCCCTTGGACCGCCCCTTGGACCGCCCCTTGGACCGCCCCTTGGACCGCCCCTTGGACCGCCCCTTGGACCGCCCCTTGGACCGCCCCTGCCCCTCGAGGCCCGGCCGCCCCGGCGTGCTGCGCGGGCGGCCGGCGCCGCGCTCAGCCGAGCGTGGCGGTGGCCGCGAGCGCGACCTGGCCGTCGCAGCGCTGCGCTTCGAGGCGCACGCCGTCGCCGTCGCGCGTGCCGACCAGGCGCAACGGCGCCAGGTCGAACAGCGGCGCCTGGCCGCGGAACGAGAACGCCGCCAGCGGCCGGCCGCTGCCGCGCTGCGCCAGGTCGGCGAGCAGCATCGCCGTCAGCGGCCCGTGCACGACGAGGCCGGGGTAGCCCTCGACGTCGCGCGCGTAGTCCCGGTCGTAGTGGATGCGGTGGGCGTTGAACGTGAGCGCCGAGAAGCGGAACAGCAGCCGCGGGTCGGGCGTGAGGACGCGCGACCATGCGCCGGCGGGCAGGTCGGCCCACGCGCCCACCGCGGGCGCCGGCACCGCGCTTCCGGGCTCGCGGTAGACGATCTGCTGCTCTTCCTCGATGCACAGGGCGCCGTCCTGCTCGAAGCGCAGTGCCACGGTGACGAAGGCCAGCGACCCGCTGCGCCCGCTCTTCATCGCGACGTCGGCGATGCGGGCATGGCGCTGCGCCGGGCGGCCGAGCGCGAGCGGGCGATGGAAGCGCAGCGTCGAGCCGGCGAACATGCGGCGCGGGTACGGGATCGGCGGCAGGAAGCCGCCGCGCCGGGGGTGCCCGTCGTCGTCGAGCTGCGACTGCGCGGCGCGCGGCAGGAAGTAGAACCAGTGCCACAGCGGCGGCAGCGGCGAGCCGTCGTCGAGCGCGGCGGCCGGGTCGTCGAACATCGCCGCCGCGGCGCGTGCCTGCGTGACGGCCAGCGGGTCGTCGGTGGTCTCGGTGCGGCCGATCCAGGCGCCGAATTCGGCGGCGCTGGTGCCCGGTTGCGCGTCTGTGCCCATGGCCCTGTCCTTCGTAGCGCGGAGGTGAAGCCCGGCGATTGTGCGTGAAC
Source organism: Burkholderiaceae bacterium (assembly GCA_025458585.1). Lineage (GTDB taxonomy): Bacteria > Pseudomonadota > Gammaproteobacteria > Burkholderiales > Burkholderiaceae_C > Calidifontimicrobium. The sequence continues at coordinate 11,908 of JALOSD010000028.1, read as the reverse complement.
GAAGGGCCCGCGCGATCACGCGGGGGCCACTGTCGGGCGTTGCGATGCGCGCTGCCCGCCGCGAGACGAAGAAGTCGTTGAGGGTGCCCCGAAGGTGCCCGGAGGAGACCGCATGGAGACCACCGTCCCCCCCGACGCGCCAGCCGGCGCCGCGAAGGACGCCCCGAAGACGCCGCCGCTGCCGCTGGCCGGCCTGCGCGTCATCGACGTCGGCAACTTCCTCGCCGGCCCGTACGCGGCGTCGATCCTCGGCGAGTTCGGCGCCGAGGTCATCAAGGTCGAGCACCCCGACGGCGGCGACCCGATGCGCCGCTTCGGCACCGCGACCAAGCGCAACAACGCGACGCTGGCGTGGCTCAGCGAGGCACGCAACCGCAAGTCGGTGACGATCGACCTGCTCAAGCCCGAAGGCGTCGAGCTTTTCAAGCGGCTGATCGCCAAGTCCGACGTGCTGGTCGAGAACTTCCGCCCCGGCACGATGGAGTCGTGGGGCCTGGGCTGGCCGCAGGTGCACGAGGCCAACCCGGGCATCGTGATGCTGCGCGTCTCGGGCTACGGCCAGACCGGGCCGTACCGCCGTCGCTCGGGGTTCGCCCACATCGCGCAGGCCTTCGGCGGGCTGAACTACCTCGCCGGCTTCCCGGGCGAGACGCCGGTGCTCCCGGGCACGGTGCCGCTCGGCGACTACATCGCGAGCCTGTTCGGCACGATCGGCGTGATGGTCGCGCTGCGCCACAAGGAGCAATCCGGCAAGGGCCAGCTCGTCGACGTCGGCATCTACGAGGCGGTGTTCCGCGTGCTGGAAGAGATCGCGCCGGCCTACGCGATGTTCGGCAGGATCCGCGAGCGCGAGGGCGCGGGCAGCTTCGTCGCCGTGCCGCACGGCCACTTCCGCACGCAGGACAACCGCTGGATCGCGATCGCCTGCACCACCGACAAGATGTTCGAGCGCCTGTCGGTGGCGATGGGCCGCCCCGAGCTGTCGAGCAAGGAGATGTACGGCGACCAGCGCAAGCGGCTGGCCGCGCGCGAGATCGTCAACCAGCACGTGATCGACTGGGTCGGCTCGCTGCCGCGGCACGAGGTGCTCAACCGCTGCCTTTACGAGGAAGTGCCGGTCGGCGAGGTCAACAGCATCGCCGACATCTTCAACGACCCGCACTTCGCCGCGCGCGGCAACCTGGTGCGCTGGCGCGAGGAGAACATCGGCGAGGTCGTGGTGCCCGGCGTCGTGCCGACATTGTCGGCCACGCCCGGGCGCATCACCAACCTCGGCCCGCGCCTGGGCAACGCCAACGACGAGGTGCTGCGCACCCTGCTCGGCCTGGCCGCCGAAGAGATCGCGATGCTGCGCGAGCGCAATGTAGTGTGAACGCGGGAGCACGACCATGAGCGAGACCCACCCCACCGCCCCGCCGTTCGACACCCGCAAGGGGCCGCTCGCCGGCATCCGCGTGATCGACGCGGCCACCGTGATCGCGGCGCCGTTCTGCGCGACGCTGCTCGGCGAGGCCGGAGCCGACGTGCTCAAGGTCGAGCACCCCGACGGCGGCGACGCGCTGCGCCGCTTCGGCACGCCCACCCCCTGCGGCGACACGCTGACCTGGCTCAGCGAAGGGCGCAACAAGCGCTCGGTGACGCTGGACCTGCGCAGCAAGGACGGCGCGCAGATCTTCAAGGACCTGATCCGCCAGACCGACGTGCTGTGCGAGAACTTCCGCACCGGCACGCTCGAGAAGTGGGGCCTGGGCTGGGACGTGCTGCACGAGATCAACCCGCGCCTCGTGATGCTGCGGGTGACCGGCTACGGCCAGACCGGCCCGTACAGCGACCGCCCCGGCTTCGCGCGCGTCGCCCACGCGGTCGGCGGCCTGGCCTACCTTACCGGCATGCCGCGCGGCACCCCGATGACGCCCGGCTCGACGACGCTGGCCGACTACATGACGGGCCTGTACGGCTGCATCGGCGTGCTGATCGCGCTGCGCCACCGCGACCTGACGGGCGAAGGCCAGTACGTCGACGCGGCGCTGTACGAGAGCGTGTTCCGCTGCACCGACGAACTCGCGTCGGCGTACGGCATGTACGGCGTCGTGCGCGAGCGCCAGGGCTCGCAGCACAATGACTACGCGGTGCCGCACGGCCACTTCTCGACCAAGGACGGCAAGTGGGTCGCGATCTCGTGCGCGACCGACCTGCTGTTCGATCGGCTGGCCGAGGCGATGAAGCGCCCCGAGCTGGCGCTGCCCGAGAACTACGGCACGCAGGCGACGCGGCTGGCGCACAAGGTCGAGGTCAACGAGATCGTGCGCGACTGGTGCAACTCGCTCACGCGCGAGGAGGTGCTTCAGCGCTGCAACGCCACGGCCACCCCCGCCGGGCCGCTGAACAACATCGCCGACATCTTCGGCGACCGCCAGTTCCACGTGCGGCAGAACATCGTCGCCGTCGACGAGCCCGACCTCGGCGAGGTGCTGATGATGCCGGCGCCGGTGCCCAAGATGTCGGAGACGCCGGGCACGATCCGCAGCCTGGGCCCGCGCCTGGGCGAGCACACCGACGAGGTGCTGGCCGAGGTGCTCGGCTTCGACGCCGGCAAGCTCGCCGACCTGCGCGCGAGGAAGGTGATCTGATGGCCGGCATCCTGCAGGGCCTGCGTGTCGTCGAGGGCTCGGCCTTCGTGGCCGCGCCGCTGGGCGGCATGACGCTGGCGCAGCTCGGCGCCGACGTGATCCGCTTCGACCCGATCGGCGGCGGCCTCGACCACAAGCGCTGGCCGCTCGCGGCCGACGGCAAGGCCAGCCTGTTCTGGGCCGGGCTCAACAAGGGCAAGCGTTCGATCGCGGTCGACATCCGCTCGCCGCGCGGGCAGGAACTGCTCACCGCACTGATCTGCCAGCCCGGGCCCGACGCGGGCCTGTTCAGCACCAACTTCCCGGCGCGCGGCTGGCTCGCCTACGACAAGCTCGCCGCGAAGCGCGCCGACCTGATCATGCTCAACCTCACCGGCCGGCGCGACGGCGGCTCGGAGGTGGACTACACCGTCAACCCGCAGATCGGCTTCCCGCACCTCACGGGCCCGGTCGACGCGGCCGAACCCGTCAACCACGTGTTCCCGGCGTGGGACGTGACGGCCGGCCACCTGCTCGCGGTGGCGATGCTCGCCGCGCTGCGCCACCGCGACCGCACCGGCGAAGGCCAGCTCGTGTCGCTGGCGCTGAAGGACGTGGCGCTGGCGATGGTGGCGAACCTCGGCATGGTCGCCGAGGTGCAGGTCACCGGCGTCGACCGGCCGCGCTACGGCAACTACCTCTACGGCGCGTTCGGCCGCGACTTCGCGACCCGGGACGGCGAGCGCGCGATGGTGGTGGGCCTCACCGACCTGCAGTGGGAGACGCTGGCCAAGGCCACCGGGCTGGGCGAGGCGTTCGCACGGCTCGGCCAGCGCCTGGGCCTGGACCTGGCCGACGAAGGCAACCGCTTCCGCGCGCGCGCGGACATCGCCGCGCTGCTCGAGCCGTGGTTCGCGCAGCGCACGCTGGCCGAGGTCGAGGCCGCCTTCGACGCGCACCGCGTCACCTGGGGCCCGTACCGGACGGTGCGCCAGGCACTGGCCGAGGACGCCGACTTCTCGCCCGCCAACCCGATGTTCGCGACGCTCGACCAGCCGGGCATCGGCAGCTACCTCGTGCCGGGCACGCCACTGCACTTCGGCAGCGCCGATCGTGTGCCGCCGCTGCGCGCACCGGTGCTCGGCGAGCACACCGACGAGATCCTGCTCGACGTGCTGAAGCTGCCGCCCGACGAGGTCGGCCGCCTGCACGACGCCGGCGTCGTCGCCGGGCCGACCGACTGAACAACCCCCCACACCCAGAAGCACTGCGGAGACCCTCCCGATGAAGCTGCCGATCCACTTCTACAAGCCGCTGGCCATCGGCGCGCCGGCGCCGCTGCGCGAACTGCCGCTGCGCCCCGAGCGCGTCGTGCATTTCTTCCCACCGCACCTGGAGAAGATCCGCGCCCGCCTGCCCGAGACCGCGAAGCAGGTCGACGTGCTGTGCGGCAACCTCGAGGACGCGATCCCGATCGAGAGCAAGGAAGCTGCGCGCCAGGGCTTCATCGAGGGCGTCAACGCGTTCGACGCTGCGGCGCTGGGCACCGCGATCTGGGTGCGCGTGAACTGCCTGAACAGCCCGTGGATCCTCGACGACCTCGAGCAGATCGTGCGCCACGCCGGCAACCGGCTCGACGTGGTGATGATCCCGAAGGTCGAGGGGCCGTGGGACATCCACTTCGTCGACCAGTACCTCGCGCTGCTCGAGGCCAAGTACGGCGTCACGAAGCCGATCCTGATCCACGCGCTGCTCGAGACCGCGCAGGGCGTGATGAACGTCGAGGCGATCGCCGGCGCCAGCCCGCGCATGCACGGCATGAGCCTGGGGCCGGCCGACCTGGCCGCCTCGCGCGGCATGAAGACGACGCGCGTCGGCGGCGGCCACCCGTTCTACGGCGTGCTCGCCGACCCGCCCGAAGGCGGCGGCGAGCGCGCCTTCGTGCAGCAGGACCTGTGGCACTACACGCTGGCCAAGATGGTCGACGCCTGCATGTCGCACGGGCTGCGCGCGTTCTACGGCCCGTTCGGCGACCTGAAGGACGAAGCCGGCTGCGAGGCGCAATTCCGCAACGCCTTCATCATGGGCTGCACCGGCGCCTGGTCGCTGGCGCCGAACCAGATCCCGATCGCGCGCCGCGTCTTCAGCCCCGACGTCAAGGAGGTGCTGTTCGCCAAGCGCATCCTCGAGTCGATGCCCGACGGCACCGGCGTGGCAATGATCGACGGCAAGATGCAGGACGACGCGACGTGGAAGCAGGCCAAGGTGATCGTCGACCTGGCCAAGCTCGTGGCCCGCAAGGACCCCGAGCTCGCCACCGCCTACGGGCTCTGACGGAGCCGCCGCGATGAGCACCAAGACCCAGGCCGGCAACTTCTTCGAGGACTTCCGCGTCGGCCAGCACCTGCCGCACGCGACGCCGCGCACCGTCACCGACGGCGAGGTGGCACTGTACACGGCACTGTTCGGGCCGCGCTTCGCGCTGAACTCGTCGACGCCGTTCGCGCAGGCGATGGGCCTGCCGCGCGCGCCGGTCGACAGCCTGCTCGCGTTCCACATGGTGTTCGGCAAGACGGTGTCCGACATCTCGCTCAACGCCATCGCCAACCTCGGCTACGCCGGCGGGCGTTTCGGCGTGCCGCTCTACCCCGGCGACACGGTGACCACCGACTCGACCGTGATCGGCCTCAAGCCCAACAAGGACGGCAAGACGGGCGTCGTCTACGTGCGCTCGACCGGCGTCAACCAGCACGGCGAGATGGTCGTCGACTATTTCCGGTGGGTCATGGTGCGCAAGCGCGACGCCGCCTCACCGCCGCCCGAGACCGTCGTGCCCGAACTGCCGTCGTCGGTCGCCGCGGCCGACCTCCTCGTGCCGTACCGCGTCGACCCCGCGCGCTACGACACCGTGCGCGCCGGCAGCCCGCACCTGTGGGACGACTACGAACCCGGCGAACGCATCGACCACGTCGACGGCATGACGATCGAGGAGTCCGACCACATGATGGCCGCGCGCCTGTTCCAGAACACGGCGCGCGTGCACTTCAACCTGCACGTCGAGAAGGACGGCCGCTTCGGACGCCGCATCGTCTACGGCGGCCACGTCATCAGCCTGGCGCGCGCGCTGTCGTTCAACGGCCTGGCCAACGCGCAGACCATCGCCGCGATCCACGGCGGGCGCCACGTCAACCCCACGTTCGCGGGCGACACCATCTACGCGTGGACCGAGGTGCTCGAACGCCAGGCCCTGCCCGGCCGCGACGACGTCGGCGCGCTGCGCCTGCGCACCGTTGCGGCGAAAGACCGGCCGTGCGCCGACTTTCCGTACCAGGACGCGGCCGGCGCCTACGACCCGGCCGTCGTCCTCGACTTCGACTACACCGTGCTGATGCCGCGACGCGGCGCAGTGCTCAGGCCTTCTTGACGTAGGCGCTGCACCAGCCCTTCGCGGTCACCTGCTGGCCGGGGAAGATGCCGCAGCCGCCTGCGGCGTCGCCGGCCTTGCCCTGGAACAGCTGGCAGTTCGCACAGGCCTGGCCGGCAGCGAACTTCGGATACTTCGCCTTGTCCACCTTCGCCGCGTCGGCGACGTAGCCGACGGCAACCGCCTGCGGGCCCTTCTCGTCGACCATCTTGGCCTGGGCGAAGGCGCTCTTGCCGGCGATCAGGCCGCAAGCGGCGATCGGGACGAGCTGGATGAATTCACGACGTGACGACATGCCTGTACTCCTGGAGGTGACGATCGGATCGGCCACCGGTCCCTGCCACGCCGGGTGCCGCTGGGGTCAACGCCGCGCATGACGTGCCCGTTGACACGCCGCCGCGCGTCGAGGCCGGTATGGCGACACGGGCGCAGTGCGTGCGGCGGCTCCGCTACAGTTCCGCTCTCCCCGACCTACCGCCGTCGCGCCTCGCCCGCAACGCCAAGCTCCATGAAGCCCACCCGAACGATTTCGATTCGCACCTTCACCGCACTCGCCGTCGCCGCCTCGCTCGTCGGCTGCGAGTCGATGACCGAGCAGCAACGCACCACGGCCACCGGCGCCGCGATCGGCACCGTCGCCGGCGCGGCCATCGGCGCGGCCACGGGCCACACCGGCACCGGCGCGGCGATCGGTGCGGTGGCCGGCGCGGTGGCCGGCAACGTCTGGTCGAGGAACATGGAGGCGAAGCAGCGCGAGATGCAGCAGGCCACGGCAGGCACCGGCGTCGAAGTCACGCGCACGGCCGACAACCAGCTCAAGCTCGAGGTGCCGAGCGACATCTCGTTCGCCACCGGCAGCGCCGCGATCGAGCCGCGCCTGCGGCCGATCCTCGACGCCTTCGCGAACGGCCTCGGTGCCCAGCCGCAGATGATCGTGCGCATCGTCGGCCACACCGACAGCACCGGCAGCGACGCCGTCAACGACCCGCTGTCGCTGCGCCGCGCCGAGAGCGTGCGCAACTACCTGTCCGACCGCGGCGTCGGCGCAGGCCGCATCGAGGTGGCCGGCCGCGGCTCGCGCGAGCCGGTGGCGAGCAACGACACCGCCGAGGGCCGGGCGAAGAACCGCCGCGTCGAGATCTTCCTGCGCGAGCCGCAGGCCTGAGCTGCCGCGGTTGCACGACTGGAGTCGAGCGTTGACCTCTGCGCCGCGCCCTGTCCGCTCGCAGTACGAGGACTTCATGCGCCACGTCTACGCGACGGGCGTGGCCAAGGCCGACCGCACCGGCACCGGCACGAGGAGCGTGTTCGGCCACCAGATGCGCTTCGACCTCGCCGAGGGCTTCCCGCTCGTGACGACGAAAAAGGTGCACCTGAAGAGCATCGTCTACGAACTGCTGTGGTTCCTGCGCGGCGACTCCAACGCGCGCTGGCTGCAACAGCACGGCGTGACGATCTGGGACGAATGGGCGCGCGAGGATGGGGAGCTCGGCCCCGTGTACGGCGTACAGTGGCGCAGCTGGCCGACGCCCGACGGCGGCCACGTCGACCAGATCGCCGAAGTCGTCAAGCAGCTCAGGACCAACCCCGACAGCCGCCGCATCGTCGTCAGCGCGTGGAACGTGGCCGAGCTGCCGAAGATGGCGCTGCTGCCCTGCCACGCGTTCTTCCAGTTCTACGTCGCGCCCCCGGACTCGCCGTCGGCACGGGGGAAACTCAGCTGTCAGCTCTACCAGCGCAGCGCCGACATCTTCCTTGGTGTGCCGTTCAACATCGCGAGCTACGCGCTGCTCACGCACATGCTCGCGCAGCAGTGCGACCTGGACGTGGGCGACTTCGTCTGGACCGGCGGCGACTGCCACATCTACAGCAACCACTTCGAGCAGGTCGAGACGCAACTCGCGCGCACGCCCTACCCGTACCCCGTGCTGAAGCTCAAGCGCCGGCCACCCTCGATCTTCGACTACGCGTACGAGGACTTCCAGGTGCTCGAGTACCAGCACCACCCGGCGATCAAAGCCCCCGTCGCGGTCTGACCCCGCCGTGCTGACCTCGCGCCAGCTCGGCGCCCTGGTGCTGCTGACGCTGATGTGGGGCGTCAACTGGCCGATGATGAAGTTCAGCCTGCGCGAGCTGACGCCGCTGTACTTCCGCGCCGTCACGATGAGCGGCGGCGCGCTGTGCCTGCTCGCGTTCTACACCTGGCGCGGCGTCGACATGCGGCTGCCGTGGCGCGAGGTGGGCCGCGTGGCCTGGCTCGCGCTGCCGAACATCGTCGGCTGGCACTTCTTCTCGATCCTCGGGCTGAAGGAGCTCGCGTCGGGGCGCGCCGCGATCCTCGGCTTCACGATGCCGGTGTGGACGGTGCTCATCGGTGCGCTGCTCGCGCACGAGAAGCTGCACCCTCGCATCTACGTGTCCGTCGTGGCCGCGATCACGGCCGTCGGCCTGCTCTCGGCGCACGAGCTGACGGCGCTCGCCGGGCGGCCCGTGGGCGTGCTGTGGATGCAGCTCGCCGCCGCCAGCTGGGCCGTGGGCACGCTGCTGATGCGCCGCACGCAGACCACGCTGCCGACCGAGGCGGTGACGGTGTGGATGATGCTGATGGGCGCCGCGTTCTTCTGGGTCGTCGCGCCGATCGCCGAACCCGCGCCGGCGTGGCGGTTCAGCGGCGCGATGTGGGCCTCGCTCGCCTACGGCGTGTTCCTGAACTACGGCTACGCGCAGATCATCTGGTTCGGCCTCGCGCGGCAGCTGCCGCCGTCGGCGAGCGCGTTCTCGGTGATGGCGGTGCCGGTGGTCGGCACGCTGGCGGCGACGCTGATCGTCGGCGAAGTGCCGCGCTGGACCGACTTCGTCGCGATCGCCTGCGTGAGCCTCGCGATCGCGAGCGCGCTGCTGCCGCGAAAGACCTGACGCCGATGCTCACGCCCCCGCGCCGCCCCGCCACCGTCGCCGTGATCGCCGCCGTCGCGCGCAACGGCGCCATCGGCCGCGACAACGACCTGCTGTGGCGCGACCCGCAGGACATGGCGCACTTCCGCGCGGTCACGATGGGTTGCCCGGTGGTGATGGGCCGCCGCACCTGGGACTCGCTGCCCGCGCGCTTTCGCCCACTGCCGGGGCGGCGCAACGTCGTCGTGACGCGCAACGCTGCGTGGCACGACGACGGCGCCGAAGCGGCCGCGTCGCTGCCCGAGGCGCTGGCGCTGCTGGCCGACGCGCCGAAAGTGTTCGTGATCGGCGGCGCGCAGCTGTACGCGCTGTCGCTGCCGCGGGCCGACGAACTGGTGCTGACCGAGATCGACGCCGACTTCGACGGCGATGCGCACTTCCCGCCGTGGAACCGCGACGACTTCGACGAACTGGCGCGCGAGCCGCGCACCGCTGCCGACGGCACGCGCTTCGCGTTCGTCACCTACCGCCGCAAGGCACGACGATGACCCCGCGCGACGGCCACCGCCTGCCCCGAGGCGAGCCCCGATCGCGCCGCGCCTCGCGTCACGGCACCCGGGGCGCCGTGTATGGCTCGTCGCTCGTGAGGGACCTGAGGAACGCCACGAGCTGGCGGACCTCCGCGTCGGTGAGCCGGGTATCGACCAGAAGCGGGCTCTTGTTCGGGTCGGCGTTGCCGCCACTGGCCATGTAGCGCACGGCCTCCTCGAGCGTCGCAAGGCTGCCGTCGTGGAAGTACGGACCGGAGATCGCGACCGACCGCAGCGTCGGTGTCTTGAACGCCGACGTGTCCTCCGGCCGCTTGCTGACCACCTGGCGGCCCAGGTCCGGCTTGGCCTTGCCCGCCTCCAGCCCAATGTTGTGGAAGTTGAAGTCGCTGTACACCGGCGGCGTGTGGCACATCGCGCAGCGCGCCTTGCCCATGAACAGGTCGAAGCCCGCGCGCGCGTCCGCCGACACGGCGTTGGGCTGCCCCATCTCGTGGCGGTCCCAGGGCGACAGGCCGCTGACCTTGGTGCGCAGGTAGGCGGCGAGCGCCTTCACGATGGCGTCCTGCGTCGGCGCGGTGCCGAACACCTTCTGGAACTCGGCGACGTACGCCGGCACGTTCGCGATGCGCTCGGTGGCCTTGGCCGGGTCGGCACTGATCTGCGCGCGCCACGCGGCCAGCACCTGCGCCTCGAGCGTCGGCGCACGCCCGTCCCAGTAGAACGACTGCGAGTAGCCGACGTTGTACATGGTGGGCGTGTGGCGCGTGTTCATGTCGCCGTTGTCACGCCGCGAGAGCACCTGGCCGTCGGTCCAGCCCTTCTCGCGCACGTGGCAGGCAGTGCAGGCCATCTGGCCGCTGCCGGACAGCCGCGGGTCGACCCATAGCTTGGCGCCGAGTGCGACCTTATCGTCTGTCGTGGGGTTGTCGGGCGGACTCGGGATCGGCGGCAGCTTCGACAGCCGCTCGGCCTTGTCGCTCGGCCCGGGCGAGGTGCAGCCCAGGGCCACCGCTGCCGCCGCCGCGGCAAGCCACGCCATCTTGCGCATGTTGACTCCTCCGACCCGTGCTGTGTCGACACAGGGGTGGCCCCGGAAGCACGGACGAACGGCGCCGACCCGCGGATGACTGCAGGAGGCCCTCGCCCGGCACCTCGCGGCCCGCGACGGGCCTGGGGCGAGACGCGCGTCTCCTGCGCCAGTACCGCGACCATCCTACGCCGACGCCGTACCGCCGCAAGACTGACTGAGGCTGCGAACCCCGACCGTGGCCGGCGCGTACCATCGCGCGCATGACGACCCTCGACGACCCCCGCCACGACCGCGAAGTGGGCAGCCGGCGCATCGCGCCCGGCAGCACGCGCGACACGACGCGCATCGACGACGTGCGCATCGACGCCGTGCGCCCGCTCATCACGCCCGCGCTGCTGCAGGAGAGACTGCCCGTGCCCGAGGCTGCGCTGACGCTGGTGGAGGCCACGCGCGCGCAGGTGGCCGCCGTGCTCGACGGGCGCGACGACCGGCTGCTGGTGGTGGTCGGCCCGTGCTCGATCCACGACCACGACCAGGCGCTCGACTACGCCGCACGGCTGAAGGCGCTGGCCGACGAGCTGGCGACTGACCTGCTGGTCGTGATGCGCGTGTACTTCGAGAAGCCGCGCACCACGGTGGGCTGGAAGGGCTACATCAACGACCCGCACCTCGACGGCACCTTCGCGATCAACGAGGGGCTGGAGCGCGCGCGAAGGCTGCTGCTCGACGTGCTCGCGCTCGGCCTGCCCGCGGGCACCGAGTTCCTCGACCTGCTGAGCCCGCAGTTCATCAGCGACCTGGTGAGCTGGGGCGCGATCGGCGCGCGCACGACGGAAAGCCAGAGCCACCGCCAGCTCGCGTCCGGGCTCAGCTGCCCGGTGGGCTTCAAGAACGGCACCGACGGCAGCGTGAAGGTGGCGGTGGACGCCATCGTCGCCGCGCGCTCGCCGCACGCCTTCATGGGCATGACCAAGATGGGCCAGGCCGCCGTGTTCGAGACGCGTGGCAACCCCGACTGCCACGTCATCCTGCGTGGCGGGCGCGAGCCCAACTTCGGCGCCGAGCACGTCGACGCGGCGTGCGCGCTGCTGCGCGACGCCGGGTTGCCCGAACGGTTGATGGTCGACTGCAGCCACGGCAACAGCCGCAAGGACCACCGCCGCCAGATCGACGCCGCGCGCGACGTGGCCAGCCAGATCGCCGCCGGCGAGCACCGCCTCGCCGGCGTGATGATCGAGAGCCACCTGCACGAAGGCCGCCAGGACTTGGTGCCCGGCCAGCCGCTGCGCTGGGGGGTGTCGATCACCGACGCGTGCCTGGGGTGGGCGCAGACGGAGCCGGTGTTGCGGGAACTCGCGGCGGCGGTGCGCGGGCGTCGGCTTGCGACGGCGTAGCCGCC
>JALOSD010000197.1 GCA_025458585.1 Burkholderiaceae bacterium | reverse complement strand
GCCGGCGTGCCGGCGCTCGAGCGCATGACCGTGATCGCGCACCAGGGCAAGGTCGTCACGGTGCGCTTCACGGTCAAGAACTACGGCCAGGACAACGAGGCGCTGCGCCGCGCGCTGCTCGACAAGTACGGCACGCCGCTGACGGTGTCGGCACGGCCGCTGCCGGCGCAGGGTTTCGACGGCCGCACGAGCCCGCGCGGGGGCTTCTTCTGGGCCTTCGCCGACGGCATGCAGCTCGTCTACGACCACCCGCGCGTCGGCGACGCGACGCTGTCGTACACCGATGACGCCAAGGCCAAGGCGCTCGCCGCCGGCGCGCTGTCGCCCGAGCGCACGCCGCGCGGCGAGATGCGCGACCGGCTCTGATCGCGCTGCCGCCGCAGCGGCAGCGTCAATTCATCACGCTCGGCGGCCTGAAAGCCTCACAGGCCGAGGGCAGCGGCCGATACCGACGGGAACACCTTCAAGCGTCCTGTCACGTGTCGCGCACACCCCCCTACGAACCGCTCGAAGGCCCGAGGCGCCTGCTCGTCGCCGCGTTCGCGGTCGCGAGCGTGTGGTACCTGAGCTGGCGCCTGGGCACGATCAACCCCGATGCGCCCGTCTTCTCGTGGCTGGTCTACGGCGCCGAGGTGTTCGGCCTCGTCACCGCGGCGCTGCATGTGTTCATGTGCTGGCGCCTGACCGTGCGCGAGGCACCGCCGCCGCGCGTCTGGCCGACGATCGACGTCTTCGTGCCGACGTACAACGAGTCGCCCGAACTCGTGCGCAAGACGCTGCTCGCCGCGATCGCGATGGACGGCGAGCACGCGACCTGGCTGCTCGACGACGGCCGCCGCCCCGAGATGGCCGCGCTCGCACGCGAACTCGGCTGCCGCTACCTCACGCGACCCGACAACGCGCACGCGAAGGCGGGCAACCTGAACCACGCGCTCGCGCACAGCGAGGGCCGGCTCGTCGCCGTCTTCGACGCCGACCACGCGCCGCGACGCGACTTCCTGACGCGCACGGTCGGCTACTTCGACGACGAGCGCGTGGGCTTCGTGCAGACGCCGCAGGACTTCTACAACCTCGACTCGTACCAGCACCGCGGCCGCCGCGGCAGCTCGACGCTGTGGACCGAGCAGTCGCTGTTCTTCCGCGTGATCCAGCGCGGCAAGGACGCCTGGAACGCCGCCTTCTTCTGCGGCAGCTGCGCCGTCGTGCGGCGCACCGCGCTCGACGAGATCGGCGGCTTCGCCACCGGCACCGTCACCGAGGACCTGCACACGTCGATCCGCTTGCACGCCAAGGGCTGGAAGTCGGTCTACCACGCCCAGCCGCTCGCCTTCGGCCTCGCGCCGGAGTCGATCGAGCCGTTCCTCGCGCAGCGCATCCGCTGGGGCCAGGGCGCGATGCACGTGTGGCGCCGCGAAGGGCTGCTGACGCACCGCAGACTCACGCTCGCGCAGCGGCTGAACTACTTCGCGTCGGTGTTGACGTACTTCGACGGCTGGCAGAAGGCAGTCTTCTACGTCGCGCCGGTGATCGTGCTGACGACAGGCACGATGCCGCTCGTGACGACGACGTCCGAGTTCCTGCTGCACTTCGTGCCGTACTACCTGCTGACGTTCTGGGTCTTCGAGGAAGTCGGCCGCGGCTACGGGCGCAGCGTCTTCATCGAGCAGTACAACATGGCGCGCTTCGCCGCCTTCGCGTGGGCGACGCTGGCGTGGATCGCGCCGGCGCTGAAGTTCCGCGTCACGCCGAAGGGGGCGCCGCGCGCCCGTGCGCTGCGCTTGTCGGCGCCGCAGGTGGCCGTGATGGCGCTCAACTTCGGCGCGATCCCGGTCGGCATCGTGCTGTACCTCACCTCGGCCCCGCTGCCGCTCGAAGGGGTGGTGGCCAACACGATCTGGGCCAGCGTCAACGGCACGCTCGCGCTCGCGGTGCTCGGCTTCACGTTCGCGAACCAGCGCCACGCGCGCCAGCGCTACCGCTTCCCGGTGCCGCTCGCGGCCGAGATCGTCTGGCCCGACGGGCGCCGCACCCGCGGCACCGTCGACGATCTCTCCGACGCCGGCCTGCGCCTGTACGGTGCGCTGCCGACGGACGTGGCTTCCGGCCAGCCGGTCACGGGCCACCTGATGCTGCCCGACGGCGCGCTTGCGTTCTGGGGCGAGGTGCGCAGCCTCGTGCCGCTGCCCGACCACCCGCCGACGGCGCGCGCGATCGGCTGCAGCTTCGTGACGACCGCCGAGGGACGGCGGCGCCTCGAGGCGTTCCTCTTCGGCTCCGACCTGCAGTGGCAGGTCAACGGCTGGACCGACCGCGTGCACACGCCGATGAGCCGCCTGCTGCCGGGGCTCGTGACGGGGCCGAAGCCGCACCCGCTCGCCGGGCGGCGCTGGAACTCGGCGACGCTGCGCGCCGACGCCTGGGCCGACGCCCTGCCCGCACTCGTCGAAGCCGACGCCACCGGCACCTCGCGGCTCGCGATGAGCTACGTCGAGCTGCCCGAGGGCGTGCCGCTGGTACTCGACGTGTACCGCCGCCACAGTGCGCCGCGCGAGGGCGTGCAGCTCGAGCGCGTGCCGCTCGACGACGCCGGCGCGCTGCCGCTGCACGTCTACCGGCTCCAACCGGCGCCGATGCCGGTGCTCACGCCGGTGCGCAGCGTCGGCTGGCACGACGGCCCCGCCGACGCAGCCGACTGGCAGACGACCGAGCCCGCCGTGCTCGCCCGCGACGCGATCGCGCGCGCGCGCCGTGGCCGGCCGTCGACGTTCGAGGTCGACCCGTCGACGCTGTGACGCTGCCACCGCGTCGCCTCGCACCCCTGCCCGAGGATCTGCGCTTGAGCCCGAAACCGTTCTTCGCCCCGTTCTTCGCCCCGTTCGCCGCCCTCGCGCTCGCCGCCGTCGCCGGCACGGCGTCGGCGCAGCGCCTCGTCGACTACGCGCAGCTCGACGGCTCGAGCGAGTCGTGGACGGTCGTCGCCGTGCGTGCCCTTGGCGACCCGCGCGCCGCCGCGCCGGCGCCGCTCGTCAGCGCGACCTACACCCGCTGGGCCGACGGCGAGGCCGGCGGGCTCGGCGCCGTCTACCGCTTCGGCCTGCCCACCGGCGAGCACGCGGCGTCGATCGGCGTCGGCGCCGGTGTCAACGGCTACCGCAGCACGGCCGGCGGGCGCATCGACAGCGATACCGGCCTGTCTGGGCGGCTGCAGGCCGAGTCGTACGGGCCCGCGCCGGGCGGGCACTACTACGTGCTCGGCCAGGCATCGACGTTCCGCAATGGCTGGCTCGCGACGGCGCAGTACGACCCCGCGCCCTGGCCGGTGGCGTTCGAGCTGACCCACTACGCCGAGACCGGCTACCGCGCGACGACGGCGGCGCTGCGGCTGGCGATCGGGCGCAGCGGCTGGTGGCTGCGCGCGGGTGCCATCGACGACACCGGCGGCACGCGCGGCTTCGTCGGCGTCGCCTACAACGGCTTCTGAGCCCGCGGGCCGATCCGCGGCTCAGGGCAGCGCGAGCGCGTCGTCGGCCTCGCCTTCGGCGCGCTCGGCGTCGTCGGCGGTCTCGCCGAGGAAGCCGCCGCTCTGGCGCGCCCACAGCCGCGCGTACAGGCCGCCGCGCGCGAGCAGCTGCGCGTGCGTGCCCTCCTCGACGATGCGCCCGCCGTCCATCACGACGAGGCGGTCCATCGCCGCGATCGTCGACAGCCGGTGCGCGATCGCGACCACCGTCTTGCCTTCCATCAGCGTGTTCAGGCTGCCCTGGATCGCCTGCTCGACCTCGCTGTCGAGCGCGCTCGTCGCCTCGTCGAGCAGCAGGATCGGCGCGTCCTTGAGCATCACGCGCGCGATCGCGACGCGCTGGCGCTGCCCGCCCGAAAGCTTGACGCCGCGCTCGCCGACGTGGGCGTCGTAGCCGCGCCGGCCTTTCGGGTCGACGAGGCCCTGGATGAACTCGTGCGCCTCGGCGCGCTTGGCGGCGACGACCATCGCCGCGTCGTCGGCGTCGGGCCGGCCGTAGAGGATGTTCTCGCGCACCGACCGGTGCAGCAGCGAGGTGTCCTGCGTGACCATGCCGATCTGCTCGCGCAGGCTGTCCTGCGTGACGTGGGCGATGTCCTGGCCGTCGATCAGGACGCGCCCGCCTTCGCCCACCAGACCGATCTTCTCGCCCGGGCGGATGTGCAGGCTGAGGTCGTCGACGACGACCTTCTCGCCGCCGTAGGCGAAGCGCACGTGCTCGAAGCGCACGTCGCCTGCGGTGACCGCCAGCGGCCGCGCGTCGGCGCGGTCGACGACGCTGTGGCGCTTGGACAGCATGTTGATGCCGTCCTGCACGGTGCCGATGTTCTCGAACAGCGACGCGAACTCCCACATGATCCAGTGCGAGATGCCGTTCAGCCGCAGCGCCATCGCGGTGGCCGCGGCGACGCCGCCGACGCCGACCTGCCCCTGCGTCCACAGCCACAGCGTCGCGCCGGCGGTGCTCGCGATGAGCGCCATGCTCAGCGTGTGGTTGACGATCTCGAAGCCGCTGACCAGGCGCATCTGTGCGTGCACCGAGGCGATGAACTCCTGCATCGCGCTGCGCGCGTAGCCGGCCTCGCGGTGGGCGTGGCTGAACAGCTTGACGGTGGCGATGTTGGCGTAGGCGTCGGTGATGCGCCCGGTCATCAGCGAGCGCGCGTCGGCCTGCTTCTGCGCCACCCGGCCGAGCCGCGGCACGAAGTACCACAGCGCGCCGACGTAGAGCAAGAGCCAGCCGAGGAACGGCAGCAGCAGCCAGAGGTCCATGGCGCCGACGATCGCCACCATCGTGACGAAGTAGATGACGACGAAGACGAGGATGTCGGCGAGGATGAACCAGACGTCGCGCACCGCGAGCGCGGTCTGCATCACCTTGGTCGCGATGCGCCCGGCGAACTCGTCTTGGTAGAAGCCCATGCTCTGGCCGAGCAGCAGACGGTGGAAGTTCCAGCGCAGCCGCATCGGGAAGTTGCCCGCCAGCGTCTGGTGCTTGAGCATCGTCTGCAGCGCGATCGCGAGCGGGCTCGCGGCCAGGATGCCGGCGAGCAGCAGCAGGCTGCCGCGCTCCTGCGCCCACAGCTGCGACGGCTCGACGGCGCCGAGCCAGTCGACGACGCGCCCGAGCATCGCGAACAGCAGCGCCTCGAACGCGCCGATCAGCGCCGTGAGCAGCGTCATGCCGAGGATGTACGGGCGCAGCCCCTCGGTGCACGACCACAGGAACGCGAAGAAGGCCCGCGGCGGCGGCTTCGGCGGCCCGCCGGGGTACGGATGGACGAGCTTTTCGAACGCGCTGAACACGAGAGGATCTCCGTCGTGGCGGGTCGGCGCGGGGGCCACGGGTGGCGGCGGCCGCACCGGCGGGCAGCACGCCGCCGTCGCGGCGCGTGCCAGGCACAAAGGGCCGCAAGGTTAGCCGAAGCGCGCACGGCGCGTCG
>JALOSD010000196.1 GCA_025458585.1 Burkholderiaceae bacterium | reverse complement strand
GCCTCGGCGGCCTCGACGCACCCTCGCTTCATTGTGCGCTTCCATGACCGGCATCAAGGGCGCGACTGGTCGTGGCGGGTAGGGTGTGCAACCTGCCCGTTTTCTACCCCGCCGTCATGGACTTCGCTCACGTCGACCCCGCCCTCGCTGCCCTGTTCGCCCGCAGCGGCCTGCGTGCGCTCGTGCTGCGCGGCCGCGCGTTGCTGCCGATCGTGCAGGGCGGCATGGGCATCGGCGTGTCGGCGCACCGGCTGGCGGGCAGCGTCGCGGCGCTGGGCGGCGTCGGCACGTTGAGCTCGGTCGATCTGCGCCGCCACCACCCGGACCTGATGGAGCGCACGCGGGCCCTGGCCTCGCGCGCAGGCTGCGACGCCGACTCGAAGGCGCAGATCGACGCCGCCAACCTCGAGGCGCTGCGGCGCGAGGTGGCCGCAGCGCGCGAGCGCTCGCGCGGCCGCGGGCTGCTCGCGATGAACGTGATGCGCGCGGTCAGCGACTACGCGGCCTACGTGCGCACCTCGCTCGAGGCGGGCATCGACGCCGTCGTCGTCGGCGCCGGCCTGCCGCTGGACCTGCCCGACCTCGCGGCGGAGCATCCGCAGGCGCTGCTGGTGCCGATCCTGTCGGACGCGCGCGGCGTCGCCCTCGTGATCAAGAAGTGGGAGCGCAAGAAGCGCCTGCCCGATGCGATCGTCATCGAGCACCCGAAGTACGCCGGCGGGCACCTCGGCGCGGCGAAGATCGCCGACCTGGGCGACGAGCGCTTCGAGTTCGAGCGCGTGCTGCCCGAGGTGCACGCGTTCCTGCGGCAGGCGGGTATCGAGCGCGAGATCCCGCTGATCGCCGCCGGCGGCATCCGCCGCTTCGAGGACATCGCGCGCCTGCAGTCGCTCGGCGCGGCGGCGGTGCAGCTCGGCACGCCGTTCGCGGTCACCGAGGAAGGCGACGCGCACCCCGAGTTCAAGCGCGTGCTCGCGCAGGCGCGCGACGAGGACGTCGTCGAGTTCACCAGCGTGGCCGGCCTGCCGGCGCGTGCGGTGGCCACGCCGTGGCTGAAGGCGTACCTGAAGCTCGAGCCGAAGCTGCAGGCCGTGGCGCACGCGAAGGCGCGCTGCACGAAAGCCTTCGACTGCCTCGCGCAGTGCGGCCTGCGCGATGGCCTGCCGGGCTGGGGCCAGTTCTGCATCGACAACCAGCTCGCCGCCGCGATGCGCGGCGACGTGAAGAAGGGCCTGTTCTTCCGCGGAGCCGGGTCGCTGCCGTTCGGCGACCAGATCCGCCCGGTGCGCGAACTGGTCGAACGGCTCCTGCAACCGGCGCCGGCGGCCGCCATGTCCCTCTGATCGGATGACGCCCACGACCCCGCATCGCGCCCGCCGTCGTTTCTGCACCGCTGGCCTGGCGCTCGCGCTGATGGGAGCCGGCCTCACCACGGCGCAGGCCGCGGGTGAAGTGCCGTACGAGAGCGAGCGCTTCAAGGCCGAGCTCAGTCAGGGCCGGCCGATGGCGCTGCTCTTCGCCGCCGACTGGTGCAGCACCTGCAGCGCCGAGAAGGCGGTGCTCGACGAACTGCTCGCCGAGCCGCGTTTTGGCGAACTGACGGTGTTCGTCGCCGACTACGACCTGGAGCGCGCGCTGCGGCGCACGCACCGCGTCGCGCAACAGAGCACGATCATCGTCTTCAAGGACGGGCGCGAGGTCGGTCGCGCCATCGGCCTGGTGCGCAAGGACGCGCTGGGCGACCTGCTGGCGAAGGCGCTTTGACGCACGCGCAAGCGGGCTGATGGACTTCGGCCCCGGGACCTACGCGCTGGGCTACCTCGCCGGCGTGTTGTCGACGCTGTCGCCCTGCGTGCTGCCGCTGGCGCCGATCCTGGTGGCCGCGGCGCTCGCACACCACCGCTGGGGGCTGGTCGCGCTGGCGGCGGGGCTCACGCTGTCGTCGACGCTGGTCGGCCTGTTCATCGCCACCGTCGGTATCGCGATCGGGCTCGACGCGCAGGTGATGCGCCAGGGTGCCGCGGTGCTGATGCTCGCGATGGGCGTGCTGCTGTGGTCGCCGACGCTGCAGGAGCGCTTCGCCGCCGCCACCGCGGGCCTCGGCGCCGCCGGCGAAGCGTGGCTCGCGCACCTGCACATCGGCGGCTGGGTGGGACAGTTCGCGATCGGCGCGATGCTCGGCCTCGCGTGGACGCCTTGCATCGGGCCGACGCTCGGCGCTGCGTCCGCGCTCGCCGCGCAGAGCAGCCAGCTGCCGCAGGTGACGCTGCTGATGATGCTGTTCGGCCTCGGTGCGAGCACGCCGCTCGTCGTCGTCGGGCGGCTGTCGGCGACGGTGCTCGCGCGCTGGCGCTTGCGGCTGATCGGCGCCGGCCGCGGCGGCCTTCGCGTGCTCGGCGGCCTGATGCTCGTGCTCGGCGCGGCGATCCTCACCGGCGCCGACCGGCGCGCCGAGGCCTGGCTGCTCGGCCACTCGCCACCGTGGCTGGTCGACCTGTCGCTGCGGTTCTGAATGCCACGAGGTGGCAGACTGCGGCTTTCCGAGGAGCCCCACGCCATGATGAAAGCGCACCACGACCGCATCGCCATCGTCACCGGGGCCGGCAGCGGTGTCGGCGCGGCGACGGCGTCGGCCCTGATCGCCGACGGCTGGCGCGTCGTCTACGCCGGGCGCCGGCTCGACGCGCTGCAGCGCGCGATCGCCGCCACCGGCGACCCGTGGGACGACATCGCCGAGCGCACGCTCGCCGTGCCCACCGACGTCACGCAGCCCGAGTCGGTCGCCGCGCTGTTCGACGCCGCCGTGGCGCGCTTCGGCCGCCTCGACCTGCTGTTCAACAACGCCGGCATCTTCACCGTCGGCGCCTCGCTCGAGGAGCTGCCGCTCGAGCAGTGGCGCGCCGCCGTCGACACCAACCTCACCGGCGTCTTCCTGTGCACGCAGCACGCGTTTCGCGTCATGAAGGCGCAGACGCCGCGCGGCGGGCGCATCATCAACAACGGCTCGATCTCGGCGCACGCGCCGCGCCCGGGCTCGGTCGCTTACACGACGACCAAGCACGCGATCACCGGCCTGACGAAGACGGCCGCGCTCGACGGCCGCGCTTACGACATCGCGGTCGGCCAGATCGACATCGGCAACGCCGCCACCGAGATGACGGCGGCGATGAGCAAGGGCGTGCGCCAGGCCGACGGCTCGCTCAAGCCCGAGGCCGTGATGGACGTGCAGCACGCGGCCGACGCGGTGGTGCACATGGCGCGCCTGCCGCTCGAGGCCAACGTGCTGTTCATGACGGTGATGGCCACCAAGATGCCCTTCGTCGGCCGCGGCTGAACGCTCGCCTGCGGGTGCAAGCCCGACCGCGGCGGCATGGCTCGGGCGGCGCGGCTTGCCGCCCACCCCGTTCGGCGATACTGTGGGCACACCCCTGACGACCCCACGAGGAGTACACGATGACCGTACTGACCGACGTCCAGAAGGACAAGCTGCTGACCGACCTGCGCGGCGTCATCCACGACGCCGAGGAACTGCTGAAGATGACGGCCGGCGACGCCGGCGCGGAGGCCACCGCGCTGCGCGAGCGCGTGCGCGTGCGCCTGCTGCAGGCCAAGGACAGCCTGCAGGACCTGCAGCACACGGCGGTCGAGAAGGCGAAGGCGGCCGGCCACAAGGCCGACGACTACGTGCACGACCATCCCTGGCAGTCGATCGGCGTTGCCGCCGGCTTCGGTGTCCTCGTCGGCCTGCTGATCGGCCGCCGCTGACGCGGCGGCGATGA
>JALOSD010000195.1 GCA_025458585.1 Burkholderiaceae bacterium | reverse complement strand
GAGTTCGTGCACCCGCACAAGAACTGCATCGTCACCCAGCGCGAGGTCGGCATCGACACCGACGGCTGGGAGATCGCGCTGAAGAACACGCTGCGCCAGGCGCCCGACGTCATCCTGATGGGCGAGATCCGCGACCGCGAGACGATGGAGCACGCGGTGGCGTTCGCCGAGACCGGTCACCTGTGCATGGCGACGCTGCACGCCAACAGCTCGAACCAGGCGCTCGACCGCATCATCAACTTCTTCCCCGAGGAGCGGCGGCCGCAGCTGCTGATGGACCTGTCGCTGAACCTGAAGGGCATCGTGTCGCAGCGCCTGCTGCCGCGGCAGGAGGGCAAGGGCCGCATCGCGGCGGTCGAGGTCATGCTCAACACGCCGCTGGTCGCCGACATGATCTTCAAGGGTGAGGTCGGCGAGATCAAGGACCTGATGAAGCGCAGCCGCGAGCTCGGCATGCAGACCTTCGACCAGGCGCTGTTCGACCTCTACGAGCAGCGGCTGATCACCTACGAGGACGCGCTGCGCAACGCCGACTCGCTGAACGACCTGCGGCTGAACATCAAGCTCAACAGCCAGCGCGCGCGCAGCCCCGACCTGTCGGCCGGCACCGAGCACCTGACGATCGTCTGACCGCGCCGCAGGCGCGCCGGCGTCACTTGCCGCCGCTGGCGCCCGCCGAGCGCAGGCGCGCGAGTTCGTCCTCGCTGAGGATCTCGAGCACGCGCACGACCTTCTGCACGCCGCCGACGTTGCGCGCGAGGTCCGTCGCGCGCTTGGCCTCGCGCTCGCTCACGCGCCCCATCAGGTAGACGACGCCGCGCGTCGTCACGACCTTCACGGCGGTCGAGTCGAGATCCTTGGCGTCGACGAACGCCGCCTTGACCTTGCTCGTCAGCACGGTGTCGTTCGAGCGCACCGACAGCGCCACGACCGGCATCACGCCGAGCTCGTTGACGGTGGCGCGCACGTTCTCGAGGCGCGCCACCTGCTGCTCGATCGCCTTGCGCGCGTCCTGGGTCGGCACCTCGCCGGTCAGCAGCACGGTGCGGTTGAAGCTGGTGGCGCTGACGCGCGCGTTGTCGCCGAACATCTGGCGCGCGAGGTCGGCGGCCTTGCTCTCGATCGTCTGGTCGTCGACCTGGGCGCCGGTGGAGCGGCGGTCGTTGAGCACCATCGCGGTGCCGACGGCAGCGCCGCCGATGAGCAGCGCGCCGCAGCCGGCGAGCAGCGACGAACTGGCGACGAGGGCCGCGGCGAGCGCCGCGCGGCGGGTCGGGAATCGGGTCGTCATGCGGGATCCTGTTCACCCATCAGTAGCAGGTCCAGCGCGTCGCACAGGCAGTGCACGACGAGCAGGTGGACCTCGTGGACACGCGCCGCGCGCTCGTGGGGCACGGCGATCGCAACATCGGTTTCGCCGAGCTGCGCGGCGAGCGCGCTGCCGCGGCGCAGCAGCGCGACGACGGTGAGCTCCTTCGCGCGCGCGGCGGCGATCGCCTCGCGCAGCGCGGCGCCGTCGGCACCGGCGGCGACGGCGACGAACACGTCGCCCGGCGCGCCGAGCGCCTGCACCTGCTTCGCGAGCCAGGTCGCGGGCGTCGCATCGGCGAGCACGGCGGCGGCGACGGCAGCGTCACCGCCGAGCACGATCGCGGCGAGCCCGGGGCGCTCGCGTTCGAAGCGGCCGACGAGCAGCGCGGCCATCGCCTGCGCGATCGCAGTCGACGCCCCGTCGGCAGCGAGCAGCACCTTGCCGCCCGCGGTGATGCAGCCGAGCAGCGACTGCGCGGCGTCGGCAATGGGCCGCGACAGCGTCTCGGCGGACTGATACTCGAGATCGGCGACGTCGAAGAACTGCTGCTGGATGCGCTGCTCGAGCATGGACATGCATCATATGACACCGAGTTGGTGCACCGGTTCCGGCTGCCCGTGGCGATGGACGCGGCGGCGCCGCTGAACGCGGCCGCCCTCGGGCCGGTGCACCGGCGCCGGCTGCGCGAGGTCTGGCGCTCGGCGGGCTGGCCGTGCCGCGACGGTGTCGAGGCCGAGCTGCTCGCCGCCGGCTGGCTGCAGCGCGTGTTCGACGATGCCGGGCGCGAGACGCTGCGCGTCAGCGACGACGGCGTGCGCGTGCTCGCCGAGACGCTGCAGGGCCACCGCCGGCGTTTCGACGCGCACGAGGCGCTCGTCGCGCGCGTCGCGGGCGAGGCCCAGCGCGACGGCCGGCTCGTCTGGCGCGGGCTCGCGCTGCGCGCGCCCGTCGACGGCGCGTGGGTGGTCGCGCGGCCGGACGTGTTCTCGATCCGCCACACGACGCTCGAGAGCGCGCTCGAGCCGGTCGTGCACGAGATCAAGGTACGGCGCGCCGACCTGCTCGCCGACCTGCGCCGTCCGGGCAAGGGCGCGGCCTACGCGGCGCTCGCGAGCCGCTGCTGGTACGTGCTGCGCGAGGGCATCGGCGAGCCCGACGAGGTGCCGGCCGAGTACGGCGTGATCGTCGCGCGCGGCGACGCGCTCGAGGTGGCGCGGGCGGCGCCGGCGCGGCCGTTCCGCCCGTCGCTGCCGTGGTGGATGGCGCTCGCGCGCGCCGCGCCCGAGCCCGTCGACGACGACGCGCAGGGGCGCCTCGGCGCGCCGCTGGCCGGCTGACGCCGGTCAGGCCGACGCCGGTCAGGCCGACGCCGGTCAGGCCGACGCCGGTCAGGCCGACGCCGATCAGGCCGACGCCGGTCAGGCCGACGCCGGTCAGGCCGACGCCGATCAGGCCGACGCCGATCAGGCCGACGCCGTCAGCGCCCAGCGCCCGGAGGTCTCGGCCGCGGCGCCGTCGTGGCGCAGCTTGAGCAGGTGCGCCTTCAGCGAGCGCAGCGCGACGCCGTGCAGGCGCTCGGGCACGTCGTCGTAGACGCGCGCGAGCAGCGCGTCGGCCGGCGCCGGGCCGAGTTCGCGCAGCGCGTCGACGACCTTCGCCTCGCGCCGCAGGCGGTGCGCGATCACGCCCTCGATGACGTCGCGCGGCCGCGCCATCAGGAACCCGTGGCCCGGCGCGAGCCAGTCGAGGTCTTCGGCGAGCAGCGCGCGCAGCGACGCGAGGTAGGCCGCCATGTCGCCGTCGGGCGGGTTGATGACGACCGTCGACTGCTGCATCAGGTGGTCGCCGGTGAACAGCAGCTTCTCCTGCTCGAGCAGGAAGCACAGGTGGTTCGACGCGTGGCCGGGGGTGTGGACCACGCGCAGCGCGCAGTCGTCGTGCAGCACGAAGCGCTCGCCGCCGGCGAGCTCGACGTCGGGCGCGAACGCCGCGTCCTGCCACTCGGGGTGCGCCGGCCGCCGGCCGTGCACGACCGCGCCGGTGGCCTCGCGCAGCGCGGCGGTAGCGGGCGAGTGGTCGAGGTGCGTGTGGGTGGCGAAGATCCACCGCACCGGCCCCGGCGCCGCCGCGGCGACGGCGCGCACGTGGCGGTCGTCGTCGGGGCCGGGGTCGATCACGGCCCACTCGTTGGCCGGCCCGCCGCCGACGAGGTAGGTGTTCGTGCCCGGCCCGGTCATCACGCTGCCGTTGTTCGCCGTTACGCGGATCACGCGCGGCGACAGCCGCACCGGCACGCCGGGTTCGATCTCGTAGCTGTGGTGGCCGTGGCACTGCGGGTCGAGCCGCGCGAGCTCGGCGTACGCCGGCTCGTCGGGCGTGACCGGGCGCTGGCCCTGGCGGCCGCGGCCGATCATCGGCATCACGAGCGGCACCTTGCGCGGCCGGCGCGCCCAGTCGAGCAGCGCGTCGACG
>JALOSD010000194.1 GCA_025458585.1 Burkholderiaceae bacterium | reverse complement strand
AGCCGCGTGATCCAGCGCACCTGCCAGGCGATGAACGAGCTGAAGACCGACGACCCGGCCAAGCTGCGCGCCGCCGGCGTGATCGACCTGCCGACGATCCAGCGCTACCTCAACTTCCACTTCAGCGTCACGATCGACCTGTTCGGCGCCGACCAGTCGAGCAACGCCGCCACCTTCTACTCGACGGGCCTCAAGGGCCGCTTCGAGGAAGGCAAGCGCACCGACGACCACGTGCTCAAGGGCCAGACCTACAAGGTGCTCGAAGTGAACAACGGCATGCTCGTCGAGAAGGAGGTGCCGATGCTCAACGCGCTCAACGAGGTGCTGCGCGACGACTACATCAAGGACTCGGTCGGCGGCGTGGAGCGCTGGAACAAGGTCATCGAGAAGGCCGGCATCCCGTTCCGCTTGACGGTGCCGCACAAGGCGTTCCACCGCAACATCGGCGCGCTCGCCGGCGTCAAGGTGAGCCCCGACGGGCGCCACATCCACGACCACGAGTGGAATCAGCACGTCGAGGAGTGGCTGCCCACCGACGAGGACCGCGCCTTCGTCGCCAGCCTGATGGGGCGCGTCGTCGAGCCGGGCAAGTTCGCCAACTGGATCGCGCCGCCGGCGATCGGGATCAACCGTCAGCCGGTCAACTTCGAGTACGTGAGATTTAACTGACCACCCCCGAGGCGGCTTCGCCGCTTCCCCCTCGAGGGGGCCACGCCAGCGGAGCGGCCAAGCCGGATCCGCGGCGTGCGCTTGAAAGCTCGCTGCGCCTTGGGCGCATGCTCGCCGCGATACTCGCGTTCCGTGCTTGGAGAGTCTGGCGATGGACATGGCCGACACCGCTGTCATCAAGCAGCACCTGATCGACCCCGAGATCTGCATCCGCTGCAACACCTGCGAGGCAACATGCCCGGTGGGTGCGATCACGCACGACTCGCGCAACTACGTCGTCGACGCCGACAAGTGCAACTTCTGCATGGCGTGCATCCCGCCGTGCCCGACCGGCAGCATCGACAACTGGCGCACGATGCCGCGCATCCGCGCCTACAGCGTCGCCGACCAGCTCACCTGGGACGAGCTTCCGGCCGAGCTCAGCGCCGACCAGCTCGCCGAAGCGGGCGTCGCGGCCGACGCGGTGGCGGTCGAGCCGGCGGCGGTGAGCCTGCCGGCGGCGGCCAGCGGCGAGGAGGCGTTCAACAGCGCGCAGTACAACGCCACCGTGCCGCCCTGGTCGGCGGCGCACGCCTACACCAACCTCTACGGCCCGAAGGCCGCGGAGAAGACCGTCACCGCCACGGTGGTCGGCAACGTGCGCGTGACCGAGGTCGGCAAGGAGTACGACACGCACCACGTCGTGCTCGACTTCGGCGCCATGCCGTTTCCCGTGCTCGAAGGCCAGTCGATCGGCATCGTGCCGCCCGGCGTCGACGCCAGCGGCCGGCCGCACCACGCGCGCCAGTACAGCGTCGCGAGCCCGCGCAACGGCGAGCGCCCGGGCTACAACAACGTGTCGCTGACGATCAAGCGCGTGCTCGAGGACCACCACGGCAACGCGGTGCGCGGCGTCGCGAGCAACTACATGTGCGACCTGCAGGTGGGCGACAAGGTGCAGGTCATCGGGCCGTTCGGCACCACGTTCCTGATGCCCAACCACCCGAAGAGCGCCATCGTGATGATCTGCACCGGCACCGGCAGCGCGCCGATGCGCGCGATGACGGAGTGGCGCCGCCGGCTGCGCAAGAGCGGCAAGTTCGAGGGCGGCAAGCTGATGCTGTTCTTCGGCGCGCGCACATGCGCGCGGCCGCCGCCGACCTCGCGCCGCTCTTGACCGACGCCAACGCGTACTTCTACGTCTGCGGCCTGAAGGCGATGGAAGAAGGCGTCGTGCTCGCGCTGCGCGACATCGCGACGAACGCCGGGCTCGACTGGGACCAGGTCGGCGCGGCGATGAAGCAGCAGGGGCGGCTGCATCTGGAGACCTACTGATGGCCATCGACCTGCGGGGCGCACCGGTGCTCGTCGTGGGCGCCGGCATCATGGGGGCCGGCATTGCGCAGGTGGCGGCGCAGGCCGGTCACCGCGTGCGCCTGTTCGACACGCGCGACGGCGCGGCGGCTGACGCGAAGCGCAAGCTGGCGGCGACGCTCGACGGACTGGTCGCCAAGGGCAAGCTCGTTGCCGACGCGGCGCAGGCCGCGTCGGCGCGCATCGAGCCCGTCGCCACGCTCGACGCTGCCGCCGACGCGCGACTCGTCGTCGAAGCCATCGTCGAGAACCTGGACGTCAAGCGCGCGCTGTTGCGCCAGCTCGAGGCCATCGTCGCGCCTGACGCCGTGCTCGCGACCAACACCTCGTCGATCTCGGTCACCGCGATCGCCAACGGCCTCGCACGCCCGCAGCGGCTGGCGGGCATGCACTTCTTCAACCCGGTGCCGTTGATGAAGCTGGTCGAGGTCGTCTCGGGGCTGCAGACCGACGCCGCGGTCGCCGCAGCCATCTTCGACCTGTCCCGGGCCTGGGGCAAGACGCCGGTGCATGCGAAGTCCACGCCGGGCTTCATCGTCAACCGCATCGCGCGGCCGTACTACGCCGAGGCCCTGGCGCTGCTGCACGAGCAGGCCGCCACGCCGCAGGTGCTCGACGCCTGCCTGCGCGGTGCGGGCTTTCGCATGGGGCCGTGCGAGCTGATGGACCTGATCGGCCACGACACCAACTTCGCGGTGACGAACTCGGTCTACGAGGCCAACTTCCACGACAAGCGCTACGTGCCGTCGCTGGTGCAGGCCGAGATGGTCGCCGGCGGCCTGCTCGGGCGCAAGAGCGGCCGCGGCTTCTACGCCTACCCCGACGGCGCGCCGGCGCTGCCGGTGGCGGTGCACGAGGCGCCCGCCACCGCGCGCGAGGTCGTCGTGCATGGCGACGGCCCGATCGCCGACGCGCTCGAAGCCGCTGCGACGCGCTCGCTCGCCGCGCAAGGCTGGGGCCCGGCGCGCGAGCGCGACAGCGGCTGGACCGGCCTCGCGATCGACGATGCGCGCCTGCGCCTGACGGACGGACGCACCGCGACCGAGATCGCGGCCGAGACGGGCCACGCGAACCTCGCCGTCTTCGACCGCCCGCTCGTGCTGCCCGCGCCCGCCGGCACCGCGCTGGCGTTCGGCGTCGCCGACGGCGCGAGCATCGCCTGGCGCTCGCAGGCCGCGGCCTGGCTCGCGGCGCTCGGCTTCTCGCCGCTGCCGGTGGCCGACACGCCGGGACTCGTCGTCGCGCGCACGGTGGCGATGCTGATCAACGAGGCCGCCGACGCCGTGCAGCAGGGCGTGTGCACGGCCGACGGCGCCGACGCGGCGATGAAGCTCGGCGTCAACTACCCCGCCGGCCCGTTCGAATGGCTCGCACGCTGGAACGTGGTCGGCGTCGTGCGCGTGGTCGAGGCGCTCGACGCCGCCTACCGCGGCGAGCGCTACCGCGTCAGCCCCTGGCTGCGCCGGCGCGCCTGGGGCCCACGCTGACCCTGTCTCCCGGAGACCGTACGATGAACGACGCCTACATCTGCGACGCACTGCGAACCCCGATCGGCCGCTACGGCGGCGCCTTGAGCAGCGTGCGCACCGACG
The DNA here is from genome assembly GCA_025458585.1 of Burkholderiaceae bacterium. Classification (GTDB taxonomy): domain Bacteria; phylum Pseudomonadota; class Gammaproteobacteria; order Burkholderiales; family Burkholderiaceae_C; genus Calidifontimicrobium. Next base: position 2,021 of record JALOSD010000194.1, on the reverse strand, counting down.
ACCTCGCCGCGATCCCGATCCGGGCGCTGATGGCGCGCCACCCGAACCTCGACTGGGGCGCGGTCGACGACGTGCTCTATGGCTGCGCGAACCAGGCCGGCGAGGACAACCGCAACGTCGCGCGCATGGCCGCACTGCTCGCCGGCCTGCCGCAGGGCGTGCCGGGGGCGACGATCAACCGCCTGTGCGGCTCGGGCATGGACGCGGTAGGCACCGCCGCGCGCGCGATCCGCTCGGGCGAGGCGAGCCTGATGATCGCCGGCGGCGTCGAGAGCATGAGCCGCGCGCCGTTCGTGATGCCCAAGGCCGAGACCGCGTTCAGCCGCACCAACGCCGTGTACGACACCACCATCGGCTGGCGCTTCGTCAACCCGCTGATGAAGCAGCACTACGGCGTCGACTCGATGCCCGAGACGGCCGAGAACGTTGCGCAGGACTTCGGCATCGAACGCGAGGCGCAGGACCGCATGGCGCTGCGCTCGCAGCTCAACGCCGTGAAGGCGCAGCAGTCGGGCTTCTTCGACGGCGAGATCACGCCGGTGACGATGCCCGCCAAGAAGGGCGAGCCGGTGGTGGTCGCGAAGGACGAGCACCCGCGCGACACCAGCCTCGAGGCGCTGGCCAAGCTGAAGCCGATCGTGCGCCCCGACGGCACGGTGACCGCGGGCAACGCCAGCGGCGTGAACGACGGCTCCTGCGCGCTGATCCTCGCCGGCGAGAAGGCCGCGGCACGCCATGGTCTGACGCCGCGCGCGCGGGTGGTGGGCATGGCCACCGCGGGCGTGCCGCCGCGCATCATGGGCATCGGCCCGGCGCCGGCGTCGCGCAAGGTGCTCGAGCTCACGGGCCTGAGCCTGGCGCAGATCGACGTCATCGAACTCAACGAGGCCTTCGCGGCGCAAGGGCTGGCGGTGCTGCGCCAGCTCGGCCTGGCCGACGACGACCCGCGCGTCAACGCCAACGGCGGTGCGATCGCGCTCGGCCACCCGCTGGGCGCGAGCGGCGCGCGACTGGTGACGACCGCCGTCAACCAGCTGCATCGCACCGGCGGGCGCTATGCGCTGTGCACGATGTGCATCGGCGTCGGGCAGGGCATCGCGATCGTCGTCGAGCGGGTCTGAGCGCGTCCGGGCGCGCCGGCGAAGGGTCCACAATCGAGCCCTCACCTGGAGGACCCGCCATGCACAACGCCTACGGATTCGGCAAGACCGTCAGCACGAGCTTCGACGACACGATCGCGCGCGTCACCACCGCGCTGCAGGCCGAAGGCTTCGGCATCCTGACCGAGATCGACGTCGCGGCGACGATGAAGAAGAAGCTCGACCACGACATGCCGCCGTACCGCATCCTCGGCGCGTGCAACCCGCCGTTCGCGCGCCAGGCGATCGAGGCCGAGCCGACGATCGGCCTGCTGCTGCCGTGCAACGTCGTCGTGCGCCAGGACGCCGCCGGCACCGTGCACCTCGAGTTCATGGACCCGGACGCGATGCGCAAGCTCTCGGACAACCCGGCGATGGCGCAGGTCGCGGCGCAGGTGCGCGAGCGCCTGCAGCGCGTGATGGCCGCGATCTGATCCGGCCGGGGCCTTCGATGGCACGCCCGGCCACCAGCCGCCGCCTCGCCTTCGCCGCGTTCGCCGCCACGCTGCTCGCCGGCTGCGCCTACTACGGCCCCTACCCGGCTGCCGGCGGCCCGAGCACCTTCGACCGCGCGTTCGACGCCGCCGTCGGCGCCGCCGCCGACAGCGGCGTCGCGGTGTCGGTGGCCGACCGCAGCGCGGGCCGCATCGCCGGCAGCAAGGCCGGGGCGGCGGTGACGATCAACGTGCTGCGCCAGGCCGACGGCAGCGTGCGCGTCGAGTTCAGCGCCCCCGACTCGCCGCAGACGAACCCGACGGTGGCCGAGCAGCTGAACATGGCCTACCAGCGGCGCATGGGGCGCTGACGCCGCGGCCCGCGTCGCGGGCCACAATCGGCGCATGGACGTCCGCGCCCTGTCCGCCGCGCATGCACCACCGCCCG
>JALOSD010000193.1 GCA_025458585.1 Burkholderiaceae bacterium | reverse complement strand
GTGGCCATGAGCGTCTTCCGTGTGATGGGTTGATCGTGCTGCGTGAGGCAGACGTTGCGAATGTAGCGCGCACGACGTCGGGAACGTCACCCCAAGGCGGGCATCTGCGGCGGGGGCGCAACACCACGGGGCGTATCGGCCGTCGTCGCGACCGCGTCGCGCACGATCGCCGCCAGCGTCGCGACGCCTTGCTCGAGGCGGTCGGGGGCGACGGTGGCGAAGCTCAGTCGCATCGTGTTCGGCTGCGGCGTCTCGCAGAAGAAGGGCGCGCCAGGCACGAAGGCGACGCCGGCGTCGACCGCACGCGGCAGCAGGCTCGCGGCGTCGAGGCCCGCGGGCAGTTCGACCCAGAAGAACATGCCGCCGCGCGGCGGCGTCCAGCGGCAGCCGCTCGGCAGGTGTCGCGCGAGGGCGGCGTGCATCGCGTCGCGCCGCTCGCGGTAGCGCCGTCGCAGCGCGGGCAGGTGCGTGTCGAGCAGCCCGCCGGCGACGAGCGCGTGCACGATGCGCTGGTTGAAGCCGGGCGTGTGCAGGTCGGCTGCCTGCTTGGCCTGCAGCAGCTTCGGGAACAGGCGCTTCGGCGCGACGAGCCAGCCCACGCGCAGCCCCGGCGCGAGCACCTTCGAGAACGAGCCGAGGTAGACGGCGCCGTCGCCGGCGCGCGCGGCCAGCGGCGGCGGGGGCGGGTCGTCGAACCACAGTGCGCCGTACGGGTCGTCTTCGACGATCGCCACGCCGGCGTCGAGCGCGGCGTCGGCCAGCGCGTGCCGCCGGGCGGCGTCGAGGCAGCGCCCGCTCGGGTTCTGGAAGGTCGGCAGCAAGTACGCGAAGCGCGCGCCGCGCGCGGCGGCCATGGCCTGCGGCCGCGGGCCCGCGCCGTCGTCGTCGAGCGCGAGCCAGCGCGGTTCGCAGGGGGCGAAGGCCTGCAGCGCGCCGAGGTAGGTCGGCGTCTCGACGGCGACCGTGCTGCCGGCGTCGAGCAGCACCTTGCCCACCAGATCGAGGCCCTGCTGCGAGCCGGTCGTGATCAGCACCTGACCCGCCTCGACGCCGAGCCCCTGCGCGCGCAGGTGGCCGGCCACCCACTCGCGCAGCGGGCCGAAGCCTTCGCTCGCCGCGTACTGCAGCGCTTCGCGCGGCGTCTCGGCGAGCACGCGCGCGGTGGCGTCGCGCACGGCCTCGACCGGGAAACCCTCGGCCGCGGGCAGACCGCCGGCGAGCGAGATCACGCCCGGGCGTTCGGCCAGCTTGAGGATCTCGCGGATCGCCGACGGTTCGAGTCGCTCGGCTCGGCGTGCCAGGGTCCAGGTCATCGACGTGCTCCTCTCGAACGGGGGTTGCCGACCGGCATGCGTCGGCCGACGGCCACCACGCCGACGACGGCCAGCGTGAACCACAGCGTCGCCGGTCGCAGCGCCTCACCGAGCAGCGCCCACGCCGCCAGCAGCGCGATGAAGGGCTGCAGCAGCTGCACCTGGCTCACGCGCAGCACGCCGCCGAGCGCGAGGCCGCGGTACCAGGCGAAGAAGCCGAGCCACATCGAGAACAGCGACACGTAGACGAAGCCGGCCCACGCCGCCGCCCGCACCGGGGCGTCGGGCCAGGCGGCGAGCGTGGCCGGCAGCGTCAGCGGCAGGCTGGCGACGAGCACCCAGCAGATCACCTGCGGCGCCGGCATCGCGGCCGTCGCGCGTGCGCCGGCGACGTAGCCGACGGCCGCGCTGGCCACCGCCACGAGCAGCCAGCCGTCGGCGGCCGACAGCCGCCCGCTGCCGGCCCACGCGGCGTAGCCGACGACGAGCGCACAGCCGAGCAGCGAGCAAGCCCAGAAGCCGGCCGAGGCGCGCTGCCGCAGCACGAGCGCGCCGACGAGCGCGGTGGCCAGCGGCAGCACGCCGGTGACGACGGCGGCGTGCATCGCGTCGACCTGCCGCAACGCCAGCGCCAGCCCGAGCGGGAAGCCGACGACGGTGCCGAGCGCGCACACGGCGAGCGCCGGCGCCAGAGCCCGCGGCGGCCGCGGCGCCCGCACCGCCCACAGGTAGACGACGCTCAGCAGGCCGGCGAGCGCCGCCCGGCCGGCGGTCACGAACGCCGGCGGCAGCTGCGGCGCCGCGACGTCGCCGACGGCCAGCCGCGTCATCGGCAGCGTCAGGGCGAAGATCACGACCCCCACCCCACCGAGGGCCAGGCCGCGCGTGGCGTCGTTCATCGTCCGCAGTCTAGGGGCTTGACCAGTACAAGCCCCATACACTTGGGGCTTACAGACCACGTGCTGTGCTGGTGCGGCCACCCGCACAGTGGATGCCGATGGACGACCCGACGCCCGTGGCCCTCGCCGCCGAGACGGCGGCTGCCGCGCTGCTGCGCGATGGCCACACGACGCTCGTCGAGCAGCTCGCGCAGCGCTACGCCGAGCGCATCCGCAGCCGCCTGCTGCAGCCGGGCGCGCGCCTGCCGTCGGTGCGCGAGTGCGCGCGCCGGTACCGCGTCAGCCCGACGACCGTCGTCGCCGCGTACGACCGCCTGCTCGCGCAGGGCCTCGTCGAGGCGCGGCGGCAGCGCGGCTTCTACGTGCGCGAGCGGCGCGACGCGGCGCCGCCGGCGGTGGTGGGGGCCGCGTCGCGGCCGACGCCGATCGACGCGACGGCGCTGATCCGCAGCATGTTCCACCGTGGCGACGGCCGTGCCGACCCCGGCATCGGCACGCTGCCGGCCGACTGGGTCGACGTGCCGCTGCTGCACGGCGCGCTGCGGCGCGCGATCGCGGGCGGTTCGTCGTTCGGCGCCTACGGCGATCCGGCGGGCGACCCGGCGCTGCGCGCCGCGCTCGCGCAGCGCCTCGCCGACCTCGGCGTGGCCGCCGACGCGGGCCGCATCGTGACGACCACCGGCGCGACGCAGGCGCTCGACCTCGTCTCGCGCGCGCTGCTGCAGCCCGGCGACACGGTGCTCGTCGACGAACCCGGCTGGGCGGTCGAGTTCGCGCGCCTGGCGCAGCTGGGCATGCGCGTGCTGCCCGTCGCCCGCGGCCCGCAGGGCCCCGACCTCGAGCAGATGCGCCGGCTGCTGCAAGAGCACCGCCCGCGGCTGTACGTGACGGTGTCGGTGCTGCACAACCCGACCGGGTACTCGCTCGCGCTGGCGACCGCGCACCAGCTGCTCAAGCTCGCCGACGCGCACGACCTGACGATCGTCGAGGACGACAGCTACGCGTGGCTCGCGCCGCCGCACGCGCCACGGCTCGCGGCGCTCGACGGCCTGCAGCGCACGGTGTACGTCTCCGGGTTCTCGAAGATCCTCGCCCCCGACTGGCGCGTCGGCTTCGTCGCCGCGCCAGCCGCACTCGTCGGCCGCCTCGTGGACCTGAAGCTGCTGACGTCGCTGTCGACGCCGTCGCTGCCCGAACGCGCCGTCGCCGTGTGTCTCGGCCAAGGGCTGCTGCGCCGCCACGCCGAGCGTGTCGTCGAGCGCCTCGCCGCGGCGCGCAGCCGCACCTGCGCGCTCGCCGAGGCCGCCGGCTGCCGTTTCGCGGCGCCGCCGCAGGGGCTGTTCGGCTGGGTCGACGTCGGCGTGGACACGCAGCGTCTGGCCGAGGCCATGCTCGACCAGGGCTGGCTGACCGCGCCCGGCGCGCTGTTCCACGCGACGCGCCGGCCGTCGCCGCTGATGCGGGTGAACTTCGCGACCAGCCAGGACGCGGCCTTCTGGCGAGCGGTGGCAGCGTTGCGGCGCGGTCTCGCCGGATCGGCGAAAATGTAACCCCGGGGAGGGAGGCACCATGGACTTTGAGCCGACGCGTCCGCTGGACGCGCCCGACCTGCTGCGCGTCAGCGCGTTCGAGCGCTACCTCGTCGAGACCGCGCCGGTCGACGTGTCGACCGCGCCGCATTCGACGCTGGCGCCGTCGCTGCAGGAGGACCTGCTGCGCTTCGAGCTCGGCGGCCGGCAGACCGAGGTGCTCGAAGTCGTCGCCGCCAGCGTGCGCCACAACCAGGCGCTGACGATGCACCTGCAGGTCGACGAACACGTGCTGCCGATCGCGCTGTACCCGCGCGAGCACCTGTTCCACTGCCCGATGCCGTTGCCCGACCTGCTCGCGCTGCGCCTGGCGGCGATGCAGGTGCTGCACGTCGAGCCGCCGCCGAGCGCGCAGGCGCCACGGCACCCGCTCGCCGGCCGGCGAGCGCACCTGCACGCGCTCGCCCCGCTGACCTGGGCGCTCGCGATGCGCGGTGCGCGCGAAGATCTGCTGCCGGAGATCGCCGGCCCGGCGGCGTACCGCGTCGCCCCCGGCCTCGACCTGCGCGGGCTCGAGCTCGGCGGCACCGTGTTCGCCGCGGTGCGGCGGCTGCAGGTGGAGAACGTCAACCTGCGCCGGCTCGCCGAATTCCCCGGCTTCGACCGCGCTCGTGCTTCGCGCCTGCTCAACGCGCTGTACCTGCAGGCGGGCCTGATCGTCAGCCGCACCCACCCCGCGGCGGTGCAGGACCGCTGGTTCGACGGCTTCTGATCAGGCAGTGGTCGGCAGCAGCGTCGCGCGCACGCTGCGCTCGGGCCACGCGAAGACGCCGCCGCCGAGGTGGTGCAGCGTGTGCAGCTCGGAGCGCGCGGGGTCGAAGCTCCAGCGGCCGTCGGCGAACACGCGCGCGTCGGCCTGCGCCGAGACGACCTCGCCGAAGAACGTGTCGTAGGCCTGCTGCGCGTGCGGCTCGGCGATCAGGCGGCACTCGAGCCAGCCCACGCAGCCCTCGACGAGCGGCAGCCCGAGCGCCGGGCCGTCGAAGGTCGTGATGCGGTAGCGCGCGAACTTGTCGCTGCCGGCGTCGGCGGCCTCGCGGCCGCTCGTGCTGCCCACCGTGTACGTCAGGTCGGCGAGCGCGCGGCACGGCACGTTGAGCGCGAACGCGCCGCTCGCGAGCACGAGCTCGCGCGTGAAGGTGCTCTTGTCGATCACGACGGCCACGCGCGGCGGCGTGAACTCCACCGGCATCGACCACGCCGCCGCCATCACGTTGCGCCGAGCGCCTTGCGCGCTCGTCACGAGCACGGTGGGGCCGTGGTTGACGAGGCGGCTGGCGTGGGCGAGTTCGACCGTCGTTCTCATGCGGCGCCAGTGTAGGCGCCGCGCGCAGCGGCTCAGGCCGCGAGCGGCGTGCGGATCAGGTGATCGAAGGCCGCGAGCGCCGCCTTCGCGCCGTCGCCGGCGGCGATCACGATCTGCTTGTACGGCACGGTCGTCGCGTCGCCCGCCGCGAAGATGCCGGGGGCGCTCGTCGCGCCCTTCGCGTCGACGATGATCTCGCCGTAGCGGCTGAGTTCGACCGTGCCTTTGAGCCACTCGGTGTTGGGCACGAGGCCGATCTGCACGAACACCCCGGCGAGCTTGATGCGGTGCTCGACGCCGCTGGTGCGGTCCTTGTAGATCAGGCCGTCGACCTTCTGGCCGTCGCCGGTGATCTCGGTCGTCTGCGCGTTGACGTGGATCGTGACGTTGGGCAGGCTCGTGAGCTTGTTCACGAGCACGGCGTCGGCCTTGAGCTGGTCGGCGAACTCGAGCAGCGTCACGTGCTGCACGACGCCGGCGAGGTCGATCGCCGCCTCGACGCCCGAGTTGCCGCCGCCGATCACGGCCACCTTCTTGCCCTTGAACAGCGGCCCGTCGCAATGGGGGCAGTAGGCCACGCCCTTGGTCTTGTACTGCTCCTCGCCCGGCACGCCGATGTTGCGCCAGCGCGCGCCGGTCGAGAGGATCACGGTGCGTGCCTTCAGCTCGGCGCCGTTGGCGAGCCTTACCGTGGCCAGGCCGCCCGGCTGCGCGGCCGGCTCGAGCGCGGCGACGCGCTGGCCGTTCATCACGTCGACGTCGTAGGCGCGCACGTGCGCCTCGAGCGCGGCGGCGAACTTCGGCCCGTCGGTTTCGAGGACCGAGATGTAGTTCTCGATGCCCAGCGTGTCGAGCGTCTGGCCGCCGAAGCGCTCGGCGACGATGCCGGTGCGGATGCCCTTGCGCGCCGCGTAGACGCCCGCTGCGGCGCCGGCCGGCCCCCCGCCGACGATCAGCACATCGAACGCCTCCTTCGCATCGAGCTTGGCGGCGTCGCGCGCCGCCGCGCCGGTGTCGAGCTTGGCCAGGATCTCGGCGAGCTCCATGCGGCCCGAGCCGAACGGCTGGCCGTTGAGGAACACGGCGGGCACGGCCATGATCTGCCGGCGCTCGACCTCGTCCTGGAACAGGCCGCCGTCGATCGCGACGTGGCGGATGCGAGGGTTGAGCACCGCCATCAGGTTGAGCGCCTGCACGACGTCGGGGCAGTTGTGGCAGGTCAGGCTCATCCAGGTCTCGAAGACGAAGTCGCC
>JALOSD010000192.1 GCA_025458585.1 Burkholderiaceae bacterium | reverse complement strand
AGCAACGGCAAGCGCCAGACCCAGCGCGGCATCACGATCGTTCCCGGCTCGCGGACCCTCGGGCGACCGATCGTACGCCCGGCGCCGGGGTCAGTCGAGGGGTGTGGGGTCAGTCGAGTGCGACCTCGGTGCGCACCGTGCCTGCGCGGTCGCAGCGCGCCGTCAGTGGCAGCCGCGTGCCGGCCGGCGCACGCACGATCCACTCGGCGACGGCGCGGTCGGCCGTCAGCTCGCGGTTCGGCAGGAACGCCTGCAGCGACGTCTTCGGTGCGTGGCCTGCGAGGTGCGGGCCCTCGACGCGCGCCTTGCCGCCGACCAGCGACACGACGGCCCCGTCGCGCTCGTCGGGCAGGTGGATCTCGAACACGACGCCGCGCACCGTCTTGCGGTCGATCGCGCGCTGCGTGACGTGGCTGGGCAGGTAGCCGGCGTTGGCCACCGCGAAGCGCACGCGCCAGGTGTCGTCGCCGAGGCGGCGCACCTCGGTGCGCAGCAGCTCGAGCCTGGGCAGGCTGAGCGCGAGCTGCGTCAGCCACGCCGGGAAGCGCGCCGCTTCGCGCGCACGCAGGTGCGGCGGCGGGTTGCGCCAGAAGTTCATCTTGTCCCAGCCGCCGATCTCGACCTCGCCGAGCTGCGGGTGGCGGAACGGCGTCCAGTCGACGTGCGCCAGCCCGCCGCAGTGCTCGTCGCTCCACTTCAGCAGCTTCAGGTCGTCCTCGGCCGGGTGGTCGCGGTACCACTCGATCCAGGGGTAGTCGGTGATGCCGGCTTCCTTGTTCGGGGCCCAGATCTCGACCGTCCAGAACAGCGCGCCGAGGTGCTCGTAGACCCAGTCCTGCGTACCGGTGATGATCTCCTTCGGGTGGTACTTGAACTCGTGGAAGATGCTGATCGCCGGGTAGCCGGTGAGCCTGGCGCCGATGTCCGACAGGCGCTTGTACATCCACAGGTCCTCGGGCGTCATGTCGTCGTCGCTTTGCGTGCCCATCGGCCGCAGGATGACGCCGCTGTGTGTGTGGAAGCTCACGGCCGCGCCGATGTTGCGGTGGCCGACGACGAAGTCGACCATCGCGCGCACCTCCGGCTCGCTCGCCGGGTACGGGCCGGCGCCGGACTGCTCGAACTCCTGCCGCCAGTAGGCGGGGAAGTTGCGGTTGAGGTCGAGGCCTTCCTTGTCCTTGTTCGCCGTGATCGTCAGGCCGTCGAAGTTCTTCAGCGTGCCCTCGGGGACGATGCGGTAGTAGGTGCCGCCGAACTCGCCCGGCTCGCGCGGCACCATCAACCGCGGCTCGTCGGGGTGGCACTTGTACGGCCCGTGCGGGTCGCGGATGCGCATGCTCAGGATGCGCCCGTCGCCGTCGACGTCCTCGATCGTCAGGCCCTCGACCGGCTCCTCGTCGAACGGGTACGGTCGCGTCGAGCTGCGGATGTGCCGCGGCCGGTCGGCGAGCGCAAGCTCGGCCCCGTCGGGATTCAGCCGCGGGCAGATGTAGACGGTGCGCGTGTTGAGCAGCTGCGTGACCTGCGGGTCCTCGCCGTGGCGGCTGAGGAGGTGGTGCAGCCAGTACAGGCACGCCGTGCTCGCGGTGAGTTCGGCAGCGTGGATGTTGCCGTCGACCCAGAACGCCGGCTTGTCGGTGTCGGCGCCCGTGGCGGCGTTCGTGACGACGACGAGCCAGATGTCGCGCCCCTCCCAGCTGCGGCCGATCGAGCGCACGGCGACGAGGTCGGGCCGCGCGGCGGCGTAGTCGTGCAGCAGGCGGGTCAGCGCGTCGTGGCGGGGGAAACGGGAGAAGTCGGGGGACGGCAGGGCGGTGGACATCGCAGGCTCGACGGGTTTCGCGCGCGGATTCTGGCCGACGGCGGGGCATCCGGACGGCCGCCGTGCAACCGGCTGCGCGCGGGCGCAGAATCGCGGCGTGCCCGGCTTGCGCTCCTCCCGTCGTCGTGATGCCGCGCCGTGGCGCGCGCCGTTCGTCGCCACGGCCATCGGCGTGCTGTGCACACTCGTGGCGCTGCCCGTGCCGGCGCAGCCGGCGTCGCCATTGCCCGGGGCCTGGATGCCGGCCGCCGCCGACGCCGACATCGAACGCGCCTTCGCGCGCGCCGCCGCCGAGCGCAAGCCGGTGCTGCTGTACTGGGGCGCGACCTGGTGCCCGCCGTGCAACCGGCTGAAGGCGACGCTGTTCAACCGGCAGGACTTCATCGAGCAGTCGCGCGGCCTCGTGATGGTCCACGTCGACGGTGACCGTCCCGGCGCGCAGCGCCTCGGTGCGCGCTTCAAGGTGCGCGGCTATCCGACGCTCGTGCTGCTGCAGCCCGACGGCACCGAGATCGCCCGCCTGCCCGGCGAGGCCGAGCCCGAGCAGGTCGTCGCGCTGCTGCAGCGCGGGCTGGCCGGCGGCCGACCGACGCAGGCCGTGCTCGCCGACGCGCAGGCCGGCCGCCCGCTCACGCCCGGCGACTGGCATGTGATCGCCTACTTTCGCTGGGAGTCAGAAGGCCGGCCGCTCGTGCCCGAGGCCGAGCAGCCGGCGCTGGCGGCGTCGCTGGCCGCGCGCGCGCCCGACGCGGCGCTCGCCGACCGCCTGTGGCTGCAGGCGCTGGCGGCGAGCGACGACGGCAAGGGCATCGCCGCCGACGCAGCCCTGCGCGCGCGCGTCGTGCGCGTGCTCGCCGACCCGGCCGCCGCGCGGCGGCAGGCCGACCTGCTCGTGCTCTACCCGGTGCGCATCGTGCGCGCGCTCAGCGACGAGGGCAGCGCCGAGCGCGAGGCGCTCGCGTCGCGCTACGACGCGGCGCTGCAACGTCTGGCCGCCGACGCGACGCTGTCGCGCGTCGACCGGCTGTCGGCGCTCGGGGCGCGGGTCGAGCTCGCACGCGTCGCGCTGCCGCCCGAGCACGCCGGCGCGCTCGACAAGCTGCCGCCGGCGCTGCTGGCCGAGCTGCGCGAACAGGTCGCACGTGCCGACCGCGAGATCACCGACGGCTACGAGCGCCAGGCCGTGATCACCTCCGCGGCGTGGACGCTCGGCCGCGCCGGCCTGGGGACCGAATCCGACGCGCTGCTGAAGGCCAACCTCGAGCGCAGCCACTCGCCGTACTATTTGATGAGCCAGCTCGCCGGCAACGCCAGGCGCCGCGGCGACACCGCCGAGGCGCTGCGCTGGTCCGAGCTCGCGTGGCAGAAGTCGCAGGGGCCGGCGACGCGGCTGCAGTGGGGCGCGAGCTACCTGGACGCGCTGGTCGAGCTCGCGCCGGGCGACGCCGCGCGCATCGAGACCGTGTTTCGCCAGCTCGTGGGCGAAGCGGTGCAGGACGCGGGCGGCTTCCACGACCGCAGCGCGCGCTCGCTGCAGCGCGCCGGCCGCAAGCTGCAGGAGTGGAACGGCGACGGCCGCCACCGCCCGACGATGACGCGCCTGCAGGCGCAGCTCGACCGCGACTGCGCGAAGGTGAGCGCAGACGGCGGCGCGCAGGCGACCTGCCGCGCGCTGCTGCGCCCGGCCACCGGCGGCGGCCGCACGGCCGGCGCGAGCGAAGGCTGAGCCTTGCCGCCGCGTCGCAGCACGATCGCGCCGCGCCGCCCCACGGCGCCCTGGTGGGCCCAGGTGCTCGCGTTTGCCGCCCTCGCCGTGCTCGCGTTCGCGTCCCTGCCAGGTCCCGCACGCGCCGACGAGCCGCCGCGCTGGCAGCACGGCTACGCGTCCAACCCCGACGCGCCGAAGGGCGGCACGCTGTTCCTGCGCAACCCCGACCGGCGCTCGAGCTTCGACAAGTTCAACCCGTTCACGACGCGCGGCAACTCGCCGGCCGGGCTGTCGATCTTCATGTTCGAGACGCTGGCGGTGATGGCCGGCGACGAGCCGCAGACGATGTACGGCCTGCTCGCCGAGGAGATCGCCGTCGCGCCCGACCGCGCGTGGGTCGCGTTCCGGCTGCATCCGCTGGCGCGCTTCACGAACGGCGAGCCGGTGACGGCCGACGACGTGCGCCACAGCTTCGAGATGCTGTCGGGGCCGCACGCCGCCCCACCCTACCGCTCGGCGTTCGCGGCCGTCGAGCGCGTCACCGTGCTCGACCGGCGCACGATCCGCTTCGACCTGAACGAGCGCACCGCCGACGCCGTGTTCACCGTCGGCGGGCTGTCGGTGTTCTCGCGCAAGTGGGGCGAGAACGCCGACGGCACGCGCAAGCGCTTCGACGAGATCGTCACCGAGTACCCGATCACGAGCGGCCCATACACGATCGCGCGCGCCGACGGCGGCCGGCGCATCGAGTTCGTGCGCGATCCGAACTACTGGGCGAAGGACCTCGGCGTGCGCCGCGGCTTGTTCAACTTCGAGCGCGTCGTCTACCGCTACTACCGCGACGCCGCCGTGGCGCGCGAGGCGTTCAAGGCCGGCGAGTTCGACATCTACAAGGAATACGGCGCGCGAAGCTGGGTGCGCCAGCACAAGGGCCCGAAGTGGGACGACGGCCGCATCCTGAAGGACATGTTCGAGACGCAGGTCGGCCAGGGCCTGCAGTCTTACCAGTTGAACCTGCGGCGGCCGAAGTTCCAGGACCTGCGCGTGCGCCGCGCGCTCGACTACACGTACGACTTCGACACGCTGAACCGCCTGGGCCTGTTCCGGCGCGCCGAGAGCGTGTTCAACAACTCCGACTTCGCCGCCGAGGGACTGCCGAGCGCGGCCGAAATCGCGCTGCTCGAGCCGTTGCGCGCCGAGCTGCCGCCCGAGGTGTTCGGCCCGGCGTACCGCGCGCCGAGCACCGGCGGCGAGCCGGCGCGGCTGCGCGCGAACCTGCTGAAGGCCAAGGCGTTGCTGCAGGAGGCCGGCTGGACGCTCGCGCCCGACGGCAAGCTGCGCAACGCCGCCGGCGAGGCGTTCACGATCGAGTACCTCGCGCCCGGCGAGGGCAACCGCCTGCCCGACTGGGAGCTCAACCTGAGCAAGCTCGGCATCGAGCTGCGGGTGCGCAACGTCGACTTCGCCCTCTACCGCCGCCGCCTCGAGACCTTCGACTTCGACATGATCACGATCGTCGAAGGCGACTTCAAGCTGCCCAACGTGCAGTCGCTCGTCACGCTGTACGGCAGCAAAGGTGCCGACGAGCAGGGCAGCAACAACTTCCGCGGCGTGCGCAGCCGTGCCGCCGATCACCTGCTCGAGGTGATGGGCCGTGCAACGACGCTCGACGAGCTGCGCACCGCCGCGCGCGCGTTCGACCGCGTCGTGATGTGGAGCGCGTGGCAGGTGCCCGACCTCTACGCCGCCGACGAGCGCGCGAGCTACTGGAACCGCTTCGGCCTGCCCGCCGTGCGGCCGAAGTACTTCACGATCGAGAGCGCGCTGTCGGAGAACCCGGCGTGGGCCGTCACCGCGTGGTGGGCCGACGACAGCCTGCCCGGCGCCCGCCGCAAGTGAGGACGCGATGCTCGGCTACATCGTCAAGCGCCTCCTGCTGATGATCCCGACGCTTCTCGGGGCGCTGACGATCACGTTCGTCGTGATCCAGTTCGTGCCCGGCGGGCCGATCGAGCAGATCATGGCCGAGGCGCGCACCGCTGGCGGCGGCGACGGCGGCCTGTACAAGGCCGGGCGCGACAGCGACGCCAAGCAGATCGAGGAACTGAAGAAGCTCTACGGCTTCGACAAGCCGGCGCACGTGCGCTACGTCGAGATGATCGGCTCGTTCCTGCGCTTCGACCTCGGCACCAGCTTCCTGCACAACAAGCCGGTGTGGGAGCTGATCAAGGAGAAGCTGCCGGTGTCGATCTCGCTCGGCCTGTGGACCTTCCTGATTTCGTACCTGATCTCGCTGCCGCTGGGCATCGCGAAGGCGGTGCGCGAGGGCTCGCGCTTCGACGTGCTGACCTCGCTCGTCGTGCTGATCGGCTTCGCGATCCCCGGCCGACTGGTTCCCGCTGCGCGGGCTGACGTCCGACAACTGGGACGAGCTGAGCTGGCCGATGCGCATCGTCGACTACTTCTGGCACCTCGCGCTGCCGCTCACGTGCTTCGTGGTCGGCAGCTTCGCGGTGACGACGCTGCTGACCAAGAACACGTTCGTCGAGGAGATGCGCAAGCAGTACGTGCTCGTCGCGCGCTCGAAGGGGCTGAGCGAGAAGCGCGTGCTGTGGAAGCACGTGTTCCGCAACGCGCTGATCCCGCTCGTCACCGGCTTTCCGGCGGCGTTCGTCGGCGCCTTCTTCGCCGGCTCGGTGCTGATCGAGACGCTGTTCTCGCTCGACGGCCTGGGCCTGCTCGGCTACGAGTCGGTCGTGCGGCGCGACTACCCCGTCGTGCTCGGCTCGCTGTACCTGTTCACGCTGATCGCGCTCGTCGTGAAACTCGTCTCGGACATCCTGTACGTCGTGATCGACCCGCGCGTGCAGTTCGGGGCGGTCGGGCGCTGAGGGGGCGGCGATGAGCGCCGTGTTGCCTCCCGTCGCCGCGCCGGACGCCGGCGCGCCCGCGCTGCCCGCGGTCAAGCCGATGTCGCCGAACCAGCGCGCGTGGGCGCGGTTCAGGCGCAACCGCATCGGCGTCGTCTCGCTGTGGGTGTTCGTCGCCATGCTCGTCGTCGCGACGTTCGCCGAGCTCGTCAGCAACGACCGCCCGCTCGTCGCGCACTACGACGGCACGACGTACTTCCCGCTGTTGAAGAACCACCCCGAGACGACGTTCGGCGGCGACTTCGGCACGCCCACCGACTGGACCGACCCGTTCATCGCCGAGCGGTTCGCCCAGCCCGGCAACTGGGTGCTGTTCACGCTCAACCGCCACGGCGCCGACGGCGCCGTCGTCCGACAACTGGCTCGGCACCGACGGCAACGGCCGCGACATGGTCGCGCGGCTGCTCTACGGCTTTCGCGTCAGCATCTGGTTCGCGCTTGCGCTGACGATCACCGGCACCGTGCTCGGCATCGCCGCCGGCGCGCTGATGGGCTATTTCGGCGGGCGCATCGACCTGACGCTGCAGCGCGTGATCGAGATCTGGGCCGCGGTGCCCGAGCTGTACCTGCTGATCATCTTCGCCAGCATCTTCGAGCCGTCGCTGCTGCTGCTGCTCGTGCTGCTGAGCCTGTGGGGCTGGATGGGGCTGTCGGACTACGTGCGTGCCGAGTTCCTGCGCAACCGCTCGCTCGAGTTCGTCAAGGCCGCGCGTGCGCTCGGGCTGAGCAACGGCCAGATCATCTGGCGCCACGTGCTGCCGAACTCGATGACGCCGGTCATCACGTTCCTGCCGTTTCGTATGAGCGGCGCG
>JALOSD010000191.1 GCA_025458585.1 Burkholderiaceae bacterium | reverse complement strand
TGCCGATGATCGACCGCGTCGAGATCTCGATCATCGGCGAGGACCAGCCGCGCTGGCTCGCGTTCCTCAACGGCCAGATCGACCGCATCGACGTGCCGTCCGAGTTCGTCGCCCAGGCGATGCCCGGCGGCGAGGTCGCGCCGTACCTGGCGCTGCGCGGCGTGCGCGGCCACCGCAGCCTGAACGCCGACACCGCGTTCACCTTCTTCAACATGGAGGACCCGGTGGTCGGCGGCTACACGCCCGACAAGGTCGCGCTGCGCCGCGCGATCGCGCTCGCGTTCGACACCGACCGCCAGATCCGCGTGTTCTGGCGCGGGCAGGCGGTGCCGGCGCAGTCGCCGGTGGTGCCGCACACGACCGGGTTCGACCCGACGTTCCGCAGCGAGAACGGCGACTTCGACCCTGCGCGCGCGAAGGCGCTGCTCGACCTGCACGGCTACGTCGACCGCGACGGCGACGGCTGGCGCGAGCTGCCCGACGGCCGGGCGCTCGTGCTCGAGGTCGCGACGCAGCCCGACCAGCGCTCGCGCCAGCGCGACGAGCTGCTGAAGAAGGACCTCGACCGCATCGGCATCCGCGTGCGCTTCTTCGCCGGCCAGTGGCCCGAGCAGCTGCGCGCGGCGCGCGCCGGCAAGCTGCAGGTGTGGGCGCTCGGCAGCTCGGCCGCCGCCCCGGACGGCCAGGGCGCGCTCGCGCGCTTCTACGGCCCGCAGGTCGGTTCGCAGAACCTCGCGCGCTTTCGCCTCGACGCGTTCGACCGTCTGTACGAGAAGATGGACCAGCTGCCCGACGGCCCCGAGCGCGAGGCGCTGTTCCGCGAGGCCAAGCGCATCGCGGTGGCGTACATGCCGTACAAGTTCACCGTGCACCGCATCGCCAACGAGCTCGTGCAGCCGAGGCTGCTGGGTTACCGGCGGCCGCTGTTCTGGCAGGACTGGTGGCAGTGGGTCGACATCGACCCCGCGCCGCGCACGCCGCGCTGAACAGGGCATGAAGCGGCGCACCGTGCTCGCGGCCGGCGCGTTCGCGGCGGGCGCGCCGGGCCGGGCCGCCGCGTCGGCGCCGGCGGCGAAGGTGCTGCGCGTCGCGATGCCGACCGCCGAGACCGGCTTCGACCCGCCGCGCGTGTCCGACGCGACGTCGGTCGCCGTCGTCGGCCACATCTTCGAGCCGCCGCTGACCTTCGACTACCTCGCGCGGCCGTCGCGCCTGCGCCCGCTCACCGCCGCCGCGCTGCCCGAGGTCTCCGACGGCTACCGCTGCTTCGTGTTCACGATCCGCCGCGGCATCGTCTTCGCCGACGACCCGGTGTTCGGCGGCCGCCCGCGCGAGCTGACCGCCGCCGACCACGTCTACGCGATCAAGCGGCTGTACGACCCCGCGATCACGACCGAGTGGCTGTACGTGTTCGAGAACGCGAAGGTGCTCGGCCTGGGCGAGCTGCGCCGGCGCGTGATCGCGGCGCGCACGCCGTTCCCGTACGACGAGGAGGTCGAGGGCCTGCGCGTGCTCGACCGCTACCGCTTCGAGGTGCGCATCGCCGAACCCGATCCGCGCTTCGTGCTCGCGTTCACCAACGCGGCGACGACCGGCGCCGTCGCGCGCGAAGTCGTCGAGGCCTACGCCGCCGACCCGATGGCGCACCCGGTGGGCACCGGGCCGTTTCGCCTCGCGCAGTGGCGGCGCAGCTCGCTGATCGTGCTCGAGCGCAACCCGCGCTTTCGCGGCGAGGTGTTCGACAGCCTCGCCGAGCCCGGCGACGACGCCGCGCTCGCCGCGCAGCGCCACCTGCAGGGCCGCACGCTGCCGCTCGTGGACCGTGTCGAGATCGCGATCATCGAGGAGGCGCAGCCGCGCTGGCTCGCGTTCCAGCAGGGCGACCTCGACCTCGCCGCCGTGCCGCCCGAGTTCGCTCCCGTCGCCGCGCCGGGCGGCGAGCTCGCGCCGTACCTCGCGCAGCGCGGCATCGGCATGCAGCGCACGCTGATGGCGTCCACCGCGTTCACGTTCTTCAACTGCGAAGACCAGGTCGTGGGCGGCAACGCGCCCGAGCGCGTCGCGCTGCGCCGCGCCGTCGCGCTGGCCTGCGACAACGCCGAGATGGTGCGCCTGGCCTGGCAGGGCCAGGGCGTGCCGGCGCAGTCGATGATCGCGCCGCACAACGTCGGCTTCGACCCTGTCCTCGTCAGCGAGCTCGCCCGCCCCGACCCGGCGCGCGCGAAGGCGCTGCTCGACCTGCACGGCTGGGTCGACCGCGACGGCGACGGCTGGCGCGAGACGCCCGACGGCAAGCCGCTCGTGCTGCGGCTGGCCAACGTCGGCGACCAGCGCTCGCGACTCGTCGGCGAGCTGTGGCGCCGCCGCATGGAGGGCATCGGGCTGCGCTTCGCGTTCGACTTCATGCCCTTCGCCGAGCTGATCAAGCGCACGCTCGCAGGCCGGCTGCAGATGTCGGCGATGTCGTGGAATGCCGGGCCCGACGCCGACTTCTACCTCGGCCTCGCCTACGGCCCGAACGCCGGCCAGAGCAACGACGCGCGCTTCCGCCTCGACGCCTACGACCGCCTCTACGAGCGCCAGCGCGCGCTGCCCGACGGCCCCGAGCGCTTCGCCGCGATGCGCGACGCCGTGCGCACGATGCTCGCCTACATGCCCTACATCCCGCACCTGCACCCGGTGGCGCTCGACCTCGTGCAGCCGCACGTGCGCGGGTGGGTGCGCGAGCCCTTCGGCGGGCGGCCGTGGATGCACGTCGACGTCGTGCGCTCCGAGCGCTGACGCGGCGGGCCGGGCGCGATCAGAAATTCACGCCGAACCGCGCCTGCACGGCGGCCAGGCGGCCGTCGTTGACAGTGTCGCTGACGCGCCCGGCCATCAGGACGAGCTTCGCGTGCAGGTTGGTCGTCAGCGACCAGTTGACGGCGGCCGAGCCCATCAGCAGCCGGCCGCCGCCGACGGCGCCGTCGGTAAGGTCGGTGGCCGACAGCCGCAGCGCCAGCTCGACCGCGCCGGGGCCGCCGTCGGGGCCGAAGCCGAAGTCGCGCAGCGGCTGCAGCCGGCTGAAGGCGCCGTTGCTGCGGTCGTAGACGCGCCGCTCGCCGGTCAGGTACCAGCTGACGAGGGCGTAGCCGCCGCCGAAGCGCAGCGAGCTGCCGCCGGCCGGCTCGACAGTGGTGACGAGCCACTCGGCCTGCAGCGACAGCGGGCCGTCGATCCAGGCCGTCTCGAGGCCGATCGTCGACGCGCGGCGCGCGTCGATCGGGCCGGTGTCGATCACGAACGGCGCCTGGCGGCTCTCGGGGCGGGCGCGGTACTGCAGCTCGGCGTCTGCCCGCGGCTGCACGTTCGCGCTCGCGCCGAGGTGCAGCAGGGCGCCGCCGGGCTCGTCGATCGCGAGCCACGTCAGGCGGCCGGCGACGCTGCTGGCGTCGCTCAGGCTCGTGTTGCCGAACTCCGACGTCCCCGCGCCCCCCGTGTGCATCGACAGGGCCCAGGTCGCGCGCTCGTGCGCGAACGGGCGGACCGCCCGCAGGCCGAACTCGGTGCCGGGCAGCATCGCCTGCAGCGGGGCGGCGGGTTCCATCAAGATCTGGTTCCAGCTGCTGTCGATGAGCTCGAGCCCGGTCGGCGGCTTGAACTGGCCGAACGTCAGCGTGCCGAGCGCCTGGATGCCGCGCCACGACAGGGAGGCCTCGTCGAGCGTCAGCCTCGTCGGCACGTAGCTGAGCTCGAGCCTGAACTCCAGCGGCAGGATGATCTGCGAGTCGCCGCGCACGTTGATGCGCGCGCGACGCAACTCCGCGCCGCCGGGCACCCCCTCGAACACCGGGCCACCAAAACTGGCCGCGTCGGCGTCGATGCG
>JALOSD010000333.1 GCA_025458585.1 Burkholderiaceae bacterium | reverse complement strand
CGTGCGCCCGCGGCCCAGCTCGAGGTGCAGTCCCCACGGATCGCGGCGCGAGACCGGGTGGCTCAATCCGGCGATCGACGCCAGGCCGATCGTCGACGGTTCGCCGAAGGTGACGTAGAGGTCCGTCAGATCGCCGGCGTCCCACACGGCGCGCGACGCAGCCGCGGGGCGTCGCGACAGCGCGACGTCGACCAGCGCGATCTCGTCGATACCGTCGCCGCGCAGGCGCAGCCTCTTGTGACGCCGCAGGGCCGCCGCAGGGCCACGCCTGCCTCGACCCGCCCCGTTGCCACCAGACCCGCGGCGAGGCCGACCTGCGTGGCTTCGCGCAGTTCGGGGAAGGCGTTGTTGGTGCCGGTGGACAGCGTGGCCAGCGGCACGTCGGCGCAGCGGGAGGCGACGGCGCCGTGGGTGCCGTCGCCGCCGAGCACGGCGATCACCGGCACGCCGAGAGCGACCATCGCCGCCGTGGCTTCGGTGCTGTCGCTGGCGCGGTCGCGGATGCGCATGTCGAGCAGGCGCACCTCGGGCATCGGCAGGCCCCGCTGCACGCGGGCGAGGGCGCCGGCCTCGCGCACGTGCGCGGCGATGCCGGCCGAGTCGGGCAGCATCCAGGCGATCTGCACGCCCTGCTGGCCGAGGGCGCTGAGCAGCCGCAGCACCACGTTGACCTTCTCGGCCGTCGGGAATACGGAGGCCCACCCGAGCACGCGCCGGATGTCGCGCCCCGACGCGGGATTCACGACGACGCCGACGGCGAGCGGCTCGGTGCGGGAACGGGTCATGCGGCGGGCCGGGACATCACCTCGACATCCTGCCGCACGGCGTCGATCCGCGCATCGGCAGGGTCGACGGCACAGCGGCTCAGGCCGCCGCCAGCGCCTGTTCGAGGTCGGCCTTCAGGTCCTCGACGTGCTCGATGCCCACGCACAGGCGCACCGTGTCTTCACCGACGCCGGAGCGGGCCAGCTCCTCGGCCGACAGCTGGCGGTGCGTCGTCGACGCCGGGTGCGTGGCCAGGCTCTTGCAGTCGCCGATGTTGACCAGCCGCGTGAACAGTTGCAGCGCGTCGCATCTGGCGCTGCACGACCGCGTGGTCGGGGTGGTCGGGCAGGCCGGCGTAGTTGACCCAGCCGACCTTCGGGTGCGCTTGCAGGTACTGCGCCACCGCCAGCGTGTTGTCGCAGATGCGGTCCATGCGCAGCGCGAGCGTCTCCACGCCCTGCAGGATCTGCCAGGCGTTGAACGGCGAGATCGCCGCGCCCATGTTGCGCAGTGGCACCACGCGGGCGCGGCCGATGTAGGCGGCCGGACCGAGCGCCTCGGTGTAGACGACGCCGTGGTAGCTGACGTCGGGCTCGCTCAGCCGGCGAAAGCGCGCCTTGTGCTGCGCCCAGGGGAAACGGCCGCTGTCGACGATCGCGCCGCCGATGCTCGTGCCGTGGCCGCCCAGGTACTTGGTCATCGAGTGCACGACGATGTCGGCACCGTGCTCGATCGGCCGGCACAGGTACGGGCTGGGCACCGTGTTGTCGACGATCAGCGGCACGACGTGGCGGTGCGCAACGTCGGCGAGCGCTGCCAGGTCGGTGACGTTGCCCTGCGGGTTGCCCAGGCTCTCGACGAAGACGGCCTTGGTGCGCGCGTCGATCAGCGGCTCGAAGCTGGCCGGGTCGCGATGGTCGGCGAAGCGCGTCGTGATGCCGTACTGCGGCAGCGTGTGCGCGAACAGGTTGTAGGTGCCGCCGTACAGGGCCGTGGAGCTGACGATGTTGTCGCCGGCCTCGGCGATGGTCTGGATCGCGTACGTGATGGCCGCTTGCCCCGAAGCCAGTGCCAGCGCGGCGATGCCGCCTTCCAGCGCGGCCAGGCGCTCCTCGAGCACCGCCTGCGTCGGGTTCATGATGCGCGTGTAGATGTTGCCGGGCACCTTGAGGTCGAACAGGTCGGCGCCGTGCTGCGCGCTGTCGAACGCGTAGGCCACCGTCTGGTCGTGGGTCGTCGGCTCGGGGGTGTAGCCGGCGTGGACCATCTTGGTCTCGAAGCGCCAGCCGCTGGTGTCGCGCGCCATCGTCGCTCTCCTGGTGATGTCCGGGGCGACGAGTCTAGGCCCCCCGAACGCCTTGCCAGCGATCGATTCGCCATATCGATATGCCGCCGCGCGAGGGTGTGCGCGCCGCGGACGAAGGGGCGGGCCGCACCGCCGCAGCCGAGCCGGCCCGCCGCCCGCGCTTGTCGCCGGCCTTGTCCGGCGCCGTCTTGCGCCGTCTTGCGCCGAAGGAACGCTGGCGCGTCCACGCTATCGGCCGTCGAGTGCCGGACGCTGCGCAGCCCCGACCCGGTCGAGAACCTCAACGGGCCGGTCGCGCATGACACGCGCCACGTCAAGCGCTGTGAGGACAGCGCCGATGGTCCTGCGCGGGGCGGCCGGCGCGCTGGCCGATGCCGCCACCAGGATGAGCAAGCTGCGCGGCTGCACCCCGATGAGGAGCTTGCCCGGTGCCCTCGACGCGAAGGCTGCCG
>JALOSD010000190.1 GCA_025458585.1 Burkholderiaceae bacterium | reverse complement strand
ACGCTGGCCGGCCTGACCGACATGCACGAGGTGATCGCGGCGAGCAACCAGTAGCGCGTCCGGCGCCGCCGGCGCGTGTGCGGCGCCGCGCCGCAGGCGTGGTGGCGCTTGCCCGACGTGCCGATGCGCGATCAGGCGGCGGCCGCCTCGCCCTCACTGCTGCGCTCGAGCCGCTGCGCCACCTGGTCGGCGGGCACCGCGCGGCCGTAGAGCCAGCCCTGGTGGCGCACGCAGCCCATCGCGCGCAGGCACTCGCGCTGCGCCTCGGTCTCGACGCCTTCGGCGACCACCTCGATGCCGAGCGCGCGCGCGAGCGCGACGATGGCCTGCGTCAGCGTGTGGTCGTCCTCGTCGCCCGGCAGGTCGCGCACGAAGCTGCGGTCGACCTTCAGCTTGTCGGGCTTGAGCAGCTTCAGGTACGACAGCGACGAGTAGCCGGTGCCGAAGTCATCGAGCGCGAGGCCGACGCCGAGGCGGCGCAGCGGATCGAGCAGCGCGAGCGCGCGTTCGATCGCCGGGCCGTCGCGGTCCGACAGCAGCGCGCTTTCGGTCAGCTCGAGCTCGAGCCGCCGGGGCGCGACGCCGTGGCGCGCGAGCGCCGCGCGCACCTGCTCGGGCAGCGTCTCGTCGTGCACCTGCAGCGCCGACACGTTGACCGCCACCGTGAGCGGTGGCAGCCCGGCGGCGTCCCAGGCGGCGACCTGCGCGCAGGCGGCGTCGAGCGTCCAGCGGCCGATGCGCCGGATCAGCCCGCTGGACTCGGCCAGCGCGATGAACTCGCCCGGCGGCAGCAGCCCGCGCTGCGGGTGCTGCCAGCGCACCAGCGCCTCGCAGCCGACGATGCGGGTGTCGTGCGCGTCGACGATCGGCTGGAAGTGCAGCCGCAGCTCGCCGCGCTCGATGCCCTCGGCAAGCTCGCGCTCGAGCGCCAGCCGGTCGAGCTGGACCTGGTCGCGTTCGGGCTGGTAGAAGGCCAGGCCCGCCTTGCCGTCCTGCTTGATGCGGAACATCGCCAGGTCGGCGTGCTGCACCAGCGTGTCGGCGTCGTCGCCGTCGCGCGGGAACATCGCGACGCCGATGCTCGCCGAGACCTGCGCCACGCCGCCGGTCTTCGGCAGCACCACCGAGCGGCCGATCTCGGCGAGCAGCCGCTCGGCGGTGGTGCGCACGGCGTCGGGGCTCTCGGCCTGCGCGAGCAGCGCGACGAACTCGTCGCCGCCGAGCCGGCACACGACGTCGGACTCGCGCAGCGTCGCGCTCATGCGGCGGCTCACCGCGAGCAGCAGCTCGTCGCCGGCGGCGTGGCCGAGCGTGTCGTTGACTTGCTTGAAGCGGTCGAGGTCGATGAACAGCACCGCGACCTGGGACTGCGTGCGGCGCGCGGCCGAGATCTGCTGGTGCACGAGCTCGCGGAACAGCGAGCGGTTCGGCAGCCCGGTGAGGTCGTCGAACATCGCGCGCATGTGCAGCTCGGCGTTCTTGCTCTCGAGCTCGCCGAACAGCGTCAGCAGGCGCTCGCGCACCTCGTTGAGGTGGTTGCCGAGCTGGCCGAGCTCGTCGCGCTGGCGCCAGACGAGCGCGGGCGTCGGCTCGCGCGAGACGAGCGCGCTCGCCTGCGCCTTCAGGCGGTCGATCGGCCGCAGCAGCCGCGCCGACAGCACGACCATCAGCACGACGACGCCGACCGCGACCTGCGCCGGCACCAGCCACCACATGATGTTGCGCCGCTCGGCGACGAGGCGGTCGATCTCGGTGTCGTCAAAGCTCAGGCGCATGCGCGCGACCGTCTGGCCCTCGTGCAGGATCGGCACTTCGCTGACGACGACAGGCACGGCGGCGTCGCAGCGGCGCGCCTCGATCACCATCGGCGTGGCCGCCGGCTGCAGGTCGAGCACCTCGACGGCGCACACCGACGGCTCGCCGGCGATTTGCCGCGCCGCCGCGTGCAGGCCCGGCTCGCTCAGCGTCCACGCCGGCTCGGTCAGGATCGCCGCGCCGAGCACCTTCACCGCGGCGCGGTTGCGCTCGACGAGCGGCTGGTTGGCGGCGCGCGCGAGGTGGTCATCGACCGCGAGCACGAGCAGCGCCGGCAGCAGCACGCCGAGCACGATCGCGCCCACGACGGTGGCGCGGATCGACAGCGCAGGCCAGCGCAGCTTCATCGGCACTCTCACGGCGCGAGCGCGGCGTCGACGCGCGCGAGCCAGGCGGCCGGCACCGCGCGGTTGCAGTAGAGGTGGCGCGCCTCGCCCGCAGGCACGTCGCTCAGGCGCACGACCCGAAGGGTCTGGCGACCGTCGGGCACGCGCGCGAGCAGCGCCGGTGCCTCCTCGGGGCTGACGATCATCCAGTCGGCGCGCCGGGCGGCGAGCATGCGCGCCATCGCGTCGATCTCGGCTGGCGTGCGCACGATGGGCGCCGGCGAGCGTGCGATCAGGGCGTCGAGGACCGCGCCGTAGGAGAAACCGTCCTTGACCAGCAGCCGCGCCGCGCGCTGCGCCAGCGCGTCGGCGGCGCGTCCGTCGGCCGGCCAGACGGCATCGGCACGCACGAGGGCCGCGAACGGGCGGTCGCGGTACAGCGGCTGGGCGTTGAAGCGGCCGGCGGCTTCGCGCTCGGCGTTGCGGAACCAGCCGACGCCGCAGTGCAGGCCGTCGCCCTGCTGGATCAGCGCGAGCTGGCGCTGCGCCGGCGTGCGCTCCCAGCGGTAGGCGATGCCGGCGCGCTCGAGCGCGCGCGCCGCCGGCGTCGCGACGAGGCCGCTGACGTGGCCGTCGGCCTCGAGCGTCGAGTACGGCGGGCGCTCCTGGTAGTGCAGCGTCAGCACCGGCGGCGCGGCCGGCACGGCGCCGGCCAGGAGCCCGAGGCTCCAGCCGACCCACCACCGACGCGCGACACGCAGCATCCCCGCCTTATCGGCGCCGGTGCCGGCGGGGTTAGGCTTCGCGCATGGACCTGCTGCTGACCGGCGAGCTCGACGCCGCCGAACGTGAACGATGGCGCGCCGAACTCGCCGCGGCGCTCGCCGGCGCGCTGCCGGGCGCCCGGCTGTGGTGCGACGGCGAAAGCTTCGACGCCGCCGCGATCGGCGTCGCGCTGGCGGCGAACCCGCCGCCGGGGCGGCTGCAGCGGCTGCCGAACCTGAAGCTCGTGCACTCGCTGTGGGCCGGCGTCGACCGCCTGCTGGCCGACCCGACGCTGCCGCCGGGCGTGCCGATCGTGCGCATGGTCGACCCGGCGATGAGCGCCGCGATGGCCGAGACCGCGCTGTGGGCCGTGCTCGCGCTGCACCGCGGCTTCTTCGCCTACGCACGCCGCCAGCGCGAGCGGCGCTGGCAGGTGCACGCGCAGAAGCGTGCCGACGAGATCACGGTAACGGTGCTCGGCCTCGGGCAGATGGGGCTCGCGGCGGCGCGCCGCCTGGACAGCGTCGGCTACCGCGTCGCCGGCTGGACGCTGCAGCCCAGGCCGCCGGCCGACGACGGCATCGTGCGCCACGCCGGCGCCGACGCACTGCCCGCGCTGCTCGCCGCGAGCGACGTCGTCGTCAACCTGCTGCCGCTGACGCCGGCCACGCGCGGCCTGATCGACGCGCGTTTTCTCGGCGCGCTGCCGCTGGGCGCCGGGCTCGTGAACCTCGCGCGCGGCGCGCATGTCGTCGAAGCCGACCTGCTCGCGGCGCTCGACGGCGGGCGGCTGCGCGACGCGGTGCTCGACGTGTTCGCGGTCGAGCCGTTGCCCGCCGGGCACGCGTTCTGGCGCCACCCCCGCGTCACGGTATTGCCGCACGCGGCGGCGCTGACCGACCCGCGCAGGCACGCGGGGCTACTGAGCGCCGCCGGCGGCGGCGCCGGGCGCGGTCAATCCTCGATCGTCCACTCGTGACCGCAGCGCCGGCAACGCACGCGCAGGCGCTCGCCGCCGCGGTCCTCGGCCATCACCTCGAGCCGGCCGTAGGTGTCGCACTGCTCGCACACGGCCTGGTTCGCAACGGCTTCGGCGTGCAGCAGCAGGTACAGGTAGCGCCGCAGCGCGACGACGCCGACGACGCCGCATAGCCCGATCGCGACCAGATTGCCGAGCCGCGCGTCGCTGCCCGTGCTCTGGCTCAGGCCCTCGAAAGCGGCGAACAGGCCGATCGTGCACAGGAACAGCAGCACCATCCAGCCGTGGCTGCCGAGCAGTTCGCGCTCGTACCACTTGCGAAAGCCGTGCTTGCGGATGCCGTCGGCCAGGCGCATGCCTCCTCCCGGGATTGCCACGACAGCGTAGCGCGTACCGGCAAGGCGTGACGGCGTGGGCTCATGCGGGTTGGGCTCGCCTGACGGGCCGGCCCTTTGACCCACAGCGGCCGCTCAACTTGCTCGACGGCGGTCGTTCAAAGAGCGCCGGGAAGTACACGCTCAACGCGCCGAATCACCTGCCATCGAAAGCGGGAGCAGGCCCGCCGTGGCCCGTCAGATGCATGCCGTGGTCGGGCAGCGTGCTCACGATGCCCGGTAAATGGTCTTCCCCTCCTTGATGGTCTCGACGACCCTGACGTCCTTGATCGCCATCTTGTCGACCTTGAGCGGGTTCTTGTCGAGGATCACGAGGTCCGCGAGCTTGCCGGGCTCCAGCGAGCCCTTGGACGCCTGTTCACCGTACTGCTCCGCCGCCCAGATCGTCATGGCCTTCAGGCCTTCGAGTGGCGTGACGCGCTGGTCGGGGCCGATCTCGGCGCCCGCGCGCGAGATACGGTTCACCGCCGACCAGAGCATGAACATCTGGTCGAGCGGCGCCACTACGGCGTCGGTGTGGTTGGTCGGTCGCAGACCCGCATCGATCGCGTCGCGCATCGGGCTGATGTACATCGCCTGCGCCTCGCCGCGGTTCTTGATGTGCGCTTCGGCAAAGTAGTACGTGTGCAGCGTGTAGAACGACGGGCGGATCTTGTACTTCACATAGAGCGGGATCTGGTCCTTGCGCGTGAACTGCGCGTGGATCGCCGTCACGTTGCGGTCCTTGGTCAGGTCGTCG
>JALOSD010000189.1 GCA_025458585.1 Burkholderiaceae bacterium | reverse complement strand
GGCTCGCCGTCCGGGGCTCGCCAAAGGCAGCGGCCGCCCGCAGGCGGCCGCCACGTCGGCGCCATATGTGCGCCGTGGCCGTTGCTCAGCGCGCCGACCGGATCTCGACCCGGCGCGACTGCGGGTCCTCGCCGGCGACGTTGGCCTGCGTCTGCTGCGGCTTCTCGAGCACCACCCGCACCGTCGCGTCACCGGCTGCGTTCAGCGCGTCACGCACCGCGAAGGCGCGCTCCTTCGCGAGTTCCTCGTTGTGGCCCGTCTGGCCGGACGCCGAGTGATAGCCCGAGACGACGAACACCTTGCGCGGCGCCGTTTCGACGAGCTTGGCGAGCGTCGCGAGGGCCTGGTCGCTCAGCTTGGCCGAGTCGACGTCGAAGAACACCGTCGTCAGCCCCGGAACCAGCGTCGCCAGGGGCGGCGACGCCGCGGCCTGCGCCGGCGCCTTGCCCGACAGCTCAGGATAGTCCTTCAGCATGCTGACGCCGCCGAGGGGCTTGTTGACGCCGTTGTGGCACGTCGCGCAGTTGACCTTCGCGACGTCGCCGAGCGGGCCGAGCCGCTGGGCCGGGAAGACGTCGGTCACCGGCACGATGTACTCGTTGTTCAGCTCGCGCACCATGCGGATGCCGTGCCACGCGGTCAGGCGCTGCGGCGGGCTCGAGGCCCACTCCTTGAACGAGCGCGAGTTGTGGCAGTAGGTGCAGTTGACGCCGAGGCCGTCGGACATGTGCGTCATCAGGCCGTAGGTCAGTTCGGTTTGCTGGATGCTCGCGACGTGCCCGGTAGGAAGAGGCGTGCCGCCGATCACGCGGATCGGCTGGTTGTCGAGCAGGTACGGCGTGAACGGGTCGTACGGCAGCGACGCGTAGGTCACGACCTCGGAGGCCCTGTTCTGCCCGAAGTCGTTGCCGGTCATGCGGGCCGCCTGCGCCGACGGTGGCTGCGTGAACCAGACGTTCGCCGGTACCGGCTGGCCGCGGTGGCAGGTGTAGCAGGTGACGCCGGTCTGGGCCACGTGCTGCGTCCACTGGCTGTTGATGTTCAGCGTCATCTGGAGCATCTTGCGCGCGACGACCTTCGTGTACAGGTCGTCGGCGGCGAAGTTCTCGCCCTTGTGGCAGTACGTGCACTGCTGCTGCGGCGACACCCAGTTGCTGATCGCCAGCATCAGGCGCGTGAACTCGCCGACGCTGAGGTCGCCGAGCACCTGCACGTTCTGGTAGACGTCCTTCGCCTTCGGCCCGTCGCTCGGCACCGCCGGCGTTGCCGGCGGCGCGACGTTGTCGGCGGCGATCGGCCCCGTGATGCGCGGGTTCGTCACCGACTCCATCGCGACGCCGCGATAGCCGATCTGCTGGGTTTCCATCGGCGGGCGTTCGCAGCCGGCGAGCATCAGGGCCGCCGCGGCCACGAACAGCCACGGCGTCGTCGGCCAGACCGCCGGGTACATCGGTGCGACGCCGTGCTTGACCGCCCACAGGTACCAGTTGTCGACGACGGTGCCGGTCAGCAGGATGCCGATGCCGCCCGTCAGCGGGCACAGCACCGCGAACCACCACGCCCAGCGGTGGATCGACTCGGCGGTGGCGTTGAAGCCCATCGTCCAGCGCCAGAACAGGGCGGCGCGCTCGTGCGCCGTGCCGCGGTCGACGACGTGCTCGATCTCGCGCTCGCCGCCGAAGCGGCTCACTGCGAGGATCGTCGCGCCGTGCATCGCGAACAGCAGCGTCGAGCCGTAGAGGAACGCGATCGACAGGGCGTGGAACGGGTTGTAGAACAGGTTGCCGTAGCGGATGCTGAACGCGGCCGTCCAGTCCAGGTGCGGGAAGATGCCGAAGGGCACCGCCTCGGCCCACGAGCCCATCAGCAGCGGGCGGATGAAGCCGAGCACCAGGTACAGCCAGATCGCGGCGGCGAACGCCCAGGCGACGTGCGTGCCCAGGCCGAGCGCGCGTGCCCGCCGGTACATGCGCACCCACCACAGCAGGATCGACGCGGTGAGGAAGAAGCCGGCCATCAGCCACCAGCCGCCCTGGTTCAACGGCGGCAGGCGCAGCCCGTACTCCGGCGGCGGTGGCTCGAGCGCGAGCCAGAACAGCTGGCGCACGAACTGGATCGGATCCCAGTTCACCGAGGCGAGCATGTTCAGGCCGATGATCTCGATCGCGATGAAGCCGCAGATCAGTGACGCCACGCCGTAGAACCCGAGGTAGATCGGCCCGATCTGCGCGTCGCCGAACTTGCCAAGCAGGTGCCAGTGGAACGGCTTGACCAGCCGGTCGGCCTGGCCACGGTCGTGCGGCACGCCCATGTAGGACGGCGCGTCGACCTGCACGCGGGTGAAGATGTTCTGGTACTCGACAGCCATGTCGCTTGCTCCTCGGGGTTCAGCGCCAGATCGGCAGGTTCAGCCACCAGCCCCACCACTCGGGCCAGCCGCGGGTCCAGAACGGGCCGCTGATGATGATGCACACGGCGCTCCAGAACCCCGCCGACAGCGCGAGGAACAGGCCCAGGCGGTGGATGCCCAGCGCGCCGATCGAGTAGCCGATCGCGTCGCGGAAGAAGGTGTTCTCGTGCTCGGCGTTCTTCAGCGGCTCGCCCTTCTTCGGGTTCGTCACCGACAGGATCAGAGCGCCGTGCAGGGACAGGGCGAACGTGGTCGCGAAGAAGAAGCTGATCGCGATCATGTGCGCCGGGTTGTAGTGGAAGTGCAGGTACTGGTACCCGACGTTCGACACCCAGTCGAGGTGGCTGAAGATGCCGTACGGGAAGCCGTGTCCCCAGGCGCCGAGCAGCACCGGGCGGAACACGACGAGCGTGACGTAGGCGAAGATCGCGACGCCGAACGCGAACGGCACGTGCAAGCCCATGCCGAGCTTGCGGCAGATCTCGACCTCGCGCAGCATCCACGAGACGAAGGCGCCGATCGCGCACACCGTGATCAATTGCCACAGGCCGCCTTCCATCAGCGGCGCGAAACCGAGCCCGTACTTCAGGTCGGGCGGGGCGATGTTGATCTGCCACAGGTTCCAGGTCGGCCCCTGCGAGGCGCCCCAGACGATCAGCAGCGTGCCCACGAGCGAGAAGAAGATCGTCGTGACACCGAAGAAGCCGACGTAGAACGGCCCGACCCAGAAGTCGAACAGGTCGCCTCCGATCAAGGTGCCGCCGCGGACGCGGTACTTTCGTTCAAAGCTGAGCATCGCCATGATCACATCCCCGTGTCGGGACGCCGGGGCTGGACGGCCCCCGGCGGATCGTTGTAGTGGGCGGCGGAGCCGGACCGTCGGTCCGGGCCCCGTCGCCGGTCTTGCCGTCGACCGCTTACGGCTTGCTGCTCGGCAGCGAAGCCACTTGCGTGGTCGTCGTCTGCACTTCGGCCGTCTTCTTCGCCGGTGCCCCTTCCAGCCAGTTGAAGCGCGTGGTGCTCAACAGGATGAAGTGGATGATGAGCGCCAGCACGAACAGGAACGTGAAAAGCGCGATCAGCGTCCGACGCGGATCGAAAAGAGTCCAAACTCGCCACATGTCGTTGCCTCCTTAAGCGCTGAACGCCACGGCCAGGTAGGCCGTCACCACGTCCTTGGCGTCGTGCACGATCGACGCATAGCCACCCTCGCCGGGCAGCCACGGCCGCCATTGCCAGGCCAGGAAGTGCGCGATCACGGCGATCACGGTGAAGATGATGAAGCTCGTCATGAAGATGCCGTGGAACTCCTTGGCTTCCGTATCCGTGAGTCCGGAAAGGGAGCCGTCCCTCGAGTCAGCCATTTCAATTACCTCCGTTCGGGCCTTGCCGTTCATGCCGGCTGCCCCTGCAGCGCGCGCTGCGCGCGCGCCACGCGCTCGGCCGTGACCATGTCCTCGCCCGCCTGCCGGGCATCGTGCTCGGCGCGGTCGCGCAGCCGCTTGGCGGCCGAGATCTGCACCAGCACCGGCTCGCGCTGCACGAGTTCGGAGAGCAGGCGCTGCGCTTCGGCGGTCCACGCCTTGCTGTGTCCTTCGCCCAGGCGTGCCGGCGTCGCGTCGACGCGGTCGAGCTCGGTGCCCAGCGGCAGGATGTGGAAGAGGGCGTCGAACAGCGCGTTGCAGAACTCCTGCACGACGTAGGTCGCGCCGGCGTAGCCCATGAACGGCGTGCCGGTGGCGCGGCGGATGATCGCGCCCGGGAACGACGCCGGGATGTACGCGCTGCTCATGCCGGGGCGCCCGCCGCTGCCGCGCTCGGCCAGGTACATGCGTTCGTTGTAGCTGCCGAACATCACGAGCGGCGCCTGCTCGTGCACCAGCTTGCGCACCTCGGCGTTGTTCGTCTTCTCGCCGGGCTTGCGCGGCACCGCGAAGTTGCACGGCAGGCCGAGCTCGTCCTCGAGGAAGTGGCGCAGGCCACGGGTGTAGGTCTCGTTGGCCACCACGGCGAAGCTCGCGGTGCCGAAGAAATCCTGCGTCACCGAGCGCCACAGGTCCCAGATCGGCTTGATCGTGGTGTGCTTCTCGCGCTCGATGAAGGGCTCGGGGTCGAGGCCCGTGAGCCTGCCCAGCTCGCGCAGGAACGCGGTCGTGCTGTGCAGCCCGATCGGCGCCTGCAGGTACGGGCGCTCGAGCGCCTCGCACAGCATGCGGCCGAACTCGCGGTACATGCAGATGTTGACGTCGGCGTTCGCCAGCTTGGCCACGTCGGCCAGGTGGCTGCCGAGCGGGAACACCATGTTGATCTCGCAGCCGATGCCTTCGACCAGGCGGCGGATCTCGGCGAGGTCGCTCGGCATGTTGAACGTGCCGTAGCAGGGGCCGATGATGTTCACGCGCGGCTTCTCGCCAGGCTGGCGGTCGCGCTGCGGCACCTTGCGACCGGGCCCGTACTCGGTCCACAGCCAGTACATCGCGCGGTTGGCGGCCTGCCACTGGTCCTCGTCGATCGTGCGCGGCAGGAAACGCAGCAGGTTGGTGCCTTCGGGCGTCACCCCGCCGCCGATCATCTCGGCGATCGAGCCGGTGACGACGACCGCCGGCAGGTCGGGGTCGAGCACCGAGTGCGCGCGCTTCATCGCGCCTTCGGTGCCGTCGCGGCCCAGTTCCTCTTCGGCCAGGCCGGTGACGACGATCGGCAGCTCGTGCGGCGGCAGCGCGTCGGTGTAGTGCAGCACCGAGGTCACCGGCAGGTTCTCGCAGCCCACCGGACCGTCGATCACGACCTGCAGGCCCTTGATGGCCGTGAACACGTAGACGGCTCCCCAGTAGCCGCCGGCGCGATCGTGGTCGAGGACGAACATCGCCTGTCTCCGCCTAGATCATCTGTTCGGCCTGACGCCGCTTGGCCGCTTTCTCGGCCTGGCGCCGGACCTCGGCGCGGAACTCGGGACGCAGCGTCGGCGTGTCTTCCCAGACGCCGGCGCGATCGCCCGAACCCGTGTCACCGAAGAACTCGCTCATCGTGTCGAAGCGCGCCTTGTTCGCGATCGCCGCGTTGATCACCTGCGCGAGCGAGCCTGCGCCAGCGATGCCCATCAGCGGGCGCGCCGAGATCAGGTTCGTGAAGTACAGCGCCGGAATGCGGTGCTGCTTGGCCTCCTGCACGACGGGCGTGGTGCCGATCGCGAGGTCGGGCTCGAACTCGTGCATCGCCGCCAGGTCCTGCTCGAGCGACGCGCGGTACTGCACGCGCACGCCGCGCGCCTCGAGCCACTGGCGGTCCGCGTCGCTCCACGGCGTGCGCGGGCAGGCCGTGCCGACGTAGCGCAGGTCGGCGCCGCTCTCGACGAGCAGGCGCCCGACGAGCAGTTCCGAGCCTTCGTAGCCCGACAGCGTGATGCGGCCCTTGATCGGCGTCTTCGCGAGCGCGCCGCGGATCGCCGGCAGCCACTGGTTCTTCGACGCGTCGATCTGCGCCTGCGGCACGTTCATGGCGTCACCGATCGCCTGCAGCCAGGCCTCGGTGCCGTCGTGACCGACCGGTGCCGAGCCGACGATCGGTCGGCCGGCGGCCTCGAACTCGCGGATGCTCGCGGTGTAGAACGGATGCAGCGCAGCGACGACCGAGCCGTCGAGCGCGGCGTAGAGCTCGCGCCACTCGCGCGTCGGCACCACCGGGCCGGCGGCCAGGCCGAGCGGGGCGAGCAGCATGCCGATGCCCACCGGGTCGGCGGGGAACACCTCGCCGAGCAGCGTCACGGTGGGTTTGCCCGAGGCGCGGGCGTTCGCCGGCGCCTGCACCGGGCCGGCCATCACCTCGGCGCGCGCGTACTTCAGCATCGCGCCGGCAAGCACGTCCTTCGCCTCGGCATGCGTCGGCACGCCGAAGCCCGGCACGTCGATGCCGATGATGCGCACGCCGTCGATGTCCTTCGGCAGCAGCTGCAGCGGCACGCCGCTGGCCGTGGGCACGCACAGGTTGATGATGACGATGGCGTCGAGCTGGGCCGGGTCGGCCTGCGCGTAGACGGCTTCGCGGATGTCCTCGAACAGCTTGCCCGTGACGAGCGTCTCGCTGTTGAAGGGCACGTAGCCGACGGGGCGGCGCGCGCCGTAGAAGTGGCTCGTGAAGGTCAGCCCGTACACGCAGCACGCCGAGCCCGACAGGATCGTCTGCGTGCGGCGCATGCGCAGCCCCACGCGCAGCGAGCCGAACGCCGGGCACATGCTCTGCGGCTGGTCGTGCGGGCCCTTGGGGTAGTCGGCGGCGTAGCGCTCGAGCGTCTCGCTCTTGCCGGCGGCCTGCGACGCGGCGAGCAGCTGCTCCTTGCCCGAATGGCAACCCAGGCCGTCGGCATTCAACCCGGCGGGGTTGGCGACGATCGGAATGGTCTTGTCCATGGGCCCGGGCCTCAGGCGGCGTCGTAGATCACTTCGAGCGAGGGCTTCACGACCTCGCTCTTGCCGACCATGTCGACGACCGTTGCCGGCTCGAGCACGACGTCGCGACCGACCGCGTCGGCCGAGAACAGCGCGAGCAGCTCGTCCTGCGACTGCGGAATCGGCCGCTGCGGCGGCGCCTCGGCGACGTTGGTCGCGAGCTGCTCGAACAGCGGCGCCCACTGCGTGCCGGGGCGGCCGATGATCTCGTAGCTCGCGCTCTTGCGGCGGATGTCCTCGTGCGCCGGGATCGCCGCCAGCACCGGGATGCCGGCGTTCTTGGCGAACGCCTGCGCCTCGCCCGTGCCGTCGTCCTTGTTGATCACCATGCCCGCCACGCCGACGTTGCCGCCGAGCTTGCGGAAGTACTCCACCGCGCGGCACACGTTGTTGGCCACGTACAGGCTCTGCAGGTCGTTGCTGCCGACGACGATGACCTTCTGGCACATGTCGCGGGCGATCGGCAGGCCGAAGCCGCCGCAGACGACGTCGCCGAGGAAGTCGAGCAGCACGTAGTCGAAGCCCCACTCGTGGAAGCCGAGCTTCTCGAGCGTCTCGAAGCCGTGGATGATCCCGCGCCCGCCGCAGCCGCGGCCGACCTCGGGGCCGCCGAGCTCCATCGCGAACACGCCGTCGCGCTTGAAGCACACGTCGCCGATGGCCACCTGCTCGCCGGCGAGCTTCTTGCGCGAGCTCGTCGCTCTTCGGGTCGCAGCCGATCAGCAGCACCTTCTTGCCCTGCTGCGCCATCATGTAGCTCAGGTTGGCGAGCGTGAAGCTCTTGCCGATGCCGCCCTTGCCATAGATCGCGATGATCTGCGTCTCCTTCGTCACCGGGCCGGTGGCCGGCGCGTCGGGCTCGACGGCAGCCTCGGCGCGCAGGCGCTCTCGCTGCATGAACTGGACGGTGGCCGTCCCCGGGATCGAAGCGCTCATTCGCAGGACCTCCAGTCGAGAACCATCTTCAGGCAGGCGGGGTCGCCGAACGCGGTGCGGTAGGCCGTGTCGGCCTGGCTCGCGTCGACGCGGTGCGTGATCAGCCCGTCGAGCGACAGCGCGCCCGACTCGGCCATCGTCTTGACGGCGGCCAGGTCGCCCGGCTGCCACTGGGCGGCAATGCGCAGGCTCGCCTCGCGCATGAACGCGGGCGGGAAGGCGAACGACAGTGGCTCGTCGTAGAAGCCGGCGAGCACGACCTCGCCGCCGGGCGCGAGGCGCGCGATCAGCGTGTCGAGCAGGCCGGTGGCGCCGCTGACGTCGCAGATCGAGCGGTAGTTGCGCCGCTCGTCCTCGGTCGGGTCGATCACGTCGTAGCCCACGGCGCCGCTGCGGCGCTCGGGGTTGGTCTCCCAGACCACCGGCGTCGTGCCGCAAGCCACCGCGATGCGTGCGAGCAGCCGCCCGAGCACGCCGTGGCCGACGATCAGGTCGGGGTGGCGGCCGCCGCCTTGCGAGTTCACGTGGTAGGCGGTGGCGGCCAGCGCGAGCAGCACGCCGCGCTCGCCGAGGCGCTCGTCGATCGGCACGATGCGCGCGCCGGGAACGACAACGCGCGACGCGGCGCCGCCGAACAGGCCGCGCACGGTGCCGTAGCACTTCGCGCCGGGCACGAAGACGCGCTGGCCGACCTCGACGCCGCTGCGTGGCCCGGCCGAGCGCACGCGGCCGACCGACTCGTAGCCCGGCACCAGCGGGTAGCCCATGCCGGGGAACGCCGGCATGCGCCCGCTCCACAGCAGGCGTTCGGTGCCGGTGCTGATGCCGCTCCACTCGATGTCGACGACGATGTCCTCGTCGGTCGGCGGGTCGAGCGCCAGCCGGGCGAGCGACAGCGACTGCGGCCGCTCGAGCACGACCGCGGTCGCCGTCATCGCAGCGGCGTTGCCGCTGGGACGAAGCTCTTGCTCGCTGGTCGGGGTCGATGTCATGGGAACCAAGGCCGTTCGATGAGTGTCATCTTAGTCTGACTACCAAACGTGTCAAGCTAGATTTACACCCAGCCTCCGCATCGGTGTCGGGCTTCGTGGACACGCCTTGATCGTCGTCACGCCGCGGCGGCGCCCGGCGAGCCGGCCGACGGGCCCTCCCGCGGCGCGGGGGGCAGGGCTAGACTCGACGTCCACCCCGCCACGGGGCCACGCCAGGAGCCACGCCAGGAGCCATGCCGATGACGCCGACGACCCCGCTGCGAACCATGGCGCTCGCTCTCGCCGGCACGCTGGCCGCCTCGGCCTTCGCGTCGGACGCGATCTCGCGCAAGGCCGGGTGCGCGAAGGGCGTGGGCCCGTCGTACCAGGAGATCGCGGCGAAGTACAAGGGCGACGCGAAGGCGGCCGACCTGCTCGCCCAGCGCGTGCGCAAGGGCAGCGCGGGCGTGTGGGGGCAGGTCCCGATGGCGGCGACGCCGCCCGACAGGCTCAGCGACGCCGACCTGAAGGCCGTCGTCGCCTGGATCCTCGAGCGCTGAGCGGGGCCGCCGCGCCGCGCCGGCCGACCCCGCCGGGCTCGGTCGCGATGACCGCGGGCCTTCGGTGCCTCGCTACTGCACCAGGCCGGCCCAGCCGGTCGCGTCGCCGAGCACGCGGCACATGCCGGCCAGGTGGTAGTGGCCCTCGCGCGTGACGACGAGGCGGTCGCCGAGCGACTCGACCCAGCCGCGCTCGGCCAGTGCCGCGAGCTGGTGGTATTCGCGCTCGAGCCCGCGGGCGGCGACGTCGGAACGCAGTTCGAGCTCGCACACCAGGTCGCGGATCGCATCGCGGCGCGCCCGCTCGGCGTCGCTGCGGCGGCAGCCGCGCACGAGCGGCCAGCGCCCCTCGGCGAGCAGACCCTGCCAGCGAGGCAGCGACGGCTCGCTGGCGACCAGCGTGTCGGCGACGTCGCTGATGCGCCCGCGCCCGAACGCGAGCACGTGGTCGGTCGGCAACGTCAGGTAGCCGAGGCAGTTGACGCGCAACTCGTGGCGCTCGCGGGCGACGGCGAGCTCGTCGTCCTCGAGCACGAACAGGTCGCAGCCGATCCACTCGTAGCCGGCCGCGGTGATCGTGTCGGCGGCGTGGCGCCACAACGCCGTGCGCATTGCCGCGTCGGGCAGTGCTTCGCGGTCGATCGCGCACTGGCTCCAGCGCTGCGCCGGTGCGTGTTCGTAGCGCCACAGCGCGATGCGGTCGGCGCCCAGGCGCAGCAGCTGCGCGAGCGTGCGGTCCAGCCCGGTGAAGGTCTGCTGCGGCAGACCGCACACGAGCTCGACCTGCACGGCGTCGAAGCGCGCACGGCGTGCCATCGCGATCGCATCGCGCACGAGGGCGAGCGACTGCAGCCGTCCGGCGGCGCGCTGCACCGTCGGGTCGAGGTCGGCCATGCCGAACTGCACGTGCGCGAAGCCGAGCTCGCGCAGCGTCGCGAACTGCGCCTCGCTGCAGCGTCGCGGATCGCACTCGATCGACAGGCAGCTGTCGGGCAGCACGCGGAAGTGCCGGCGGATCGTCGCCATCAGCCGGCGCAACTGCGCGTCGCTGAGGTGATTCGGCGTGCCGCCGCCGAGGTGCAGCCGGGCGACCTCGCGCCGCGTGCCGAGGTGGCGCGTCGCGAGCGCCATCTCGCGCTGCAGCGCGTCGAGGTAACGGTCGATCTCGGCGTCGTCGTGGGTGACCGTCACGTCGCAGCCGCAGTACAGGCAGTGCGTCGCGCAGTAGGGCAGGTGGACGTCGATCGCCAGCGCGTCGTCGGGGCGCTCGGCGAGCCGCATCAGCGCATCGGTCCATTGCCCGGCGTCGAAGCCGGGTGCCCAGTGCGCCACCAGCGGGTAGACGCGTTGTGACCGCGCCGGCGCCACGGCCATGTCGAGACCGGCGCCCTCGCCGAGTCCGGTCACCTGCACTCGCCCCATCGCCCGCCTCGCTTGTCCGTGATCCCGAACGCCCGACAGGCTAGGCGACGCCGCCGGCCCCGGGGTTGTCCGAGATCAATGTCGCGGCACCCGCAGGCGCGGCGTGGCCTCGTGCCCACGCCGCGAGCGCGCCGGCGCCGCCCGCGCCGGGCCGACGACCCGGCGGGACGCGGCAGTGCGCTTCGCCGCCGATTCATGCTTGAATGGCGGCGGAGACGACGCGATGCAGCAGCTTTCGGGCCTCGACGCCACCTTTCTCTACCTGGAGACGCCGCAGATGCCGATGCACGTCGGCGCGCTGCACGTGCTCGAACTGCCGGCGGGCTACCGCGGCCGTTTCGTCGCCGACCTGCGCCGGCATCTTGCGAACCGGCTCGACGCCGCGCCGGTGCTGCGGCGGCGGCTGCTGTGGATGCCGCTGAACCTGGCGAATCCGGCCTGGGTCGATGCGCAGCCCGACCTGCGCCAGCATGTCGTCGAGGTGCGGCTGCCGAAGACGCGCAAGGGCGGCGGGCTGGATGCGCTCGAGGCCGAGGTCGGCCGGCTGCACGGCATCCTGCTCGACCGCTCGCGGCCGCTGTGGAGGATGCACGTGATCGAGGGCCTGGCCCCCGGCCCCGACGGCTGCCGGCGCGTGGGCGTCTATACGCAGCTGCACCACGCCGCCGTCGACGGCCAGGCGGCGGTCGCGCTCGCGAACGCGATCCTCGACCTGACGCCCGAGGCGCGCGGCGCCGTGGTGCCGCGCCGCGGGCGGCGGCGCGCGTTCGAACCGGGCATGTTCGAGATGCTGCGCGGCGCGCTCGGGCGCGACGTGCAGCAAGTCGGGCGCATCGTGCGCGAGCTGCCGTCGACGCTCGGCACGCTGAAGTCGGCCGCCCTGCGCGTGCTCGCGCGCGGGGGCGACAAGGGGTTCAGCAACGTCACGCTCGCGCCGCGCACGCCGCTGAACGTCTCGGTCACTGGCGAGCGCGCGTTCGCCACCGTGACGCTGCCGCTCGCCGAGGTCAAGCTGCTCGGCCGCGCGCACGGCGCGACGGTCAACGACGTCGTGCTGATGCTGTGCAGTTCGGCGCTGCGGCGCTACTACGCGCGCCGGCGCGAGCTGCCGCGCAAGTCGCTCGTCGCCGCGGTGCCGGTGTCGCTGCGCGAGGCGGGCGACGACAGCGCCGACAACCAGGCGTCGATGAGCCTGGTAAGCCTCGGCACCCACCTGGGCGACCCGCTGGCGCGCCTCGAGCACGTCAAGAAGGCCACCGCGGCGATGAAGGAGACGATGGGCGCGCTGCGCAGCGTGCTGCCCACCGACTTCCCCTCGCTCGGCGTGCCGTGGCTGATGGAGGCGGCCGCGGCGCTGTACGGCAAGGCGAAGGTCGCCGACCGCATACCGAGCGTCGCCAACCTCGTGATCTCGAACGTGCCCGGGCCGCCGGTGCCGCTGTACCTCGCCGGCGCGCGCATGCTGACGAACTATCCGGCGTCGATCGTCGTGCACGGGCTGGCGCTGAACATCACGGTGCAGAGCTACGACCAGTCGCTCGATTTCGGGTTCACGGCCGCCGCCAACGCGATGCCCGACGTGCGCGCGCTCGCCGACGACCTGCGCGTCGCGTTCGACGACCTGCGCGCGCTGCCGCTGCCCGGCGAGCGCGAGCCGAGCGCGGCCGAGGTCGCGCGCGGCGTCGCGCGGCGCGCCGGGCGCGAGATCGAGTCGATGGTCACGCGCACGGTGCCGAAGTCGGTCGTCGACGCGGCGCGCGGCGCGACGGCGTTCGGCACCGCGATGGGTGGCGCCGTCGGTCACACGCTCGCGAACACGCAGGCGATGAAGCTTCTCGCCGTGCGCGGAGGTGTCGCGAAGGCGACAAGGCCACCTAGGGCAAGCGCTCCAGCCAAGCGCAAGCGCGCTCGCTAGTATCGACAGCAAGGCGGCCCGACCGTGGCCGCCGCCACCGTCGCCGTCCCGAGCGCCCTTTTTACGCCGCATGGCCGTCCACCGCCGCACGCCCGCCCGTCCTGCCAGCCCGCCGCCGCCCTCGGCCGCGACGGTCGACGACACGCTCGAGGCCCCCGGGCCGCTGCTGATGCTGCTCGAAGGCCGGGCACCCGTCGAGTACGCCGCCTTGCTGATGGCCTCGCCTTGGCTCGATCGCCTGCCGCCGGGCGACGGCCACCCGGTGCTCGTCTTCCCGGGGCTCGGTGCGTCGGACCTGTCGACGCTGCCGCTGCGCCACGCGCTGCGCCGCTTCGGCTACACGCCCTATCCATGGGGGCAGGGCTTCAACTTCGGCCCGCGCGCCGGCGCGCTTGCCGCCAGCCGCGAGATGGTCGTGCAGCTGCACGAGCGCCATCGCGAGAAGCCGAGCCTCGTCGGCTGGAGCCTCGGCGGCATCTACGCGCGCGAGCTGGCCAAGGAGATGCCCGGGCGGGTGCGCTGCGTGATCACGCTCGGCACGCCGTTCAGCGGCCACCCGCGCGCGACCAACGCGTGGCGCTTCTACGAACTCGTCAGCGGCCAGCACACGCACGACGAGGAGCTGCTGGCTCAGATCCGCGTCGCACCGCCGGTGCCGACGACGTCGATCTACAGCAGGAGCGACGGCGTCGTCGCGTGGCGCTGCTGCCTGAACGACGCCGACGAGCCGCTGGCCGAGAACGTCGAGGTGCAGGCGAGCCACGTCGGCATGGGCATGAACCCGCTCGCGCTGTACGCGATCGCCGATCGGCTGGCGCAGGACCCGCAACACTGGCGCCGCTTCGACGCCAAGGGCGCGATGCGCTGGCTGTTCCGCACGGGCCCCGGCGCGCCGGCCGCCGCCTGATGCGCGTCGTCGCCAACGGCGTCGGCATCGAGGTCGACGACCAGGGGCCGCCCGACGGCGAGCCGCTGCTGCTCGTGATGGGGCTGGCGATGCAGCTGATCGCCTGGCCCGACGAACTGCTCGTGGCGCTGCGCGCGCGGGGCTTTCGCGTGATCCGCTTCGACAACCGCGACATCGGGCTGAGCCAGTACTTCGACCAGCTCGGTGTGCCGAGCCTCGCGTGGGCCGGGCTGCGCTACGCGCTGCGCATGCCGCTGCGCGCGCCGTACACGCTCGCCGACATGGCGGCCGACACCGTCGGCGTGCTCGACGCGCTGGGCTTGCCCAGCGCGCACCTGTGCGGCGTCTCGATGGGCGGCATGATCGCGCAGCACGTCGCGGCGAAGCACCCGCGGCGCGTGAAGAGCCTGACGCTCGTGATGACGACGTCGGGCGACCGCAGCCTGCCGAAGCCGGCGCGCACGGTGCAGCGCGCGCTGATGCAGCGCCCGAGCGCGCACGACCCGGCGGCCGCCTTGGAGCACATGCACCGCCTGCTGACGATGATCTCGAGCCCCGGCTACCGGCCCGACCCGCAGGAGCTGCGCCGGCGTGTGCAGGTGTCGATGCAGCGCGCGTTCCATCCGGCCGGGGCGTCGCGCCAGCTGATCGCGGTGGCCGCCGACGGCGACCGTTCGCGGCTGCTGAAGCACGTCGTGGCGCCGACGCGCGTGATGCACGGCCGCGACGACCCGCTGGTGCGTGTCGCCGCGGCGCACGACCTGGTGGCGAAGATCGCGCGCGCCGAGATCGAGGT
>JALOSD010000188.1 GCA_025458585.1 Burkholderiaceae bacterium | reverse complement strand
CGAGATCGACGCGAGCGCACACTGACTTTCCTGCACTGTAGCCCGGCATTGCTGCACGGGCCGGCTAGAATCCCGCCTGCGTCGCGTCGGTTTGGCGATCTCTCCGGCGGTCTCGGAGCATGCGAGCGCTCACACCTTCAAAGCGGGTCGAGGCTGTGGACAAGCTGTGAATGGTTTGGCCTGTTGGAGCCCTGCAACGACCGCAGAACGAGCATTGGTGCGGGTTCCCGCGGGGTGCCTTGCCGCTACAATGAAAGCCCAACAAGCAGTTGCCATACGTTTTGTTGGAAGGCGCGTCACCGTTTCGACGCGCCTTTTTTTTAGCTTCGGCCCGGCGCTTCACGTCGCCGCGAGACGTGGGCTTTCGCTGCAGCGGCTGCGCCGCTGTGCGTCCGGCACGGCCCTCACGGGCCTTCACATCGCACGGCGATGTGAGCCTCCCGGGCAGCGGCGTCGCCGCTGCAGCTTCAGCATGAGGCGCCGCTTCACATCGCCATGAACCACATCCGCAACTTCTCGATCATCGCCCACATCGACCACGGCAAGAGCACGCTGGCCGCGCGCGACGGCCGCACCTACAACCTGAACTTGATCGACACGCCGGGGCACGTCGACTTCAGCTACGAGGTCAGCCGCTCGCTGTCGGCGTGCGAAGGCGCGCTGCTCGTCGTCGACGCGAGCCAGGGCGTCGAGGCGCAGACGGTGGCCAACTGCTACACGGCGCTCGACCTCGGCGTCGAGGTGGTGCCGGTGCTCAACAAGATGGACCTGCCGCAGGCCGACCCCGACAACGCGCGCAGCGAGATCGAGGACGTGATCGGCATCGACGCCAGCGACGCGATCCCCTGCTCGGCCAAGACCGGCATGGGCATCGACGACATCCTCGAGGCGGTAATCGAGCGCATGCCGGCGCCGCGCGGCAACGCCGACGGCCCCCCGCGCGCGATGATCGTCGACGCCTGGTTCGACAACTACGTCGGCGTCGTGATGCTGGTGCGTGTCGTCGACGGCGCGCTGAAGAAGGGCGACCGCATCCGCCTGATGGCGACCAACGCCGTCTACCCGCTCGAGCAGCTCGGCGTGTTCACGCCCAAGTCGGCGCCGCGCGACGAGCTTCGCGCCGGCGAGGTCGGCTTCCTGATCGCCGGCATCAAGGAGCTCGCGGCGGCGAAGGTCGGCGACACCGTCACGCTCGAGAAGAAGCTGCCCAACAACGCCGGCCCGGCCAGCGAGGCGCTGCCCGGCTTCAAGGAGATCCAGCCGCAGGTCTTCGCCGGCCTCTATCCCACCGAGGCGAGCGAGTACGACCAGCTGCGCGACGCGCTCGAGAAGCTCAAGCTCAACGACAGCTCGCTGCGCTACGAGCCCGAAGTCAGCCAGGCGCTGGGCTTCGGCTTTCGCTGCGGCTTCCTCGGACTGCTGCACATGGAGATCGTGCAGGAGCGGCTCGAGCGCGAGTTCGACCAGGACCTCGTCACCACGGCGCCGAGCGTGGTCTACGAGGTGGAGCTGGGCGACGGCACCGTGCTGCAGGTCGAGAACCCGAGCAAGATGCCCGACCCCGGGCGCATCCGCGAGATCCGAGAACCGATCGTCACGGTGCAGCTGTACATGCCGCAGGACAGCGTCGGGCCGGTGATGACGCTGGCCAACCAGAAGCGCGGCGTGCAGGTCAACATGGCGTACCACGGCAAGCAGGTGCACCTGACCTACGAGCTGCCGCTGGCCGAGATCGTGCTCGACTTCTTCGACAAGCTGAA
This sequence comes from Burkholderiaceae bacterium, assembly GCA_025458585.1. Taxonomy (GTDB): domain Bacteria; phylum Pseudomonadota; class Gammaproteobacteria; order Burkholderiales; family Burkholderiaceae_C; genus Calidifontimicrobium. Next base: position 6,062 of record JALOSD010000188.1, on the reverse strand, counting down.
GTCGGTCTCGCGCGGCTACGCGTCGATGGACTACGAGTTCAAGGAGTACCGTGCCGCCGACGTCGTCAAGGTCGACATCCTGATCAACGGCGAGCGTGTCGACCCGCTGGCGATGATCGTGCACCGCTCGCAGGCGGCGTTCCGCGGCCGCGCGGTGGCCGCGAAGATGCGCGAGCAGATTCCGCGCCAGATGTACGACGTCGCGATCCAGGCCGCGATCGGCGCCAACATCATCGCGCGCGAGAACATCAAGGCGCTGCGCAAGAACGTGCTGGCAAAATGCTACGGCGGTGACATCACCCGCAAGCGCAAGCTGCTGGAGAAGCAGAAGGCCGGCAAGAAACGCATGAAGCAGATCGGCACCGTCGAGGTGCCGCAAGAGGCCTTCCTGGCCATCCTCCAGGTCGAAGATTGATGAGTTCCCTGACGGCGGTTCTGTACGGCGCGCTGGTGGTCTATCTCGGCGGCTGGTTCATGGGCTACTGGATGGGCAACTTCGCGCTGCTGCTGTTCGTCCTGTCGGCCGTCACCTTCGCCTTCTGGCTGGCCGAGAAGCTCTACTTCAAGCCGGCGCGCGTCGCCGCGGCTGCGCGCCTCGAGCAGATGGACCGCGACCGGCGCGCCGAGCTGCACAAGCTCGGCATCGAGAAGGTCGACGGCGACCTCGCCGAGGCGAGGCAGCGCGTGCTCGAGCAGCCTTGGTGGCTCGACTGGACCGCGGGGCTGTTCCCGGTCATCGTCGCCGTGTTCCTGCTGCGCTCGTTCCTGTTCGAGCCGTTCAAGATCCCGTCCGGGTCGATGATCCCGACGCTGCTGATCGGCGACCTGATCCTCGTCAGCAAGTACCACTACGGCATCCGCCTGCCGGTGATCAACACGAAGATCGTCGAGAACAACGCGGTCGAGCGCGGCGACGTGATGGTGTTCCGCTACCCCGTCGATCCGCGCGTCGACTACATCAAGCGCGTCGCCGGCCTGCCGGGCGACGAGGTCGCCTACCTGAACAAGCGGCTGACGATCAACGGCCAGGAGGTGCCGACGACGGCACTGCCCGACTTCTACGACGAGGAGAGCATGCGCTACCTGCAGCAGTTCTCCGAGCGCCTCGGCGCAGTCGAGCACCGCATCCTCGTCGACCGCGACCGCCCGGGCTTCATTCCGGCGGTGGCGAACTTCCCGCACCGCGACGCCTGCACGTTCAGCGTCGAGGGCGTCGTGTGCAAGGTGCCGCCCGGTCACTACTTCATGCTCGGCGACAACCGTGACAATTCTCAGGATTCCCGCTACTGGGGCTTCGTGCCGGACGCGAACATCGTCGGCAAGGCCTTCTTCGTGTGGATGAATTTCGGTAACCTCCGCCGCATCGGGGCCTTCAACTGAGCGCAGGAGCAAGCAGCATGCACAAGCGACGCGATCCGTCACCCGCCGGCCAGCGTGGCTTCTCGCTGATCGGTCTGCTGTTCTGGGCCGTCGTCGTCGCCATCCTCGCGCTGGTGGCGCTGCGCGTGATCCCCACCGTCAACGAGTACCTGACGATCCAGCGCGCGGTCAACAAGATCGCCACCGAAGGCGGCACGACGCCGGCCGAGATCCGTGCCGCGTTCGAGCGCCAGAAGGACATCGAGTACTCGATCCAGTCGATCACCTCGAAGGACCTCGACATCACGAAGGAGAACGACAAGGTCGTGATCCGCTTCGCGTACGACAAGGAAATCGAGCTGATGGCGCCCGTGTACCTGCTGATCAAGTACGAGGGCCGCTCGCGCTGAGCGATGGACCATCGGGCCGATCCGCGACTCGACGCGCTGCAGCAGCGGCTCGGGCATCGCTTCGGCCAGCTGCGCCTGCTGCAGCGCGCGCTGACGCACCGCAGCTTCGGCGCCGTGCGCGCCCACCTCGTGCGCGAGGACAGCCTGCACCGCGTCGCTGTCGCGCTCGGCCTGCCCGACGTGCTGCGCCTGTCGGAAGGCGAGGCGCGCGGCGGCGGCGCGCAGCGCCCGTCGATCCTCGCCGACGCGCTCGAGGCGGTGATCGGCGCCACCTTCGTCGACGGCGGCTTCGACGCCGCGCACACGCTCGTGCGCCGCCTGTTCGGCGAGATCATCGCCACCACCGAGGCCGACAGCTGGACGAAGGACGCGAAGACCGAGCTGCAGGAGTGGCTGCAGGGGCGCAAGCTCCCCGTGCCGTCGTACGCGATCGTCGCCACGCGCGGCCAGGCCCACGCGCAGACCTTCCACGTCGAGTGCACGGTGACCGCACTCGGCCTCGTCGAGGGTGGCGAGGGGCGTTCGCGCCGCGCTGCCGAGCAGGAGGCGGCGCGCCGCATGCTGGCGACGCTGAAGGCCAACGACCGTCCGGGCGGGCCGCTGAGGTCGTGAGCCCCGACGCGTCCTGCGATCGTCGCCGTCCCCCGAGGGGGCCCGTGCCGTGGGGCGGCAAGCGTGGATCCGCGCATGACCTCGAACGCTGACCCCGAGGCGCACACGCGCTGCGGTCTGATCGCGATCGTCGGCCGGCCGAACGTCGGCAAGTCGACGCTGCTCAACGCCCTCGTCGGGCAGAAGATCAGCATCACGTCGCGCAAGGCGCAGACGACGCGCCACCGCATCGTCGGCGTGCGCACCGAGGGCGACGCGCAGTTCGTGTTCGTCGACACGCCGGGCTTCCAGACGCGCGAGCTCGGCCGCGGCCGCGGCGCGCTGAACCGCACGCTCAACCGCACCGTCGTCGCCTCGCTCGCCGAGGTCGACGTCGTGCTGTTCGTCGTCGAGGCCGGCCGCTTCGGCCTCGACGACGCGAAGGTGCTCGCGCTGCTGCCGCCGGGCAAGCCGGTGCTGCTGGTGGCCAACAAGCTCGACGCCGTGCACCGTCGCGAGGAGATGCTGCCGTGGCTCAAGAGCATGGCCGAGCGGCGCGACTTCGCCGAGTACGTGCCGCTGTCGGCGAAGAAGCCGGCCGACGTCGAGCGCCTGCTCGCGATCGTGCGCGCCTACCTGCCCGCGCAGCCCTGGTGGTACGACGCCGAGACGCTGACCGACCGCAGCGAGCGCTTTCTCGCCGGCGAGATCGTGCGCGAGAAGCTGTTCCGGCTGACCGGCGACGAGTTGCCGTACACCTCGACCGTCGTCGTCGACAAGTGGGACGAGGAGGGCGACCTGCGCCGCATCGCGGCGACGATCGTCGTCGAGCGCGACGCGCACAAGGCGATGGTGATCGGCGAGGGCGGCGAGCGCCTCAAGCGCATCGGCACCGAAGCGCGCGTCGAGCTCGAGCGGCTGCTCGGCGCCAAGGTGTTCCTCGAGCTGTGGGTCAAGGTGCGCTCCGGCTGGGCCGACAGCGAGGAACACCTGCGCAGCTACGGCTACGAGTAAGCGCACCATGACGCGACCGCGCCGCACGCCGTCGGCACCGCTCGCGGCCTACGTGCTGCACGGCTGGGACTGGAGCGAGTCGAGCCGCATCGTCGACCTGTTCACGCGCGAGCTCGGCCGTGTCGTCGTCGTCGCCAGGGGCGCGAAGCGGCCGACGTCGCAATTGCGTTCGGTGCTGCTGCCGTTCCAGCGTCTCGCCGTCACCCTCGGCCGCGGCGACGACGAGGCCGACGTGCACCCGCTGCGCGGCGCCGAGTGGGCCGGGGGCGTGCCGCTCGCCTGCGGCGACGCGCTGCTGTCGGGCTTCTACCTCAACGAGCTGCTGCTCAAGCTGCTCGCGCGGCAGGACCCGCACCCGGCGCTGTTCGACGCCTACGCGGCGACGCTGCCGCGGCTCGCCGCCGGCGACGCGGCGGCCCAGGCGGCGCTGCGCGCGTTCGAGCTGGTGCTGCTGCGCGAGATCGGCCTGCTGCCCGACCTCGCCACCGTGACGTCGACGCAGCAGCCCGTGCAGCCCGGCTCGCCGTACGCGCTGCGGCCCGAGGCCGGCGTGGCTGGCGCGCGCGCTGGCGAGGCCGCGGTGGACGGCCAGGTGCTGCGCGCGCTGCACGCCGCGCTCGACGCCGACCTCCAGGCGCTGCAGGCGGCGTGCGAGGCGCACGCCGGCGTGCTGCGCGCGCCGCTGCGGCTGCTGCTTCACTATCATCTCGGCTCGCCCGTGCTGCGCACGCGCGAGGTGGTGCGCGACCTGCAGCGCCTGGTCGCCGAGCCCGCACGATGAATCCGCTGATCGCCCCCGAGTCGTCCGCCCACCACGGCCGCGACGGCCGCACCGCGCTGTCGGTGAACCTGAACAAGGTCGCGCTGCTGCGCAACACGCGCCACCTCGGGATCCCGAGCGTGACGCGCGCGGCGACGATCGTGCTCGAGGCCGGCGCGCAGGGCATCACGGTGCACCCGCGCCCCGACGGGCGCCACATCCGCGCGCACGACGTGCACGAGCTCGCCACGCTGCTGCGCGGCTGGCCGCACGCGGAGTACAACATCGAGGGCAACCCGCTGCACAACCTGATGGACCTCGTGCGCGCGGTGCGCCCGCACCAGGCCACGTTCGTGCCCGACACCGAGGGCCAGTTCACGTCGGACCACGGCTGGAACCTGCCGGCCGACGTCGACACGCTTAGGCCGCTTGTCGACGAGTGCCACGCGCTCGGCGTGCGCGTGAGCCTGTTCATGGACCCGCTGCCCGAGGCGATGCGCTTCGCACGCGACGCCGGCGCCGACCGCGTCGAGCTCTATACCGAGGCCTACGCGCGCGCCTTCGGCACGCCCGAGCAGGGCGCCGTGCTCGCGCGCTACGTCACCGCCGGCGAGGCGGCGCTCGCCGCGGGGCTGGGCCTGAACGCCGGCCACGACCTCAACCGCGACAACCTCGCGACGTTCCTGCGCGCCGTGCCCGGCGTGCTCGAGGTCTCGATCGGCCACGCGCTGATCGCCGACGCGCTCGAGCTCGGCTACGCCGAGACGGTGCGCGACTACCAGCGCTGCATCCAGCGCGCGTTCGATCCGCGCGGATGATCTTCGCCGTCGGCACCGACGTGTGCGACATCCGCCGCATCGCCGCCACGCTCGAGCGCCGCGGCGAGCGCTTCGCCGAGCGCGTGCTCGGGCCGAACGAGATCGCGGTGTTCCACGCGCGGCGCGCGCGTTCGACGGCGCGCGGCATCGCCTACCTCGCGACGCGCTTCTCGGCGAAGGAGTCGTTCTCGAAGGCGATCGGGCTGGGCATGCACATGCCGATGACGTGGCGCGCGTGCGAGATCCTGAACCACGCCAGCGGCCAGCCCTACGTGCGCCTGCACGGTGCGCTCGCCGCGTGGTGCGCCGAGCGCCGGCTCGTCGCGCACGTCAGCGTCAGCGACGAGAGCGACGTCGCGACCAGCTTCGTCGTCGTCGAAACCCTTGCGAAGGACGCCCCTTGACGGACCTGTCCACCACCCACGCCCCCGTCGTGCTCGACGTCGCCGGCACCGAACTGACGGCCGACGACCGCCGCCGCCTCGCCCACCCGCTGGTCGGCGGCCTGATCCTGTTCGCGCGCAACTGGCGCGACCGCCGCCAGCTCGTCGCGCTGACGGCCGAGTGCAAGGCGATCCGGCCGGACCTGCTGATCTGCGTCGACCACGAGGGCGGGCGCGTGCAGCGCTTCCGCAGCGACGGCTTCACGCAGCTGCCGCCGATGCGCCGCCTCGGCGAGCTGTGGATGCGCGACGCGATGGCGGCCACCGACGCCGAGCTGCGCGCCTGCGGCGTCGACCTCAGCTTCACGCCGGTGCTCGACCTCGACCACGGGCCCAGCGGCGTGATCGGTGATCGCGCGTTCCACCGCGACCCGCGCGTCGTCGCGCTGCTCGCCAAGAGCCTGATGCATGGCCTGCTGCTCGCCGGCATGGCGAACTGTGGCAAGCACTTCCCCGGCCACGGCTTCGTCGCCGCCGACAGCCACACCGACATTCCCATCGACCGCCGCGCGTCGAAGGCGATCCTCGCCGACGACGCGAAGCCGTACGCGTGGCTGTCGACGAGCCTGGCCAGCGTGATGCCGGCGCACGTCGTCTACCCGAAGGTCGACGCTCGGCCAGCGGGCTTTTCCGCCCGCTGGCTGCGCGACATCCTGCGCGGCACGCT
>JALOSD010000187.1 GCA_025458585.1 Burkholderiaceae bacterium | reverse complement strand
GAGCCACTGGCGGGCGAAGAAGTCGGTCATCTGCGCGTGGTGCGCCGTCATGCCCGGCACCTTCGCCGCGTCGCGCCAGAAGGTCTCGGCATTGCGGAAGCCGTGCCGCCAGACCGAGAACGGCCATTGCGCCCAGTCGTCGTGACGGAAGCGCGGGTCGTCGTCGGCGGCACCCGCGGGGGCCTCGCCGTCCAGCCCGGCGGCGAAGCGCCAGGTGTCGACACCCAGCTGCGCGGCGCGCGCGGCGAGGTCCATCTGCCGCCCCGGCGACACGCCCAGGTGCCACGCCCAGTCGGCCCAAGCCAGCGCGAGCGACACCGGCGACAGCGCGCCGGTGTACGGCGCGGCGGCGGCGTGCAGGACGCGGTCGAGGCGCTGGGCCGCGGCGGGGTTCGGGGAGGTCTCGTTCATCGGCGGGCGCGCAGGGGAATGCCGCACACGGTCGATTCTGCAGCCGCCGGCTGACGCGGCCTTTGCCGCAGGTCACGCGGCGCGGCGAGCCGCGCCGCCGCTCAGCCGGTCGAGCGGCGGCGGGCGGCGCGTGTCGTCAGCGCAGCGCGTCGACCGCCCGCCGCAGCGTGTCGACCGCGCGCTCGACGTCGGCCCACTTGTCGATGCCGAACAGGCCGATGCGGAAGCTGCGGAAGTCCGGCCCCTCGTCGCACGCCAGCGGCACGCCGGCCGCCACCTGCAGGCCCTGGGCCGCGAAGGCGCTGGTGTTCTGCCAGTCGGCGCGGTCGGTGTAGCTGACGATGACGCCCGGCGCCTCGAAACCGGGGGCGGCGACGCTTGCGATGCCGCGCTCGGCGAGCAGCGCGCGCACGCGCCGACCGAGCTCGAACTGGGCCTCGCGCGCGGCGCCGAAGCCGAAGGCGCGCAACTCGGCCATCGCGTCGCGCAGGTGCACGAGGCCGTCGGTGGGCAGCGTCGCATGGTAGGCGTGGCCACCGCCCTCGTAGGTCTCCATGATCTGCAGCCACTTCTTCAGGTCGAGCGAGAAGCTGCTGCTCGCCGTGCCGTCGATGCGCTCGCGCGCGAGGTCCGACAGCATCACGAGGCCGGCGCAGGGCGTGCTGCTCCAGCCCTTCTGCGGCGCGCTGAGCAGCACGTCGACGCCGGTGGCGCGCATGTCGACCCACGCCGCGCCGCTGGCGATGCAGTCGAGCACGAGCAGGCCGCCCACGGCGTGCACGGCGTCGGCGACCGCGCGCAGGTAGGCGTCGGGCAGCATCAGGCCGGCCGAGGTCTCGACGTGCGGCATGAAGACCACCGCGGGCTTCGTCTCGCGGATCGTGGCGACGACCTCGTCAAGCGGCGCCGGCGCGAACGGCGCGGTGGCGCCGGGGCCGGTGCGGCGCGCCTTCAGCACGACCGGATCCGGCGCGATGCCGCTCATCTCCAGGATCTGCGTCCAGCGGTAGCTGAACCAGCCGTTGCGCACGATCAGGCAGCGCTTGCCGGCCGCGAACTGGCGCGCCGTGGCTTCCATGCCGGTGCTGCCGCTGCCGGGCACGATCACCGCCGAGCGCGCGCCGTAGACCTCCTTCAGCGTCGCCGAGACGTCGCGCATCACCTGCTGGAAGCGCCTGGACATGTGGTTCAGCGAGCGGTCGGTATAGACGACCGAGTACTCGAGCAGGCCGTCGGGGTCGACGTCGGGGCGCAGGCCGGGCATGGGGGTCTCGTCTCGCAGTGGAACGTTGACGGCAGGTTAGCACCGGCCGAGCGGCGGCGGCACCACCGCGTTCGATGGGCCTGGCGACATAGCGGCGTGCCGGCATGCCGGCACGCCGGCACGCCGGCACGCCGGCACGCCGGCACGCGCCGGACGGCTCAGACGTTGAACAGGAAGTTCATCACGTCGCCGTCCTTGACGACGTACTCCTTGCCTTCGGAGCGCATCTTGCCGGCGTCCTTCGCGCCCTGCTCGCCGCCGCAGGCGATGTAGTCGTCGAAGGCGATCGTCTGCGCGCGGATGAAGCCGCGCTCGAAATCGGTGTGAATCACGCCGGCGGCCTGGGGCGCGGTGTCGCCAACGTGGATCGTCCACGCGCGCACCTCCTTCACGCCGGCCGTGAAATAGGTCTGCAGGCCGAGCAGCTTGAACGCGGCGCGGATCAGGCGGTTCAGCCCGGGCTCGTCCTGCCCCATCTCGGCGAGGAACATCGCCTTGTCCTCGTCGTCCATGTCGGCGAGCTCGGCCTCCGTCTTGGCGCAGATCGCGACCACGGGCGCGTTCTGCATCGCCGCGAACTCGCGCAGGCGGTCGAGGTACGGGTTGTGCTCGAAGCCGTCCTCGGCGACGTTGCCGACGAACATCGCCGGCTTGGCGGTGATCAGGCACAGCGGCTTGAGCACCGCAAGCTCTTCCTTGCTGAAGTCGATCGAGCGCACCGGCTTCGCCTCGTTGAGCGCGGCCTCGCACTTCTTCAGCACGTCGACCAGACGCTGAGCCTCCTTGTCGCCGCCGGCCTTCGCGACCTTGGTGTAGCGCACGAGGCCCTTCTCGACGGTGGCGAGGTCGGCCAGGCACAGCTCGGTCTGGATGACCTCGATGTCGGCGATCGGATCGACGCGGCCGGCGACGTGGATCACGTTCGGGTCGTCGAAGCAGCGCACGACGTTGACGATGGCGTCGGTCTCGCGGATGTGGCTGAGGAACTGGTTGCCCAGGCCCTCGCCCTTGCTCGCGCCGGCGACCAGCCCCGCGATGTCGACGAACTCGACGATCGCCGGCACGACGCGCTCGGGCTTGGCGATCGCGGCCAGCTGCTGCAGCCGCGGGTCGGGAAGCTCGACGATGCCGACGTTGGGCTCGATCGTGCAGAACGGGTAGTTCTCGGCCGCGATGCCGGCTTTCGTCAGCGCGTTGAAGAGGGTCGACTTGCCGACGTTGGGCAGGCCGACGATGCCGCATTTGAGGCTCATGAGCAGGGGGCTTTCGCGGGCATTCGCAAGGGCCCGGATTGTAGGTGGCGGCCTACACTGCACCGGTGTCCACCCCGGAGGCCGCCATGGCCGAGCGCGAGACCCTGAAGCCGCATGCGAAGGACCTCGGCGGCGGCTTCGTCGTGCGCCGGCTGCTGCCAGCCGCGCAGCGGCAGGCGGTCGGGCCGTTCGTCTTCTTCGACCACTTCGGCCCGATCGTCGCGCAGCCGGGCGACGACCACGACGTGCGGCCGCACCCGCACATCGGGCTGGCCACCGTCACCTACCTGTTCGAGGGCGCGATGCTGCACCGCGACTCGACCGGCGCGGTGCAGCGCATCGAACCCGGGGCGATCAACTGGATGACGGCCGGCCGCGGCATCGTGCACTCCGAGCGCACGCCCGGCGACCTGCGGGGCGTGCGGCGCCGCGTGCACGGCCTGCAGCTGTGGGCCGCGCTGCCTGAGGCCGACGAGGAGACCGCGCCGTCGTTCGCGCACACGCCCGCCCAGGCCCTCCCCGCGCTCGAGGTCGGCGGCGCGGCGCTGCGCGTGCTGATCGGCGAGGCGTTCGGCGCGGCGTCGCCCGTCGCCACGCGCTCGCCGACGCTGTACCTCGACATCACGCTCGACGCCGGCGCCGCGTTCCCGCTGCCGCTGGCGCCCGAGCGCGCGCTGTACGGCGTCGACGCGCCCTTGCGCCTCGACGGCGAGCTCGTCGCGCCGCACACGATGGTCACGATCGCCCCCGGCGACGAGCCGATGCTGTCGGCCGACGCGCCCGCGCGCGTCGTGCTGATCGGCGGCGAGCCGCTGGGGCGGCGCCACATGTGGTGGAACTTCGTCGCGTCGCGGCGCGAGCGCCTTGTTCAGGCGGCCGACGACTGGGCCGCCGGGCGCTTCGACGCCGTGCCCGGCGAGACCGACTTCATCCCGCTGCCCGACAGGCGGCCGGCGGCCTGATCGGCGCGGTCGCCGCGGGCGCCGCGGACGCGCTCAGAACGCGATCGTCGCCCGCCCGCGCGCGCCGACCTTCAGCAGGTGCTCGATGCCGCTCGCGACGACCGCGTTCATGCCGAACGTGATCGCGCCGTTCAGCCGCGCGTCGGCGCGGTAGGTGGCCAGCGTGTCGCCGGGCTCGGTGCCGGTGGCGGCGGTCGCGGGGTCGACGTTCGGGATCGGGCAGCGCGCGCAGGGCTTCGTCAGCTTCAGCACGACCGGCCCGTCGTCGGTGTCGAGCGTGAGCGTGTCGATCCAGTCCTCGCCGTGGGCGTCGAGGCCGTCGAGCACGAGGTTGGGGCGGAAGCGCTCTTGTGCTCGGGGTCGAAGCGCACGAGCCGGGCCTTGCGGCCGAGGAAGTCGGTGAACCACTGCGCGGCGACGTCGCCCATGTCGTAGGCGCGGACCTCGTCGTCCCACACGCGCACCCGGCAAGGCGCCTCCACCGCGTCGAGCGACAGGTGCAGCGCAAGCATGCCCGGGGCGCGCAGCACGAGGTCGTTGGTGCGCAGCGTCGGTGCGACGAGCGCCATGCGCGGCAGCTCGCGCTGGCTGAGGAACTCGCCGTAGTCGTCGACGACCATCCACGCGCGATCGAACTCGAGGCCGGTCTCGATCACGAGCGCTTCGTCGACGGCGATGCCGGCGCACGACTTGACCGGGTGCAGGTACATCGCTTGCAGCGTGACGGACAGTTCGCTCATGGTGGGCATCGGGTGGAGTCGTTGGTGACGCGGGGCAGGCCGCGCATTGTGGGCGCGCAGGCGCGGTCAGCCGCGTTCGCCGGCGAGCCACGCGACGGTCGTCGCGTCCTCCCGGCCGCCGTAGAAGCGCTCGAGGACGTCGCGGAACAGCGCGTCGCCGGGCGCGGCATGCGCGAACAGCGTCATCGACGACTGCAGTTTGCGGTCGTCGGGCGAGCCGAAGATGTCGTGCGCGCTGTGCCCGCGCGTCGCGAGCACGAGCGCGGCGCACTCGCGCAGCCGCGCGCCGAGCACCGGGTGGCGCAGGTAGGCCTGCGCTTCGGCGAGCGACGCGACGCCGTAGTGCACCGCCGTCGCGCTGTGGCCGAGCCCGCGCAGCTGCGGGAACACGAACCACATCCAGTGGCTCGTCTTGCGCCCGGCGGCGAGCTCGGCGCGCACGCGTTCGATCACCGGCGCCTGCGCGTCGACGAAGCGCTGCAGGTCGAACGGGTCGTCAGCCATCGGCGGCGGGGGCTGCCCCGGCGCCCATCGCGTCGCGCGCGCGCATCTTCGCGTTGACGTAGGCGCCGTGCGGCACGTGCAGCAGGTCGGCGATGCGCCACATCACGTGCTGCTCGTGCGCACTCAGCCGGCCGTCGGCATAGGCCACGCGCCACATCAGCTCGATCATGCGCACCTTCTGGTCCATGTCGAAGCCTTCGTTGACGCGCGACGTGAAGCGGAAGTAGTCGCTCGCGTCGCGAGCCGTCTGCTCGGCGAGTTCGATCAGGCGGTCGATCTCGTCGGCGGCAAGCACGAACTTCGCGCGCAGCGCGTCGACGACGGCGCGGCGCTCGTCGGCGCCCACGTCGGGGTCGCTGCGCATCACCTCGACGAGCAGCACCGCGGTGGCGAGCTGCAGCGTGTGCTCGCCGGCGGCCGCCGGCGCGGCGGGCGAGGGCGGCAGCAGCGAATCGAACAGGTCCTTCAGGGTGCGCAGCATCGGCGTGGTCGACAGGGGTTGGGGGCTCAGCGCGTCGCCGAGCAGCGGCCCGGCGCGTCGAGCTTCATGTGCTGCCGCAGCCAGGCGCGTTCGGCGGCGGCGGCGTGGCGGGTCGCGATTTTCTCCTCCGGCGTCTGGTCGGCGCGAAAGTCGAACGCGCGCCGCGCCATCGGGTACATCTGCATCGACACCGGCACGCCGCGTTCCCACAGCGCGTAGAACGCGCGGCCGTTGACGATGCGGCGCAGCTCGAAGTCGGCGTCGCCGATCAGCATCAGCACCGGCGCGGTGATCTGCATCACCTCGGGCGCGACCTGGAACAGCTGCTGCGGCTCGGGCGCGTTCGGGTTCTGGAAGTGGCCGTAGTACGAGACGATCGCGGCGACGTCGGCCGGCCGCTGCGCGGCGAGGCGGATGGCGAAGTACGGCCCGCGCGACTTCGCGACGACGCCCACCGGCTGCCGGCACGCGTGCGGGTGCGCGAGCAGCATCGCGAACGCCGCGGCGACGTCGTCCTCGGTCTCGGGCACGTGGCGGTCGGGCCAGCGCTCGAGCATCTGCGAGCTGACCCAGTCGGGCGCGAGCACGAGGAAGCCGTCGCGCGCGAGCGCGCGCATGTGCTCGCGGTCGACGTCCTCGAAGCCGCGCCGCGCGTGGAGGTAGAACACGGCCGGCCACGGCCCGTCGCCCGCCGGGCGTGCGATCTCGATCGGCACCTCGGTCGCGCCGCGGCGCAGCGTCGTCTTCTCGAGCGGCTGCGCCAGCAGCGTGGCCGGCAGCGCGAGCGTGGTCGCGAGGATCGACGCGAGCAATGCGCGGGC
>JALOSD010000027.1 GCA_025458585.1 Burkholderiaceae bacterium | reverse complement strand
GATCCGCGCCTCGGGCACCGAGCCCGTGCTGCGCGTGATGGTCGAGGCGCGCGACGCGGCGCAGGCCCGGCGCTGCGCGCAGCGGCTCGCCGACGCGGCAGCACAGCCGTTCGCCGCGGCGGCCTGAATCGACGGCGTCCGACTGCAGGTCAGACAGCGAGATCGCCGGGCCGATCCACGGCGACGGGCAGCGCCCGCAGAGCCTCGGCGCGCTCAGCGCGTGCCGATGTCGTGGATCTCGCGCTGGATCGCGAGGCGGTCCAGCGAGGCCAGCGGCAGCGCCAGCAGCAGCTCGATGCGCCGCTTCAGTACCATCGCCGCGTCCCAGTAGGCCTTGGCCTTCTGTCCCTCGCTGCCCGCGACGGCCGCCGGGTCGGGCACGCCCCAGTGTGCGGTCATCGGCTGGCCGGGCCACACCGGGCACACCTCGCCGGCCGCGCGGTCGCACACCGTGAACACGAAGTCCAGCCTCGGCGCGCCGGGCTGCGCGAACTCGGACCAGTCCTTGCTGCGGCAGTCCTCGGTCGGCATGTGAATCAGCGCCAGCGTCTGCAGCGCGAGCGGCTGCACCTGGCCGCTGGGGTGGCTGCCCGCCGAGTGGGCCCGGAACGCGCCGCGCCCGAGCCGGTTCATGATCGCCTCGGCCATGATCGAGCGCGCCGAGTTGTGCGTGCAGATGAACAGCACCTCATAGACCTTAGGGCTCATGGCCGCGTTCGTCATCGTGTCCTCCCCGTTCAACAGGTCGTGCAGTGGGTCGCGCCGGCGGCGAGACCGCAGTCGCTGCCCTGGCAGCAGTGCGCCACCAGATAAGCCAGCAGGTCGTTCATGCGCGCGATCGACGGCCGGTAGATCAGGTGCCGGCCGTCGCGCTCCGGCGTCACGAGCCCGGCGTGCGCCAGTTCCTTCAGGTGGAACGACAGCGTCGACGACGGCATGCCGAGCGTGGCCGAGAGCGCGCCCGGCGTCAGGCCGGCTGGTCCGGCGCCGACCAGCGAGCGGACGATACGCAGCCGCGCCGGCTGCGCCAGTGCCGCCAGCGCGGCGACGGCGCTCTGCTCGTCGATGCGTTCGTCGTTCATCGTGAGGCTGGCTGTTTCTGTCGCGGGGCGCTGGCGTGTACGCCGCCGTCGCGGTCTCGCGCCGGCGACGCCCCGGCCATCGGCCCGTGCCCTGTCGGCAACGCCAGCGTCACGAGCCAGCAGCCGACGAGCATCGCCGCCGACCCGGCCAGCGAGGCACCCAGGCCGCCCCATTGGTACAACAGCCCCGACAGCAGTGTGCCGACGAAGCGGCCGAGCGCGTTGGCCGCGTAGTAGAAGCCGACGTCCTCGGCCGCCTTCTCGGAGCCGGCGTAGGCGAGCACCAGGTACGAGTGCACCGACGAATTGACCGCGAACGCGAAGCCGAACACGCCGAGCCCGACGACGACGACCCATTCGAGGTGCGCGACGTTGGCGAGCACGAGGCCCGCGAGCGCGATGGGCACCAGCGCCAGCAGCGCCGACCACCAGCGCGCCGCCGGTACCTCGCGGCTGAGCCCGTCGTCGCTGCGCCGCACGAGCGCCGGTGCCAGCGCCTGCACAGCGCCGTAGCCGATCGTCCAGGCGGCGAGGAAGGCACCGACCATCGTGAACGTCCACCCTGCCGAGTAGAGGAAGACCGGCACGCCGACGACGAACCACACGTCGCGGGCACCGAACAACAGCACGCGCGACGCGGCCAGCGCGTTGATGCCGCGGTTCTTCGCGAACAGCTCGCGCGCCGACGTCGACGCCTTGCTCTTGCCCATCAACGGCGGCACGAAGGCGACGACGCCGACGAAGACCAGCGCCAGCAGCGCGGCCATCGTCCACAGCGACGCCTGGAAGCCCAGCACCTGCAGCAGCACGCCGCCGAGGAAGAAGCCGACGCCCTTCATCGCGTTCTTGCTGCCGGTGAAGAACGCGACCCACTTGAACAGCCGCCCCGAGCCGGCGCCGGCGCTGGCCGCCGTGAGCTTGATCGCCGACTTGCTGGCGGTCTTCGTCAGGTCCTTGGCGACGCCGCAGATGCCCTGCGCGACGACGACCCACGCCACCGACATTGCCGCCGTCCACGACGGCGACAGCGCCGACAGCAGCAGGAAGCCGGTGATCTGCGTGGCCAGCCCGACGGCGAGCATGCGCGCGATGCCGAAACGCGTCGCCAGCCAGCCGCCGATCAGGTTGGCGACGACGCCGGCCGCTTCGTAGAGCAGGAACAGGAACGCGAGCGTGAACGGCGAGTAGCCGAGCTTGTAGAAGTGCAGCAGCACCAGCATGCGCAGCGCGCCGTCGCTGAGCGTGAAGCCCCAGTACGCGGCGGTGACGATGGCGTAGTGGCGGGTGCCGGCGGACACGTCAGCCCCTCGTCCGACGGGTGCGTCGGCCGATCCCCCAAGGGGAATGCCGGGCGCGGCTCCAGGCCCGCCAGCACGGGCCTGGACGGCCGAAGTGCCCGATGCCTCCGGCATCGGATGCAGGCCGGCTTGGGGCGGCCCGGCGCTCGGCGCGCACTGTGCCGATCGGCGTCATGGCTCAGATGCCCTGCTGCTTTAGGTGGCACGCGAGGTCGACCATGCGGCACGCGTAGCCCATCTCGTTGTCGTACCAGGCGTAGACCTTCAGCAGCGTGCCGTCGGTGACCATCGTCGACGGCGCGTCGACGATGCTGCTGCGCGTATCGCGCGCGTAGTCGGCGCTGACGAGCGGACGTTCCTCGTAGCCCAGGATCCCGGCCAGCGGCCCGGCCGCCGCGGCCTCGAACAGCGCGTTGACCTCGTCGGGCGTCGTCGCGCGCTGCAGCTCGAACACGCAGTCGGTCAGCGACGCGTTGAGCACGGGCGCGCGCACCGCGTGGCCGTTGAGCTTGCCCTCGAGTTCGGGGTAGATCAGCGCGATCGCGGTTGCGCTGCCGGTGGTCGTCGGCGCCAGGCTCAGCATCGCGCTGCGAGCGCGGCGCAGGTCCTTGTGCGGCGCGTCGACGACGACGTTGGTGTTCGTCGGGTCGTGGATCGTCGTGATTTGGCCGTGGCGGATGCCCAGCGCCTCGTGCACCACCTTCACCACGGGCGCAAGGCAGTTGGTAGTGCACGACGCGGCGGTCACGATGCGGTGGCGCGCCGGCTCGTAGAGGTGGTCGTTGACGCCGACGACGATATTCAGCACGTCGCCCACCTTCACCGGCGCGGCGACGATCACGCGCTTTGCGCCGCGCTCGAGGTGTCCCCACAGCGTCTCGGGCGCGAGGAACTTGCCGGTGCACTCGAGCACGAGATCGACCCCGAGGTCGCCCCAGGGAACGTCGGCTGCCGTCGGGTGGGCGCTGAAGCCGAGCCGGCGCCCGCCGATGCGGATGGCGTCGACACCGTCGGCCGCAATGTCCTCGCGCCAGCGGCCCTGGACGCTGTCGAACGCCAGCAGGTGCGCGGTGGCGGCGGCGCCGCCCTTGATCTCGTTGAGGTGGACGACATCAAGGCGGTTGCCCGCCCGCGGATCGTCCGCCGGCCGCTCGGCGGCGCCGAAGGCGGCGCGCAGCGCCAGGCGGCCGATGCGACCCATGCCGTTGATACCGACTCGCATGATCGTGGGGGCAGATGTGGTTGGCGTGGACGAGGGTGGAGCGAAGCTCGCGCCTCACGTTTCTGGAGATTTCGAAATGTAGCGACCGCGTGTGACATTTCGATGACGGACGGCGCATGGAGGCGCGTTGTCGGGTCCTTCGCCGGCGGGCCCGGTAGAGCCGCGGCAGGTCTGGCCCGCGATGGCGGGCCAGCGACGTGAGCAGGGTCGCAGCCTGCGGGCGCGAGACCTTGCTGGATGACTTCCGCGGTCTGCGGGGTTCCGACGTCAGCGGCGCGGCGCCGGCGGCATGATGACCTTGTCGATGACGTGCACGACACCGTTCGTGGCGGGCACGTCGGCCTGGGTCACGAGCGCTTCGTCGAAAGTCACGTAGCCACCTGCCTTCGAAACGCCGACGTCGGCGCCATTGACGGTCTTGACGTTACCTGTCTTGACGTCGGCGGCCATCACCTTCACGGGCAGCACGTGATAGGTCAGGACGGCGCGCAGGCGATCCTTATCCTTGGCCAGTTCCTCGAGGGTCTTGGCCGGCACCGCCTTGAAAGCGTCGTTGGTCGGCGCGAACACGGTGAATGGCCCCGTGCCGCGCAGCGTATCCGCCAGGCCGGCATCGGCGATCAGCTTGCTCAGGGTCGAGAGCTCGGGCGTGCGCGCCACGGTGTCGGTGATGGTCGTGGGCGCGGGTGTGGTTGCACAGCCCGCGAGGCCGGCGGCAGTGGCTGCGACGGCGATCATCAGCGTTCTCTTGGAGATCATCATGGGATATTGCTCCGGGACATGCCTTGCTGGCACGGCCTGCGAGCGTAGGCACCCTTCATGACGAATTCATGAACGTCATGTGACAGTCCCACGGCGGCCGGTGAGGCAGTAGGTCTGTCACATCGATGTCACAACCACCGCCTACAGTCCACATCGTCTTCAGTATTGCCACAGCAAAGGTGTGCCCATGAACTTGTCGATGTTCCGTTCGATTGCCGTCGGCGCCTCCCTGGTGCTCGCGGCCGGTTCGACTCTCGCCCAGGACGTCACAGGCGCCGGCGCGACGTTCCCGGCCCCGGTCTACGCCAAGTGGGCCGACGCGTACAACAAGGCGACGGGTGCGCGGATCAACTACCAGTCGGTCGGCTCGGGTGCCGGCCTGCGCCAGATCCGCGGCAAGACCGTCGACTTCGGCGCCAGCGACATGCCGCTGACGGACGAGGAACTCGCCAAGGACGGCCTGGTCCAGTTTCCGACCGTGATCGGTGGTGTCGTGCCGGTGCTGAACATCCGCGGCATCCAGCCGGGCCAGGTGCGCATGACGGGCCAGGTGCTCGGCGACATCTACCTCGGCAAGATCACGAAGTGGAACGACCCGGCGCTGACGGCGCTGAATCCGGGCGTGCCGCTACCCGACGCGCCGATCGCGGTGGTTCGCCGCGCGGACGGTTCGGGCACCACGTTCATCTTCACGAACTACCTGTCGAAGGTCAACGCCGAGTGGAAGGCCAGGGTCGGCGAAGGCACGGCCGTGAACTGGCCGACCGGCGCCGGCGGCAAGGGCAACGAAGGCGTGTCCGCCTTCGTGCAGCGCCTGCCGAACTCGCTCGGCTACGTCGAATACGCCTACGCGAAGCAGAACCGCATGAGCTACGTGCTGATGCAGAACAAGGACGGCCAGTTCGTCAAGCCTGACGACACCGCGTTCAAGGCCGCCGCGGCCGGTGCCGACTGGAACCGCAGCTTCTATCAGATCCTGACCGAGCAGCCGGGCAAGGACAGCTGGCCGATCACGGGCGCCACGTACATCCTGATGCACAAGGCGCAGGACAAGCCGGCCAACGCCTCGAACTCGCTGAAGTTCTTCGACTGGGCCTACGCCAACGGCGACAAGATGGCCGAGGAGCTCGACTACGTGCCGCTGCCGGCATCGGTGAAGGACCTCGTGCGCAAGCAGTGGGCCGACCACCTGAAGGACAGCGGCGGCCGCCCGATCGCGTTCCGCTGAGCCTCTCGGCGTGACGGCGGCCGGGCGGGGGCGTCGTGCGGCGCCCCGCCCGTCTCGCCGCCACCGCCGCCTGTGACCTGCCCCAGGGAAGCCCAGCATGGCCGCTACACTGCCGGTTCCCTCCGGCACCGAAGACAAGAAAATGGAGCGATCGACGCCGCGCGGCGAGCCGCCGCCGCGACGCCAGGTGGCGCCCTGGGCAGACACCGTCTTTTCGCTGCTGACGCACGGCGCCGCATGGCTGACGCTGGCGTTGCTGGTCGGGATCATCGTCTCGTTGTTCATCGGCGCGTGGCCGTCGATCCGGCAGTTCGGGCTCGGCTTCCTGGTATCGACGGAATGGGACCCGGTGCAGGAGAAGTTCGGCGGCCTGGTGATGATCTACGGCACGCTGATGACGTCGTTCATCGCGCTGCTGATTGCCGTGCCGGTGAGCTTCGGCATCGCGCTGTTCCTCACCGAGCTCTCGCCCGGCTGGCTCAAGCGACCGCTGGGCGTGGCCATCGAGCTGCTGGCCGCGGTGCCGTCGATCGTCTACGGCATGTGGGGGTTGCTGGTATTCGGGCCGATCCTGGCGACCTACGTGCAGCAGCCGCTGCAGGCGGCGTTCGGCGACACGCCCGTGCTCGGCGCGCTGTTCTCGGGGCCGCCGGTGGGCATCGGCATCCTGTCGGCGGGCATCATCCTCGCGATCATGGTGATCCCGTTCATCGCCGCCGTGATGCGCGACGTGTTCGAGGTGACGCCGCCGCTGCTGAAGGAGTCGGCGTACGGTCTCGGCGCGACGACGTGGGAGGTGGTGTGGAAGGTCGTGCTGCCCTACACCAAGACCGGCGTCGTCGGCGGCATCATGCTCGGGCTCGGGCGTGCGCTGGGTGAGACGATGGCCGTGACCTTCGTCATCGGCAACTTCAACCAGCTCGAGTCGCTGTCGCTGTTCGAGGCTGCCAACAGCATCACGTCGGCGCTCGCCAACGAGTTCGCCGAGGCGAGCGAGGGCCTGCACCAGGCGTCGCTGATCTACCTCGGGCTGATCCTGTTCTTCATCACGTTCGTCGTGCTGGCGTTCTCGAAGCTGCTGCTGATGCGGCTGAAGAAGGGTGAAGGGAGCCGCACGTGAACGCTGTCCGGCTCGACCCGCGCCAGATGGCGCTGCACCGCAAGCGCAAGCTCGTCAACCTCATCGCGCTGACGCTTTCGCTGGCGGCGATGGGGTTCGGCCTGTTCTGGCTGATCTGGATCCTGTTCGAGACCGTGCGCCTAGGCATCGGCGGCCTGACGCTGCAGGTGTTCACGCAGTCGACGCCGCCGCCGATGGCCGAGACCGGCGGCTTGGCGAATGCCATCGTCGGCTCCGGCATCATGGTGCTGCTGGCCACCGCGGTGGGCACGCCGATCGGCGTGCTGTGCGGCATCTACCTGGCCGAGTACGGGCAGCGCAGCTGGCTCGGGGCGACGACGCAGTTCATCAACGACATCCTGCTGTCGGCGCCGTCGATCGTCATCGGCCTGTTCATCTACGCCGTCGTCGTCGCGCAGGCGAGGACGTTCTCGGCCTACGCCGGCGTGCTCGCGCTGGCGCTGATCGTGATCCCGGTCGTCGTGCGCACCACGGAGAACATGCTCAGCCTGATCCCGCACTCGCTGCGCGAAGCGGCGTACGCGCTGGGCACGCCGAAGTGGAAGGTGATCTGGTCGGTGACGTTGAAGGCGGCGCGCGCCGGCGTCGTCACCGGCGTGCTCCTCGCGCTGGCGCGCATCGCCGGCGAGACGGCCCCGCTGCTGTTCACCGCGCTGTCGAACCAGTTCTTCACCACCAACCTCGGCGAGCCGATGGCCAGCCTGCCGGTGACGATCTTCAAGTTCGCGATGAGCCCGTACGAGAACTGGCAGAAGCTCGCCTGGGCCGGCGTATTCCTGATCACGCTGGGCGTGCTCGCGCTGAACATCCTCGCGCGCGTGCTGTTCCGCAACAAATACTGACGAGGCCCGACGATGGACGCCCGTGTCGACCTGCCCACGACCGAGAAGGTCAAGATCTCGGTGCGCAACCTGGACTTCTTCTACGGCGGCTTCAAGGCGCTGAAGAGCATCAACCTCGACGTCCCCGAGCGCAAGGTCACGGCCTTCATCGGGCCGTCGGGCTGCGGCAAGAGCACGCTGCTGCGCACCTTCAACCGCATGTTCGAGCTCTATCCCGAGCAGCGCGCCGAAGGCAGCATCATGCTCGACGGCGAGGACATCCTGAAGACCAAGACCGACGTCTCGCTGATCCGGGCGAAGATCGGCATGGTGTTCCAGAAGCCGACGCCGTTCCCGATGTCGATCTACGACAACATTGCGTTTGGCGTGCGGCTGTTCGAGAGCCTGCCGCGCGCCGAGATGGACGAGCGCGTCGAGTGGGCGCTGAAGAAGGCCGCGCTGTGGAACGAGGTCAAGGACAAGCTCAACCAGAGCGGCGCGAGCCTGTCGGGCGGACAGCAGCAGCGGCTGTGCATCGCGCGCGGCGTCGCGGTCAAGCCCGAGGTGATCCTGCTCGACGAGCCGTGCTCGGCGCTCGATCCGATCTCCACCGGCAAGATCGAAGAGCTGATCGACGAGCTCAAGGCCGACTACACGGTGATGATCGTCACGCACAACATGCAGCAGGCCGCGCGCGTGTCCGACTACACCGCGTACATGTACCTCGGCGACCTGGTCGAGTTCGGCCCCACGGCCGACATCTTCATGAAGCCGAAGAAGAAGGACACCGAGGACTACATCACCGGGCGCTTCGGCTGACCGGTGACCCGACTCCTGGAGCAGGGCCATGACCGAACAGCACACGACGCGTCAGTACGACGTTGAACTGAAATCCGTTTCCACCCGCGTGCTGGAGATGGGCGGGCTCGCCGAGTCGCAGGTCGCGCAGGCGATCTACGCGCTGGCTAACTTCAGCGGCGAGACTGCCTCGCAAGTGCTCGAGCAGGAGGAACGCATCAATCGCCTGGAGGTCGAGATCGACGCCCAGATGCAGCGCATCATCGCGACGCGCCAGCCGGCGGCGGTCGATCTGCGGTTGCTGATCGCGATCTCGAAAGCATCGGCCAACCTCGAGCGCGTAGGCGACGAGGCGGCGCGTATCGCGCGCACGGTGCAGCGCCTGATCAACACGGGCGTGTCCAGCCGCATGCGCCTGCCGGTGGCCGATCTCCAGTTCGAGGCCGACCTCGCCTGCGCGCAGCTGCGCAGGGCGCTCGACGCGTTCGCGCGGATGGACCCGAACGCGGCCCTCGACGTGCTCAAGCGCGACGACCAGATCGACCAGGAGTTCGACGGCCTGCTGCGCAAACTGATCACCTACATGATGGAAGACCCGCGCATGATCTCGTCGAGCATCGACCTCGTCTTCGTCGCGAAGGCGATCGAGCGCGTCGGCGACCACGCGAAGAATCTGGCCGAGGCGGTGATCTACGTCGTCAAGGGCACCGACGTACGCCACGTGACGGTGCCTGAGGTCGAGAAAGCGGTGCGATGAGTCGCGGGGGAGCCGTTCGATGACTCGTGTGCTGGTGGTCGAAGACGAGTCCGCGATCGCGGAGTTGATCTCGATCAACCTGCGTCACGCGGGCTACGAGGTGACGATCGCCGCCACCGCCGACCAGGCGCAGGCCGCGGTCGACGCCGTGCTGCCGGACCTCGTGCTGCTCGACTGGATGCTGCCGGGGCAGTCTGGGCTCGCGCTGGCGAAGCAGTGGCGCTCGAGCGCGCGCACGCGCGAGCTGCCGGTCATCATGCTGACCGCGCGCAGCGAGGAGGGCGACAAGATCAGCGGGCTGGATGCCGGTGCCGACGATTACCTGACGAAGCCGTTCTCGACGAAGGAGCTGCTCGCGCGCATCCGCGCCGTGCTGCGGCGCAAGGCGCCGGAAGCGCTCGACACTGCGGTCGAGATTGCTGGATTGCGGCTCGACCCGGCGACGCGCCGCGTCACGCGCACGACCGCCGAGGGCGTGCGCGAGGTCAAGGTCGGCCCGACCGAGTTCCGCCTGTTGCACTTCTTCATGACGCACCCCGAGCGCGTGCACAGCCGCGCCCAGCTGCTCGACCGCGTCTGGGGCGACCACGTGTTCATCGAGGAGCGTACGGTCGACGTGCACGTCAAGCGCCTGCGCGAGGCGCTGCAGCCGGTGCAGGGCGCGGGGCTGATCGAGACCGTGCGCGGTGCGGGCTACCGCCTGACGCAGCAGGTCGGCACGCTCGCGACCTGACGCCGCATGGACGGGCTGCTGTCCCGAGCGCTGGCCGCCGTGCTGGCGGTGCTGGCCGGGGCGACGATCGGCCATGCCGTCGGCAGCTGGCTCGAAGGCGGCGCCATCGGCTCGATCGTCGGTGCAGCCGTCGGCGCCGCGGTCATCGCCGTGGTCGACGCGCTTCGCGGTCGGCGACTCCTGGCGTGGGTGCGCGGCGGCGGCGTGTCGCCGGTGCCTGCGGGCGTCGGGCTGTGGGGCGAGATCGGCTACCGCGTCCAGGGGCAGCTGCGCAGCCGCGACCGCGCGCTCGACGACGAGCGGCTGCGGCTGCAGCAGTTCCTGTCGGCGATCGAGGCGTCGCCGAACGGCGTGCTGCTGCTCGGCGCCGACGAGCAGATCGAGTGGTGCAACTCGGTCGCGGCCGACCACTTCGGCGTTGACCCGCAGCGCGACCGCGGGCAACGCCTGACGCACCTCATGCGCACGCCGGCTTTCGTCGCGCACCTGCACGACGGGCGCTTCGACCAGCCGCTCGCCTTCTCGCCGCTCGGCGGCCAGCAGACGCTGTCGGTGCTGATCCGGCGCTACGGCGACGGCATGAAGCTCGTGCTGTCGCAGGACGTCACCGAGCGCGAGCGCCACGACGCGATGCGCCGCGACTTCGTCGCCAACGTATCGCACGAGATGCGCACGCCGCTGACGGTGCTCGCAGGGTTCGTCGAGACGATGGCGTCGCTGCCGCTGACCGAGGTCGAGCGCCGGCGTGTGCTGACGCTGATGGAGCAGCAGACGACGCGCATGCAGACGCTGCTGACCGACCTGCTGACGCTGGCGACGCTGGAAGGCAGCCCGCGGCCGCCGACCGACCGCTGGGTCGCCGTCACCGCACTGCTCGCGCAGGCACGCGCCGACGGGGAGGCGCTGTCGGGAGAGCGCCACCGCATCGTGGTGTCGGTGCCCGAGGCGGCCGAGGTGGCCGGCAGCCAGAGCGAGTTGCTGAGCGCGGTCGGCAACCTGGTGACCAACGCGGTGCGCTACACGCCCGACGGCGGGCGCATCGACATCGCCTGGCGGCGCCGCGCCGACGGCAGCGGCGAGATCGCTGTCAGCGACACGGGTGTCGGCATCGCGCGCGAGCATCTGCCGCGGCTGACCGAGCGCTTCTACCGCATCGACGGCAGCCGCTCGCGCGAGACCGGCGGCACCGGACTCGGGCTGTCGATCGTGAAGCATGTCGTGCAGCGCCACGGCGGCAGCCTCGACGTCGCGAGCGAGCCCGGCAAGGGCTCGCGCTTCGCGATCGTGCTGCCGGCCGCGCGCCTGCGCGCGGTAGTCGAGGCGTCGCCGGCCGAGGCGCCGGCGCCCTGACGCGCCGGCCCCGGCGCGCTCAAGTCGTCACCGGGCCGCCCGAGGGCGCCGTGACCTGCACGCAGGGCCGCGGGGCGAAGCCCGCGCCCGGCGGTCCTCAGCGCGCCTTGCGGCGGAACACGAGCGTGCTGTCGCTGCGCTCGGTGGGCCGGCGCACGCGCGCCACCGGCTCCCACGCGCCGCCGGGCGGCACGAAGCGGTCGGCGTCGCGCTGGCGGCGCAGCAAGACCGTGCAGCGGCTGTTCTCGGCGGCGTCGGGGCGCGCGTCGACGCTCCAGCGGCCGAAGTGCTCGAGGGCGACGACGGCGGCACGCCCGACGTCGGGTGCCGCGATGCAGGCTTTCGCCGGCACGTGGCGAGCGATGCGCTCGACCCAGGCGCGCTCGCTGCGCGCGTAGTCGAGCACCGGCAGCAGCAGCGTCATCGTCAGCAGCCACGCGAGCGCGACGCCGCCGGCCGGCAGCACGAGGCTCTTCCACAGCGCCGGCTGGTGGCGCGAGGTGCGCCAGCGCACGAGCCACAGCCACGCCAGCGTGCCGAGCGCCGCCACCGCGAGCGCGAGCGGCGAGAACAGCGGCACGAACCCGCTCGCGAGCTTGGCGATGTTGGCGGCGGGCTTGGCCGGCACGCCGAGGTGCATCGACGCGTAGATGACCCAGATCGCGATCGCGATCGTGCTGAAGAAGAACACCGAGAACCAGTCGATGGCCGCCGCCGCGCTTCGCTTGAGCGTCGGCAGCGCGAACGCGGCGAGCACCGCGAGCGACGGCAGGCCGAGCAGCAGCGCGCGGTCGGAGCCGCCCATCACGACGCTGGCGACGAGCGCGCAGGCGAGGATCGAGAACGGCACCGCGATGTGGCGGTTGAGCAGGTGGTGGCGCCAGCGCCAGACGGTCCACAGCGCGAGCAGCGACGCCGGCCACAGGAACCACAGCCACAGCCGGCCGAGCTGGAACAGCTGCGCGCGGTCGGGCTGGAAGCGCCAGCGCCAGTCCCAGGTGTGCATCGCCGCGGCGACGACGAGCGCGGCGAGCGTCGCCGCGAGCACCCACGGCACGACGCGGCGCACCTGCTCGTAGGCCGATCGCTGGCAGATCACCGCGGCGACGGCGCCGACGGCGATCGCCAGGCTCGGCGCGCCGCTGGCCGCGAGCAGCGGCAGGCCGAGCAGGAGCGCGGCACGCGCGCTCGCCTGACGAAACGGTGCGGCCGCCAACGCCCACTGCACGAGCGCGATCGCGCAGAGCTGCATCAGCTCGGGCGTCGTCTCGTGGCCGAGTTGCAGCAGGCCGAGCGTGGCGATCAGCGCGAGCACGGCACCGTCGGCCATCGCGCGCGCGTAGTCCACCGGCTGCGCCTCGCCGCCGAACGCGAACGCGACCGGCTGCGCGGCCTCGGTGCGCGCGAGGTGGAACATCGCGTACCACACGAGCGCGAGCGTGAGCGCGAGCAGCAGCGCGAACGGCACGCGCGCGGCGAGTTCGGGGCCGAGCAGCGGCGACAGCAGGACGATGAACGCGGCGCCGACCCAGTGCGGCAGCAGCGCGTGCTCGAGCGGCAGCTGGCCGACCGCCGGGGCGAGCCAGCTGGTGCGGCCCTCGGCCATCGCGACCATGATGCCGAAGGCGCCGAGGTCGTTGTGGCGCCAGGGGTCGCGCCCGAACACGCCGGGCAGCACGTAGGCGGCGCAGAACGCGATCAGCGCCCAGCGCGGCAGGCGCTGCGCGGCGCGCTGCGTGACGAGCGCCGGACTCGGGACCTGGTTCACGCCGCGATGATGCCGCGCCGGCAGCGGCGCGGGGGGCAGGCAAAACAAAGGGCAGCCTCGGCTGCCCTCGTGGCGTGGTGCGCCTGCGCGCTCACTTGCGCAGGTGCGCGAACTTGTTGCGGAACTTCTCGACCCGGCCGCCGAGCGTGTCGACGGTCTTCTGCGTGCCGGTGTAGAACGGGTGCGACTCGCTCGTCGTCTCGAGCTTGATGAGCGGCAGCTTGCGGCCGTCCTCGAGGTCGATCATCTCCTTGGTCGGCGCGCACGAGCGCGTCACGAACTTGAAGCCGTTCGACAGGTCGACGAAACACACCTCGCGGTAGTTCGGGTGGATGCCTTCTTTCATGGGAAACCTCGTCGCTGCGGATGCGGTAGCCACGTCGACCCATTCGACGCACTTGCCGGATGCGGAAAACCCG
>JALOSD010000026.1 GCA_025458585.1 Burkholderiaceae bacterium | reverse complement strand
GCGTTCGTCGACCTCGGCGGCATCGACGGCCTGCTGCACATCACCGACATGGCTTGGCGCCGCGTGCGCCACCCGAGCGAGGTCGTGCAGGTCGGCCAGGAGCTCGACGCCAAGGTGCTCAAGTTCGACCCCGAGAAGAACCGCGTCAGCCTCGGCCTGAAGCAGCTCGGCGACGATCCGTGGCTCGGTGTCGCGCGCCGCTACCCGGCGGGCACGCGCCTGTTCGGCAAGGTCACCAACATCGCCGACTACGGCGCGTTCGTCGAGATCGAGCCCGGCATCGAGGGCCTGGTGCACGTCTCGGAGATGGACTGGACGAACAAGAACGTCGCGCCGAACAAGGTCGTCACGCTCGGCGAGGAAGTCGAGGTGATGGTGCTCGAGATCGACGAGGACAAGCGCCGCATCAGCCTCGGCATGAAGCAGTGCAAGCCGAACCCGTGGGAGGAATTCGCGTCCACCGTCAAGCGCGGCGACCGCGTCAAGGGCCCGATCAAGTCGATCACCGACTTCGGCGTCTTCGTCGGCCTGGCGGCCGGCATCGACGGCCTCGTGCACCTGTCCGACCTGTCGTGGCACGAGCCGGGCGAGAGCGCCGTGCGCAACTACCGCAAGGGCCAGGAGGTCGAGGCGCTCGTGCTCGGCGTCGACGTCGAGCGCGAGCGCATCAGCCTGGGCATCAAGCAGCTCGACGGCGATCCCTTCGCCACGTTCACGACGATGAACGACCGCGGCGCGATCGTCGGCGGCACGGTCAAGAGCGTCGACGCGCGCGGCGCCGAGATCCAGCTCACCCCCGACGTCACCGGCTACCTGCGCGCCAGCGAGATCAGCCGCGACCGCGTCGAGGACGCGCGCAACGTGCTCAAGGAAGGCGACGAGGTCAGCGCGATGATCGTCAACGTCGACCGCAAGACGCGTTCGATCCAGCTGTCGATCAAGGCGAAGGACACGGCCGACCAGCAGGAGGCGATGCAGCGCCTCGCGCAGACGAACGAGCGCGAGACCGCCGGCACGACGAGCCTGGGTGCGCTGCTGCGCGCCAAGCTCGACACCCGCAACGAGTGACGCCGCTGCGGCGGGCCCGCAGGCGCCGTGAGGGCGCCGGCGCCGCCCGCTGCGTCGCGCCCTCTTCCACGTTGCGATGACACGCAGTGATCTCGTCGCCGCGCTGGCCGAGCGTTTCGGCCAGCTGACGCAGCGCGACACCGAGTTCGCCGTCAAGACGATCCTCGACGCGATGACCGACGCGCTCGCGCGCGGCCACCGCATCGAGATCCGCGGCTTCGGCAGCTTCTCGATCAACCGCCGACCGCCGCGCGTCGGGCGCAACCCGCGCAGCGGCGAGCAGGTGACGATCCCCGAGAAGCTCGTGCCGCACTTCAAGCCCGGCAAGGCGCTGCGCGAGTCGGTCGACGCGCGCATCCCGGTCGAAACTGGCGCCCCGCCTGCCGGCGGCTGAGCCCGCCGGGCCGGCCCCTAGAATCCGGCGCGCATGCGCGCCCTCGTCTGGCTCCTGCGAGCCCTCGTCTTCTTCACGCTGTTCGCGTTCGCGCTCAACAACCAGCAGGACGCCGTCGTGCACTGGTTCTTCGGCGTCGAGTGGCGCGCGCCGATGGTGATCGTCGTGCTCGCTGCGTTCGGCGCCGGCTGCGTCGTCGGCGTGCTGGCGATGGTGCCGGGGTGGTGGCGGCACCGGCGCGTCGCGCGCCGCCAGGCCGATGCGGGCACGGCCGCGCCAGCCACCGCGTCGAGCGTGGGCGGCGTGACGTCGACGCTTCCCGAACACCCGCCGCGCGAAGGCCTGTGAATGGAGTTCGACCTGCAGTGGGTCCTGTTGGCGCTGCCGGTGGCGTTCGCGCTCGGCTGGATCGGCGCACGGCTCGAGGGCCGGCAGTGGCGGCGCGAGCAGCGTGACGCGCCGCGCGCCTACTTCAAGGGCCTGAACCTGCTGCTCAACGAGCAGCAGGACAAGGCGATCGACGCCTTCATCGAGGCCGTCCAGCACGACCCGGACACGACCGAACTGCACTTCGCGCTCGGCAACCTGTTCCGCCGCCGCGGCGAGTTCGAACGCGCGGTGCGCGTGCACCAGCACCTGCTGCAGCGTGGCGACCTGCCCGCTGCCGAGCGCGACCGCGCGCAGTACGCGCTGGCGCAGGACTTCGCGAAGGCGGGCCTGTTCGACCGCGCCGAGCAGGCCTATCGCGAGCTCGACGGCACGCCGTTCGAGACCGAGGCACGCCTGGCGCTGCTGAGCCTGTGCGAGCGCTCGCGCGACTGGCGCGGCGCGGCCGACGTCGCGGCGCGGCTGGAGAAGAGCGGCACCGGCTCGTTCGCCTCGCGCATCGCGCACTACTGGTGCGAGCTCGCGCGCGACGCCGACGCGCGCGGCCAGCACGACGAGGCGGTCGCGGCCCTGCAGCGCGCGCGCGACGCCTCCCCGCTCGCGCCACGCCCGCTGATCCTTGCCGCCCAGCGGCTCGCGCGCCAGGGCGAGCACGCGCAGGCGATGACCGTCTTCGCGGAGTTGAGCCAGCGCAACCCGGCGGCGTTCGACCTCGTCGCCGCCGAGGCCGTCGCCAGCACGCGTGCCTGCGGCCAGGTCGACGCGACGCGCCGGCTGCTCACCGAGCTGGCGGCGCAGCGACCGACGCTCGAACTGCTGCGCGCGCTCGACGAGCTCGAGGGGCGCGCGCCCGGCACCTCGCCGCGCTGGGTCGAGCAGCTGCGCCGGCAGCCGACGCTGTCGGCCGCCGCGGTCGTGCTGCAGACCCCGCGCGAGTCGTGGAGCGAGGAGGCGCTGGCCGGCGTGCGCGAGGCGGTCGCGCAGGCCGCGCGCCCGCTGCAGCGCTACCGCTGCGCCGCCTGCGGCTTCGAGGCGCAGCAGTACTTCTGGCAGTGCCCGGGCTGCCTGGGCTGGGACAGCTTCCCGCTGCAGCGGCTGGAGGAGCAGTGAACGCGCCACCGACAGCCCGCGCCGGGGCCGGCGCCGACACGCGCGTCGTGCTGTGCATGAAGTGGGGCACAAAGTACGGCCCCGAGTACGTGAACCGCCTGTACGGCATGGTCGCGCGCCACCTGCGTGGGCCGTTTCGCTTCGTCTGCCTCACCGACCGCAGCGACGGCGTGCGCCCCGAGGTCGAGTGCCTGCCGATCCCGCCGCTGGCGCTGCCCGAAGGCATCCCCGAGCGCGGCTGGAAGAAACTGACGACGTTCGAGGCCGACCTGCACGGCCTCACCGGCACCGCGCTGTTCCTCGACCTCGACGTGCTGATCGTCGACGACCTGGCGCCGTTCTTCGAGCACCCGGGCGAGTTCCTGATCATCCACGACTGGAAGCGCCCGTGGCGCGTGACCGGCAACTCGTCGGTCTACCGCTTCCGCCTCGGCGCGCACCCCGACGTGCTGGCCGCCTTCCGCGCGACGCACGAGGACGTGAGGCGGCGCTTCCGCAACGAGCAGGCGTTCCTGTCTGACCTGCTGCACCGCCAGGGCAAGCTCGCCTACTGGCCCGCGACGTGGTGCTGCAGCTTCAAGTACCACTGCATCCCGCGCTGGCCGTCGAACTGGTGGCGCGCGCCGGGCATTCCGCCGGGCACGCGCATCGTCGTCTTCCACGGCGAGGTGAACCCGCCCGACGCGCTGGTGGGCCGGCGCAACCGGCGCTGGCGCCACATCGAGCCGTCGCCGTGGGTCGCCGAGCACTGGCGCGAGTGACGCGCCGTGGCCTGCGACGCGTGGGGCGCCGCGAGACGCCTAATCGCGCCAGTACTGCTCGATCCAGGGCACCGGCAGCACGTAGCGCCGCACATGGCGCCAGCGGCTGTCGTCGACGCGCTCGCCGCTGAACGTCGCCAGCAGGTGCTCCAGCCGTCCACGATGTGGCGGCACGCGCTTGTTCCAGCGTCCGACCATGACGTCGTCGGGGTTCGGGCCGCCGGGGAAGGTCACGATGCGCGCGTCGGACGGCAGCCGCGCAGGCACGAAGTAGTTGAGCGGGAACGTCGGCATGCAGTGCAGCCGGAAGTGGCGCGTCCAAGACTCGGGCCAGAACTTGACGCCGCCGGTGACGGCGCTCGTCACGTAGTGCTGCTCGAACTGGAAGCGGTCGGCGACGCCCTGCGGATCGGCGCGGAAGTCGTCGAGAAGGTGCGGGTTGGCCCCGACGGGGAAGCGGAACACCGAGGTCTGGCCGAGCCGCTGCATCGGCTTGGCCCAGTTGCGCGCGACGATCACATCGCCCGGGTCGCCGTAGGTGAAGTAGCCGTCGAGGTCGCCGACGATCACCGAGTCGAGGTCGATAAACAGCACCGGCCCGGACAGGCCGGCGAGCTCGCGCCCCCACAGCACGACCTTGCGCCACTTGCCCATCGTCTTGGTCGGGTGCGGCACGCCGAGCTCGGGCAGCGGCGCCGGCTCGACTTCGTCGCGCAGCCCTCGCGGGTCGTCGGTCAGGCACACGAGGCGAAACGGCCCGCTGAGGTGCCGCGAGATCATGCCGTAGAGCCGGTTGACATACTCGGGGCCGTAGAGGGTGCCCCACTTCACGCACAGGAGCTGCTTGATCGTCGGGTTGGTGCTCATCGTCGTCTCGTCGCGCGGCGCAGGCTGCCCACGCGGGGCACGGCGCGCACAGCCCGCCACGCGGGCATGCCGTCGGCCTCGAAGCTCGGGCGCCGATGATGACACGCCTGCGCACCCTCGCCCGGCCGAACCAGCGCGCACCGAGTGCCAGGCGAGCGACCCGCAGCCATCGGTCGCGGCGCCCGGCTTGCCGTCAGGCGGCGGCCGTCGCCGGATCGAGCATGCGCCGGATCGCGACGATGCGGTTGGCCGGGAAGCTGCTGCGCGCGGATCGGCGCTTCGCTCGCGTTCGACGGCGCGCCGATCGACGACCTGGTGGGCTAGCGGCCGGCTGCTAGCTCGCTGCGCGATCGTCGTCGGGCCCGTCGCGCAGCAGCTGGGCCATCAGAGTCCGCACGAACGCCAGCCCCGGCGGCTCGGTGCGCCGCGCCAGCGTCACCAAGCCGAAGCGGGCCGTCGCGCCGAGGGCCGGGACCAGGTTCAGCGGGACAAGGTCCGGGGCGGCAAGCCGGATCGCCAGCAGCACGGCGTCGCTGCGCTTGGCGACCGCGACCAGGCTCGGGATCTCCTCGCAGCGCAGTGTGACGCAGTCGGCCGGATGGGCTTGCGGGCCATAGCGCTCGACGAGGATGCGCGCGACTTCGTCCGACAGCGGCGTGGACGCGATCGGGTAGCGCAGCAGCTCGTCGAAGCTCACGCCCGCGCGCCGCCTGAGCAGCGGGTGGCCGCGGCGCACCATGAAGGCCCCGCGCATCTCGTGCACGAACTCGGCGTGCAAGTCGGGCGCCGGCCGCAGCGACCGCGCGTCGACCACCAGCGCATCGAGCGCGCGCGAGCGCAGCGCGTGCACGAGCAGGTCGGTGCCGGCACGCGCGACCTCGACGTGCAGTTGCGGCCGCTGCTGCGCGGCGTGCATCAGCAGCGGCGTCATCAGCATCGCGCCCGGCCCCGAGCCCAGGCCGATGCGCAGCACGCCGGCGCTGCCGTCGCGCAGGCGCTCGCTGCTGCGCCGCAACTCGTCGGCGTCGGCCAGCAGCTGGTGGGCGCGCGCCAGCATCTCGCGCCCGAACGGCGTCGGCTCGACACGCCGGCCGATGCGATCGAACAACGGCACGCCAAGCTCGTCCTCGAGGGCGCGGATGCTGCGGCTGAGTGCAGGCTGGGTCAGGAACTGCGCCAGCGCCGCCTTGCTGAAGGAGCCGGTCTGCGCGAGGGCCACGAGGTGGCGCAACTGGACGAGGGTCATCGCGGGTCGCGCATCATGTATGCATTCAAGGCATGTTAATTCAGACAACAATGCATTGGACTTTGCATTTGCACCTTCCTACAGTGGGCTGCGCGTTCCACCCACCTGCAGGAGAGCCCGATGCCGAATCCCGTTCGCCGCCTTGCCCTGATCGCCGGCCTGCTGCTCGCAGCCAGCGCCAGCCTCGCCCAGACGTACCCGGTCAAGCAGGTCAACCTGATGGTGCCCTACCCGGCCGGCGGCCCGTCGGACGCGATCGCGCGCATCATGAACACGCCGCTGGGCAAGGAGCTCGGCCAGCAGGTGATCGTCGAGAACCTCGGCGGGGTCAGCGGCGCGCTGGCGGCGCAGAAGGTGCTCGGCGCGCCTGCCGACGGCTATTACCTCTTCCAGGGCTCGCCGAACGAGGTGATCCTGGCGCCGCTGGCCAACGCCGCGGTCAAGGTCAAGGCCGAGGACTTCCGGCTCGTGCACCCGGTCGCCGAGGCCACGATGGTGGTCGTGACCCGCGCCGACCTGGGGGTGCGCAGCGTCGACGAACTGATCGCGCTGGCGCGCAAGTCGGCCGACCGCCCGCTCACCTACGGCAGCGTCGGCGTCGGCTCGCTGTACCACTTCATCCTCGAGGACGTGCAGCAGCGCACCGGCATCAAGCTGCAGCACGTGCCGTACAAGGGCAACGCCCCGCTGATGCAGGACCTCGGCGGCGGGCAGGTCGACTTTGCCGTGCTCGTGTACAGCGCGGCGATGGGAGCGCTGGCCGACCAGGGGCGGCTCAAGGTCATCGCGCAACTCGGCGCGCAGCGCTCGGAACTGCTGAAGAACGTGCCGACCGTCGGCGAAGGCGAGTCGCTGAAGAACTTCTCGTACCGCATCTGGACCGGCTTCATGGTGCCGAAGAACACGCCCGAGGACGTGGTGCAGCGCCTGCACGGCGCCATCGGCAAGGCGCTGCAGGACCCCGGCGTGCGCAGCCAGCTCGCGGCGCAGACGCAGCTCGCGGCAGCCCCGGTGTCGCTGGCCGACGCGGCGAAGTTCTTCGAGGCCGAGACGGCGCACTACCGCGCCCTCGCCAAGAAGATCCAGCTGCAGCCGCAGTGAGGGTGTGAGTCGATGAGCCCCCTGCTCGAGGCGATGCGCGCCCAGGCCGACGAATTCGTCGCCGTGCGGCGCGACATTCACCGCCACCCCGAGCTCGCGTTCGAGGAGCACCGCACCGCGTCGCTGGTGGCCGAGCGGCTCGCCGGCTGGGGCTACACGGTCGAGCGCGGCATCGGCGGCACCGGCGTCGTCGGCACGCTCGTGCGTGGGGCAGGTGCGCGCCGGCTCGGCATCCGTGCCGACATGGACGCGCTGCCGATCGACGAGGCTTCCGGCGTCGCGTGGTCGAGCGCCCACCCTGGCGTCATGCACGCGTGCGGCCACGACGGGCACACCGCGATGCTGCTCGCGGCGGCCCGGCACCTGGCGCTGGAGGGCCGTTTCGACGGCACGCTGCACCTGATCTTCCAGCCGGCCGAGGAAGGCGGCGGCGGCGCGCTGCGCATGATGGCCGACGGCCTGTTCGAGCGCTTCCCCTGCGACGCCGTGTTCGCGATGCACAACATGCCGGGCGTGCCGCAGGGACACCTCGTGCTGCGCGAAGGCGCAGCGATGGCCTCGTCGGACTACGCGACGATCACGCTCACCGGTGTCGGCGGCCACGGCGCGATGCCGCACCACGCCGCCGACCCGGTGGTGGCCGCGGCGAGCCTCGTGATGGCGCTGCAGACCGTCGTGTCGCGCAACGTCGATCCGCTGCACGCCGCGGTGGTCACGGTGGGCGCGCTGCACGCCGGCCGCGCCAACAACGTGATTCCGGCGACGGCGACGCTCGAGCTCAGCGTGCGCGCGCTCGACCGCAACGTGCGCGCCCTGCTCGAGCAGCGCATCAAGGCGCTGGCCGCGGCGCAGGCCGAGAGCTACGGCGTGCAGGCGCAGGTGGCGTGGCGCCCCGGCTACGCGGTGCTCGTCAACACGCCGCGCGAGACGGCCTTCGCGCGCGAGGTGGCGCTGGACCTGCTCGGCCCCACACGCGTGACGCTGCAGGGCCCGCCGCTGACCGGCAGCGAAGACTTTGCGTTCATGCTCGAACGCGTGCCGGGCAGCTACGTGCTGATCGGCAACGGCGTCGGCGGCGACGGCCGGGCGCAGAGCGCGTGCATGGTCCACCATCCCGGCTACGACTTTCACGACGACAACATCGCGGTGGGCAGCGCCTTCTGGGTGCGGCTGGCCGAACGCTTCCTGAGCGCGGAGGGCCCGCCACCGCTGCAGTAAACGCACGACCGTGCAGGAGAGCGCCGTGCCGCGGGATCACCGCGGTGCGGCCACCGAAGGCGCAATCTCCCATACACGCTCAGGTCCCGTACTGCACACCTTTCGTCGCCGTCTGGAGAGACGTCGCCGCCCGGCGACGCACCGAAGGAGCAAGCCCGCGCCGATGGCGCGCCGGCGAATCTCTCAGGTACCGAGGACAGGGGGAGCGGCAGGCGCGCGTCGACACGACGCGCGTTCAACCCGTCCTGTTGGAGTCTCCTCATGAACGTCGCGGTTCTCGGCGCCGGCCTGCTCGGCGTCACGTCGGCCTACTTCCTGCGCCAGCTCGGTCACGACGTGACCGTCGTCGACCGCCAAGCCACACCGGCGGCGGAAACCAGCTTCGCCAACGGCGGCCAGATCTCGGTCAGTCACGCCGAGCCGTGGGCCAACCCGAGCGCGCCGCTCAAGGTGCTGAAGTGGCTGGGCCGGGAAGACGCGCCGCTGCTGTTTCGCCTGCGCGCCGACATGCGCCAGTGGCTGTGGGGGTTGCGGTTCCTGCGTGAATGCACGCCGGCACGCACGCGCCACAACATCGAGCAGATCGTGCGCCTGGGCACCTACAGCCGCGACACGCTGCAGCAGCTGCGCCGCGAACGCGACATCGCGTACGACGAGCGCACGCAGGGCATCCTGCACTTCTACACGAGCCAGAAGGAATTCGATGCCGCCGAGGCGCCGGCCGCGCAGATGCGCGAGCTGGGCTGCGACCGCCGCGTGATCTCGGCCGACGAGGCAGTGCGCCTCGAACCGGCGCTGCGACACATCCGCGCGCAGCTGGCCGGCGCGACCTACACCGCCGAGGACGAGTCGGGCGACGCCAACCGCTTCGCGCGCGAGCTCGTGAAGCGCTGCGAAGACGACGGCGTGCTGTTCCGCATGAGCCACACGGTGACCGCGCTGCGCGAGGCCGGCGGTGCGATCGACCACGTCGAGGCCACCGACAGCGAGGGGCGCTTCCAGCGCCTGCACGCCGACGCCTACGTGCTGGCGATGGGCAGTCTCTCGCCGCTGCTCGCCAAGCCGCTCGGCATCGAACTGCCGATCTACCCGGCCAAGGGCTACTCGGTGACGATGCCGGTCAAGGACGCCTCGATGGCGCACCAGGTCTCGCTGACGGACGACGAGTACAAGCTGGTGTTCTCGCGCCTGGGTGACCGACTGCGCATCGCCGGCACCGCCGAGCTCAACGGCTACGACCGCGACCTCAACCGCGTACGCTGCGAAGCGATCGTCAGCCGCGTCGAGCAGCTGTTCCCCGGCGCGGGCGACGCCGGTCGGGCGCAGTTCTGGACCGGCCTGCGTCCGGCCACACCGAGCAACGTGCCGATCATCGGCCGCTCGAGGCTCACGAACCTCTTCCTCAACACTGGGCACGGCACGCTCGGATGGACGCATGCCTGCGGCTCGGGCAAAAGCATCGCGCGCATCATCAGCGGACTGAAGCCGGAGCTGGACTTCGCGTTCGCAGGGGCATGATCGCGCCGTGAGCCGCTTTGCGTGAGCGGCGGCGGCGAGCTCCCGCGTCGCAGCGACGGCTCGAAGGTATCGGGCGCCTGCGGTTGTGTACCCCTCGGGACGTCGGTCGGCAGCGCGCCCCGACAGTCGTCCCATGGCGTGGCCGATACTGGGACCGTACCGCGCGGTTCAACGCCGCAGGCGGCAGGAACTTGTCACGTCGAGGCGATTCCCACCGCGCCATGCCCCAAGAATCCGCCCCCCTCATCGAAACGCACGGCTTGTGCATGCACTACGCCGTCGGCACGCGCCCGGTGTCCGTCCTGCGGGGCGTGGACCTGCGTATCGAGGCCGGCACGCGCGTCGCCATCGCCGGGCCCTCGGGTTCGGGCAAGACGTCGCTGCTGCTGTTGCTGTCGGGCCTGGAACGTCCAGCCGCCGGGCGCATCTTCTTCGACGGCACCGACCTCGCCACGCTCGACGCTGACGGCCTGGCCGACCTGCGGCGCGACCGCATCGGCATCGTCTTCCAGAGCTTCCACCTGCTGCCCAGCCTGAGCGCACTCGACAACGCCGCGCTGCCGCTGCAGATGGCCGGCGTGCGCCGGGCCCGCGAGGCCGCCACGGCGATGCTGCAGCGCGTGGGCCTGGGCGAGCGGCTGCACCACCGGCCGTCGCAGCTGTCGGGCGGCGAGCAGCAGCGCGTCGCGATCGCCCGCGCGCTGGTGCACCGCCCTCGCCTGCTGCTGGCCGACGAGCCCACCGGCAACCTCGACGACATCACCGCCGAGTCGGTGCGCGAGCTGCTGTTCGCGCTCAACCGCGAGTTCGGCACGACGCTGGTGCTGGTCACACACGACCTCGACTTCGCCGCCCGCTGCGACCGCGTGCTGCGCCTGCACGACGGGC
The DNA here is from genome assembly GCA_025458585.1 of Burkholderiaceae bacterium. Classification (GTDB taxonomy): domain Bacteria; phylum Pseudomonadota; class Gammaproteobacteria; order Burkholderiales; family Burkholderiaceae_C; genus Calidifontimicrobium. Next base: position 2,839 of record JALOSD010000026.1, on the reverse strand, counting down.
TGCTGCACGAGGCGCCCCCCACTGCGCGCGCGCCGCAGCCGTTCGATGCCGTTCCTGCTTGACCTGGCCTGGCGCGACCTGCGCGCCAGCGGCCGCCGGCTGTGGATCTTCGTCGCCTGCCTCGTGCTGGGGGTGTCGCTGGTGGCCGCCGGAGGTGGCCTGTACCGGCAGGTGGCCGATGCGCTGCGCGCCGACGCCAAGCTGATCTTCGGCGGCGACGTCGAGGTCGAGTCGCGCGACCCTCTTCCCGCCGATGCGCTGGCGTGGATGCGCGAGCGCGGCAGCGTCTCGCGCACGATCGAGCTGCGCACGATGCTGCGCACCGAAGGCGGTCGCGCGCAGCTCGTCGAGCTCGTGAGCGCCGACCACGCTTATCCGCTCTACGGCGCAGTGGCGCTCCAGCCCGGGGGCGGCCTGGCCGAAACGCTGGCCGAGCGCGACGGCCACTGGGGCGCGGCGATCGACGGTGCGCTCGCGCAGCGCCTGGGCCTGAAGCCCGGCGACCGGATCGCGATCGGCGACCTCGACCTCACGGTGCGCGCCGTCGTCGTGCGCCAGCCCGACCGCAGCCTGCGCGCCGACTGGGGCGCCGCGCCGGTGCTGCTGGCCGAGGGTGCGCTGATGGCCACCGGGCTCGTACAGCCGGCGAGCCGCGTCGAGTACCGCTACCGCGTGCGCACCACGCAGGACGCCACCGCGTGGCGCGACGCCTTCGTCGCCGCCTTCCCCGACCTGGGTGCCGAGGTGCGCAGTTTCGACGAGCGCAGCGACCGCATGGCCGAGGTGCTGGGCCAGATCGGCTCGGGGCTGCTGCTGATCGGCTTCTCGGCGCTGTTCATCGGCGGGCTGGGTGTGTTCAACAGCGTGCAGGCCTACCTGCAGGGCAAGCTCGCCAGCCTGGCCACGCTGCGCGCGCTGGGGCTGCGCGACGCGCGCCTGGCCGCGTTCGTGCTGCTGCAGATCCTGCTGCTGGCGGTGTTGGCCAGTGCGGCAGGCGTCGTCGTTGGCATGGGTCTGGCGCTGGCCGGTGCGACCCTGGCCGCCGACAAGCTGCCCGTGGCACTGCTGCTGCGGGGCCTGTGGTCACCAGCGCTGGTGGCATTGGGGTTCGGCGTGCTCACGGCGCTGGCGTTCTCGCTGCCGGCGCTGGGCCGCGCGCTGTCGGTATCGCCGGCGGTGCTGTTTCGCGGCGTCGAGGGCCAGACGCTGCACGCCCCGCGGCGCGCGCGCGCGCTGACCATCGCGGTGGCCGGTACCACGCTCGTGCTGCTGGTGGCCACGCTGCCCGACCCGCGCTTCGGTCTGGCCTTCGTGCTGGCGACGGGTGCCATCCTGGCGGTGCTCGACGCGACGACGCGGGTCATGCGCCGCCTCGCTGCCCGCCTGCAGCACCACGCGGCGCTGCCGCTGCCACTGCAGCTGGCACTGGCCGGGTTGCAGCAGCCGCACTCGCCGCTGCGCACCGCGCTGCTGTCGCTCGGCTCGGCGCTCACGCTGCTCGTGGCGTGCACGCTGGTGGTGGCCACGCTGCTGCGCACCGTCAACGACACCGTACCCGCGCAGGCCCCGGCGCTGGTGTTCCACGACGTGCAGACCGAGCAGATCCCGCTGCTGCGCGAGACGCTGCAGGCCTCGCCCGGGCTGCGGTCGGTACGCACGGCGCCATTGGTGCTGGGCCGGCTGGTGGCGGTCAACAGTGAGGTTCTGCGCGACAGCGACGACGGCGAGCGCGTGCGCGAGTCGCGCGACGAGCATAAGCTGAGCGACCGCAGCGGCAACTTCGACGACGTCGTGATCGAGCGCGGCGCGTGGTGGCCCGCAGACTACGCCGGCGAGCCGCTGGTGGCGATGGAAGACCGCGAGGTCGATGAACTCGGCCTGCAGGTGGGCGACCGTCTGCGCTTCGAGATCATGGGCCAGCCGGTGGACGCCCGCCTGGCGGCGATCTACGGCCAACGCCGCCTGCAGGCGCGGCTGTGGCTCGAAGCCATCTTCAGCGACGGCGTGCTCGCCCCCTTCGTCACGCGCCACGTCGGCGCGGCGTGGATGCCGGCCGAGCACACGCTCGAGGCGCAGGACCGGCTCGCCGCCGTGGCGCCGAACATCGCCACTGCACGCACCGAGTCACTGCTGCGCGAGACGCGCGCGCTGCTACGCCGCGCCAGCGCCGGCCTCGCGGTGGTGGCCGGCGTGTGCCTCGCGGCCAGCCTGCTCGTGCTGGCCAGCGTGGTCGCCGCCAGCCGCAGCCGGCAGCTCTACGACGCCACCGTGATGCACGCGCTGGGCGCGCGCCACGCGCTGCTGCGCCGCGTGCTCGTCTGGGAGTACCTGGTGCTCGCGGCCATCACGGCAGGCTTCGCCATGCTGGCCGGCAGCGTGCTGGCCACCGCGCTGCTGCAGTGGCGGCTCGAGGCGAGCCCCGCAGGCTTGTACTGGACCGGCGGCCTCACCGCGCTGGGCGTCAGCATCGTGAGCCTGACGCTGGGTGCGCGCTACCTGCTGTCGCAGATGCGGCTGAACCCGGCGCAGCTGCTGCGCAGCGGGGGATGAGCGCACCGGCCGGCGACCCGACGCTCGGCGCCGATGTCCGCGCCACGACGTTCATCGAGCAGCGCGCCGAACGGCGCGTTCAGCCCCGCGCAACACGTACTCGGGCGCCTGCGGCGATGATCGCGACTCCGATATCACTTGCCGCATGGAGACCCTCATGAAGCTCTACTACAGCCCCGGCGCCTGCTCGCTGTCGCCGCACATCGTGCTGCACGAAGCCGGCCTGCCGTTCCAGGCCGTGATCGCAAGCACCAAGACCAAGAGGCTCGCTGACGGCACCGACTACACG
>JALOSD010000186.1 GCA_025458585.1 Burkholderiaceae bacterium | reverse complement strand
CGCGCAGCGCGATCGCCCCCCTCGAGGTCCAGCCGCTTCGGCCCCCGGCCGGCGGCAACGCGCCGGCGACGCCGCCGGCGGCCGCGGGAGCGCCCTGGACGTTGACGGCGGTGCCCGTGTTCGGCGCCGACGGGCGCTTCGCCGGCCATGCCGGCACGCTCGCGCCAGCCGTGGACACCCGCCGCGCCGACCTCGACCGTGCCGCGCTCGAGGCGCTGTGGCCGCTGCTGCCCGGCCCGGCCTGGCTCGCCGTGCGCGACCACGGCGACGCCGACGGGCGCGTGCTGCTCCGCAACGACGCCGCGCGCGACCTGACGTCAGGCGCGTTGCCGCCCACCTGGACGGCGCTGCTCGACGCCCTGCCAGCGGACCTGCGGCACGCCGTGCGCGAACTCGACACGCGCGGCGGCTCGGTGCTGCAAGGCCGATGGCAGGTGCGCCTGGCCCGGGCAGACCTCGGCGAGGCCGACCTGCGGCTGCTCGCGCTGGCGCCGGCCGCGAGCGCAGGGGCCGACGAGCTCGCGGCGGAACAGCAGTCGTTCAGCTTCGCGGTGTCGCACGATCTGCGCGCGCCGCTGCGCGTCGTCGAGGGCTTCACGCGCATCCTGAAGGAAGACTACGGCCGCGTGCTCGACCGCATCGGCAACGACCACCTCGACCGCGTGCTCGGTGCGTCGGCGCGCATGAACCAGATGATCGACGCGCTGCTCGCGCTGGCGCGGCTGTCGAGCCAGCCGCTCGCGCGCCAGCCGGTGAACCTGTCGCAGCTCGCCGGCTTCGTCGTCGACGACCTGCGCCGGCAGTTCCCGCAGCCGCCAGCCGACGTCACGATCGAGCCCGATCTCGTCGTCGACGGCGACCCGACGCTGCTGCGCATGGTGCTCGAGAACCTGCTCGGCAACGCGTGGAAGTACAGCGCGCGCTGCGAGCGGCGGCGCATCACGCTCGCGCGCACGACGCACCGCGGGCGGCCAGCGTTCGTCGTCGGCGATAACGGCGCCGGCTTCGACATGCGCTTCGCCGACCGCCTGTTCGGCGTGTTCCAGCGCCTGCACAGCGCGAGCGACTTCCCCGGCACCGGCATCGGCCTCGCGTCGGTCAAGCGCATCGTGCTGCGCCACGGCGGCCAGATCTGGGCCGAGGGCGACGTCGGCCAGGGCGCGCGCTTCTACTTCACGCTCGGGGGATGAGCGCCACGCTGCCGGGCCGCGGCGCGGCGATCAGGCCGGGCGGGCCGACGCCGCGAGCAGTTCCACCGCCTCGACGAGCCTCTCGGCCTGCGCCGGCAGCGGCCGCTGCTCGGCCGCCGCCTGCGCGCGAAGGCGCGCCAGCGCTTCGCCGCGCGCGAGCGAATAGCGGTGCATCAGGATGCCGACCGCCAGCGCGACCGGGTCCGGCGCCGCGTCGGGCGCCGCGTTGACCACAGCGCCCGGCGCATTCGCCGCCTCGACCGGCGGCAGGCGCGCGAACGCCGCCTCGACGGTCGGCACGATCTGCCCGATGTCCAGCGGCTTGACCAGGTACGCAACGGCGCCGAGCGCCTTCACCTGCGCGATCGTCGCGTCGTCGGAAAACGCCGACAGGAACATGAACGGCACCTTGCGCTCGCGCAGGTAGGCGGCGACGTCGAAGCCGCTCTTGCCCTCCATGCGGATGTCGAGCAGCGCCAGATCCGGCCGGTGCTCGCGCGCGAGCAGGATCGCGTCGTCGCCGTTGTCGGCGTCGATCACGGCGTAGCCCGCTTTCGCGAGGCCGTGGGTGACGGTGGCGAGCACGAGCCGGTCGTCGTCGACGACGAGGATCTTGCCCTTGGCCGCGCCAGCGTGCATCGGCGGATTCTCCTACAGCGGGTCGAGCCGCTGCACCACCGGCGACGTCAGCGTGACGCGCGAGTGCACCTCGTCGCCGGCGGCGTGCATCGCGAGCGCCGCGTGCCGCCGCGGCAGCAGCGCGCGCACGAGGCCGAGCCCCGAGACGCCGCCGGGCACGCGCGCGAGCTCGAAGCCCGGCGGCAGCACCCCGCGGTTCACGACGTCGATCGTGATGCCGCCGTCGTCGCACTCGAGCACGCAGCGCACCGCGCCGTCGGCGCCGTGCTTGACGGCGTTGGTCAGCAGCTCGTTGACGGTCAGCGCGATCGGGATCGACTCCGCCTCGGGCAGCGCCCAGCGGTGCACGTCGGCGCAGCAGACCTCGACCGCGATCGGGCGACCGAACATGCGCTGCACCGACGACGCGATCGCCTCGAGCACGCTGCGCACGCGCAGCGGCCCGCCGCTGCCGACCTGCAGCCCGTAGACCTGGGCGATCGCTTGCACCTGCCCGACCGCCTCCTTGATCACCGCCGCCACCTCGGGGCGGCGCTCGGCGATCTGCTGCATCAGCCCCGCCACGCCCTGCAGATTGTTCTTGATGCGGTGGTGCACTTCCTTGACGAGCATGTCGCGCTGCGCGATCTCCTCGCGCAGCCGCGCCTCCTCGGCGACGCGCTGCGCGGTCACGTCGCTCGCGACGAGCAGCAGCTGGCCGGCGCCGCCGCGGTCGCCGGTCTCGACGTCGAGCGGCACGTAGCGTGCGTCCCACACGCGCGCGCCGCCGTCGGGCGCCGGGCGCTGGTACTCGCGCTGCGTGACCTCGTGCGTCGCCAGCGCCTGCAGCAGGTCGGCACGCAGCGCGGCGCCGGCGGACGGGTCGCCGCCGGCGAAGCGCTCGTCGACCGGCTGACCGACGGCCTCGTCGAGCCGGCAGCCGAGAAACTGGGCCGCCATCTGGTTGAGCTGCAGCACGCGCAGCGTCGCCGCGTCGAGCAGCGCGATCGCCATCGGCGCCGTCTCGATGATGCGCTCGAGCGAAGCCTGCGACTGCGCCATGCGCAGTTCGGCCTGCCGGCGACGCTCGATGTCGAGCAGCGCGAACGTCAGCTGGCCGCCGGTGATCACGACGTTGCCGACGACCCAGAACGTGCGCCCGTCGCGCGCGCGCAGCTGGCACTCGAAGGCCTCGGCCCGGCCTTCGGCGAGCACCTGCGGGTAGTCGGCGCGGCGCAGCGGGTGGTCGGGGGCGTCGGTGGCGACGGCGTCGATCGGCTGGCCGACGAAGTCGGCGAGGTCGCCGCCGAACATGCGCCGCGCCGAGCGGTTCATCCACTCGATGCCGCCGTCGCGCACGGTGACGATGCCCACGAGCACCGAGTCGAGCACCGCGCGCGTGCGCTCGGCCTGCACGAGCAGTTGCTCGCGCGAGCGCTCCTGGTCGGTGACGTCGAGCGTGACGACCGAGACCGTGCGCCGCCCGCCCGCGAGCCGACCCGGCTCGACGCGCGTGAGCAGCCAGCGCCGCCCGAGCTCGGGGTGGCGCACGGCGTAGCGCACCTGCACGCGTTCGCCCGACTTCAGCGCGCGCTGCAGGCGGTCGTAGTCGGCGGTCGAGGCCGGGTCGACGAGGTCGCGCGAGATCGCCTGCACGCTCTCGACCGGCGCCGCGCCGCCGGCCACCGCGCGCGGCGAGGTACTGCGCAGCCAGCCGCGCGACTCGTCGAAGGTCGCCACGCCGATGCCCGCGGTGTCGACGAGCGCGCCGATCTCGAGCCGCGCGAGGTCGCGCTCGTCCTCGGCGCTGCGGTCTTCGACGACGGCGAGCACGCGCCGCACGCCAGGCGCCGGCTCGATCGAGCGCAGCCGCGCCACCAGCCGGCGGCGCGCGCCGTCGCCCAGCGTCAGCGTGGCCTGGCGCTCGACGACGGCGTCGCCGGCCGGCAGCGGTTCGTCGCCGCCGCCGAGCAGCGTGCGCAGCGCGTCGTCGGCGTCGGCGAGCGCGAGCGGCGCGCGGCCGACCAGCGCCTCGAAGGCCGCGTTGCCCGGGGGCGTCGCGCCATTGCAGCGACCACAGGCCCGCGGGCAGGCGCGCGAGTTCGAGCACCACCCGCCGCCGGTCGCCGGCCAGGTACGCCGACTGGGTCACCGGCTGCGGCGGCGCCGTGCCGCGCAGCCGGTGCAGCCAGCCCAGCACCTCGGGGTCGAAGGTCGCCGCGAGGTCGTTCAGCGAGCGGGCCCCGGCCACGCCCGGCTCGCGGCGCGCGGCCCGGTTGGCCAGGTGCAACTGGCCCGCGCTGTCGAACACGATCACGGCGTCGGGCAGCGCGTCGAGCACCGCGCCGAGGCCGGCGACGTTCAGGCGCGGCGACGGCGCGGACGGCGCCGGGGGCGCGGGGGTGGTGGCGGCGGGAATCATCGGTGGCCGGCGCGCTGCCACGGGGCCAGGGCCCGCGCGGCGCCGCCGTGCAGTGTACGCAGGCGCCGCGCCGAAGCGTTCAGTCGAGCTGCCGCGCGGTGGCCAGCGCGCGCAGCAGCGCGGCATTGACCTCGCCGACGCTCATCATCAGCCGCTCGGCGCTCTCGCGCACGTCGAACATCGCGGCGCTCTCGACCGCCTGCACGAGCTCGAAGTACGGCTGGTACGGCCCCTCGCCGTCGGCGAGCGCCTGCTGCACGCTCGAGGGCACGGGGATCGCCTTCAGCAGCTCGCCGAAGGGCTGCTTCATGAGCTTGTCGAGCAGCGAGAACACGCCGCAGATGAAGGCTTCGTCGCGCATCTGCGCGTCGCCCTGCGCGAGGCCGCCGGCGCGCACGAGCTCCTCCATCAGCAGCCCGCGGCGCAGCGCGGCGAACATCAGCGGCTTCATGTCGCGCTCCTTGCTCGCCTGCGCGAGCAGCAGCGCGAGCCAGCGCTTCAGGCGCTGGTAGCCGAGCATCATGATCGCGTGGCGAAACGAGCTGATCTCGACACGCAGTCCGAACGCCGGCGAGTTGATGTAGCGCAGCAGCTTGAAGCCCAGCGTCGGGTCGAGCTTGATCACGGCGTCGAGGCGGTCGACCGGCTCCTCCTTGTCGACGCGGCGCATCAGCTCGACCACCGTCTGCAGGTCGGACCTGCCGGCGGCACCCGCCGCGCCCGGCGGCAGCGGGTCGTCGAGCGGCCAGCCGAGCACGGCCACGGCGCCGCGCTTGAAGGCGGCCTCGACCTCGACCGCGGTGCGCACGCCCGACTGCACGAAGCCGATCGAGCGCGTGACGCCCGGCGGCGCCGCGGCGTCGGGGCGGCGCTCTTCGGCGAGGTCGACGATCGCCTGCGCGAAGCACGGCAGCACCTCGCGCGGCAGCTCGGTGCGCGGGCGGCCCTGCAGCATCAGCGTGTTGCCGTGGCGGTGCAGCGCGACGATGGCGTCGGTGTGCGCCGGGTCGGCCGCCATGAACGCCGGCACCTCGACCATCACGTTGCGCGCCGGCTGCGCGAGCATCAGATCGTGCAGCAGCGTCTCGCTGGCGACGTTGAGCGCGACGCGGCCGGCGTCCTCGGGCCAGGCCTCGGCCAGCGTGGCGAGCAGCGGCGCCGCCGCCACCGCGGCGTCGGGGCGCGCCGGGAACACGGTGAGCCGGATCGCCGTCACGCGGCGCTCGCGGTCGATCATCGGCGCGTAGCCCAGCGCCACCTGGCCCAGGATCGGGGATTCGCTCATCTGCGCACTGCCGTCGGCGTTCAGCCGTTGAGGTACTGGAACAGCGACATGCGCTGCACGATCGAGTAGGCCTTCAGCGCGGCGTCGTAGCCGGTCTGCTGGTTCTGGAACGCCGAGATCGCCTGCACCATGTCGAGGTCCTCGGCGTTGCTGCGCTCGCTCTGGTGGTACAGCCGCTCGTCGGCCACACGGCCCTCGGCGAGGTCGGCGCGGTTGAGCAGCTCGCCGATGCGCGCGCGCAGGCGCTGCATCGTGTTCATCGCGCCGTCGATGCCCTCGAGCCCGTCGCGCGTGACCTGCTCGCGCGGCGGCGGCACGTGGCCTGCCGGCGGGTCGAGGTCGCGGATCGCACGGTCGAGCGTCGCGAACACGCCGCCGCCGGGGCCGCCGAGCCACGCCGCCTCGCCGTCGACCGACAGCGGCAGCGGCTCGCGGGCGGCGGTCGAGAAGTCGCCGCGCAGCCCCTGGTAAGCGACGCCGCCGGGCTGGTCGGCGAACGGCTCCACGCCGCCGCCCTGCCCCGCGAACAGGTAGGTGCCGGCGCCGTCGCTGCGGTTGGCGATCGCGAAAAGCTGCGTGCGCAGACCCTCGCCGGCGTCGCCGAGCGCGCTCTCGGCGAGCGTCATCACGTTGCGGCTGGCTTCGATCGCGCGCTGCTCGGCCTCGGTGCGCGTCACGGCCGCGAGGGCGCGCTCGGCACGTGCGGCCGCCGTCGGGTCGTCGCTCGCGCGCTGCACGCGCTTGCCGCTGGTGAGCTGCAGCTGGCGCTCGACGAGGTCCTGCTGGCGGCGCTGCAGCGAATCGACGCTGGCGTTGAACGTGTACGCGGTCGTGACTCTCATGCGCGCCCCTGTGGTCTGCTGGCGGCCGGTCAGCGCGCCGAACACCGACTGCGCCACCTGCAGCACCTTGGCCGCGGCCTGGTAGGCCTGCTGGAACTGGATCAGCCGCGCCGCCTCCTCGTCGAGGTTGACGCCCGACTTCGCGGCGCGTTGCTGCTCGGCCGAAGCGGCGACGCTGGCCGAGATCTCGGCCGCCGTGCGCGCGCCCTGCACGCGCACGCCGACGCCGGCCATCGCGCTGGCGTAGGCGTCGGTGATCGTCTGCCCGTCGACGATCGCCGCATCACGCAGCGCCGCGAGCGCGCGCGCGTTGCCGTTGTTGCTGCCGACGTCGGCGGGCTTCGTCGCCATGACCAATATCTGGTCGTTCTCTGCCGGCACGCCGGTCAACTGCAGCGCGAACTCGCCGATCGCCAGCGGCTGCCCTGGCGTCCACGTGCCCGTGCCGCTGGTGGCGCCACGCGTCCAGGTGTAGGCCACGCCGCCGGCCGTGGCCGG
>JALOSD010000185.1 GCA_025458585.1 Burkholderiaceae bacterium | reverse complement strand
CACCGACACCTTCTCACGCCATGTTCAAGAAGATCCTGATCGCCAACCGCGGCGAAATCGCCTGCCGCGTCGCCGCCACCGCGCGGCGCTTGGGCGTGCGCACCGTCGCCGTCTACTCCGACGCCGACGTGCATGCGAAGCACGTGCACGCGTGCGACGAGGCGGTGCACATCGGCGGCGCGGCGGCGCGCGACAGCTACCTGCAGTGGCAGCGCATCCTCGACGCCGCGCGCGCCACCGGCGCGCAGGCCGTCCACCCCGGCTACGGGTTTCTGAGCGAGAACGAGGGCTTCGCGCAGGCCTGTGCCGACGCCGGCGTCGTCTTCATCGGCCCGCCGCCGTCGGCGATCCGCGCGATGGGCAGCAAGGCGGCGGCGAAGGCGTTGATGGCCCACGCCGGCGTGCCGCTCGTGCCCGGCTACCACGGCGACGACAACGCCCCCGCGCTGCTCGCGCGCGAGGCCGATCGCATCGGCTACCCGGTGCTGATCAAGGCCAGCGCCGGCGGCGGCGGCCGCGGCATGCGCCGCGTCGACCGGGCCGAGGACTTCGCCAGCGCGCTGGCGTCGTGCCAGCGCGAGGCGAAGGCCAGTTTCGGCGACGACCACGTGCTCGTCGAGCGCTACGTCACGCGCCCGCGGCACATCGAGATCCAGGTCTTCGCCGACACCCACGGCCGCTGCGTGCACCTGTTCGAGCGCGACTGCTCGGTGCAGCGCCGCCATCAGAAGGTGCTCGAAGAAGCGCCGGCGCCTGGTCTGAGCGACGCGCAGCGCGCCGAGATGGGCGCGGCTGCGGTGGCGGCGGCGAAGGCGGTGGGTTACGTCGGCGCCGGCACGGTCGAGTTCATCGCCGAGGAGGTCGGCGACGGCGACGTCCGCTTCTACTTCATGGAGATGAACACGCGGCTGCAGGTCGAGCACCCGGTCACCGAGGCGATCACCGGCCACGACCTCGTCGAGTGGCAGCTGCGCGTCGCCGCCGGTGAGCCGCTGACCCAGTGGCTGCCGGGTCTGCAGGAGCAACTGCGCATCCGCGGCCACGCGATCGAGGCGCGCATGCACGATGCACGTGCTGCGCTGGCCCGCGCACGTCGCCTTCCGCCGCGACGACGCCAGCGTCGCGCTGCACGACCCGGCTGCCGTGCGCGTCGACAGCGGCGTGCGCGAAGGCGACGCGATCAGCCCCTACTACGACTCGATGATCGCCAAGCTGATCGTCTGGGGCGAGAACCGCGCGCAGGCGCTCGCGCGGCTCGACGCGGCGCTGGCGGCGACGCACATCGTCGGCCTGCAGACCAACGTCGCGTTCCTGCGCCGCGTCGTCGCCAGCCCGTCGTTCGCCACCGCCGACCTCGACACCGCGCTGATCGAGCGCGAGCGCGCGGTGCTGTTCGGCGCACCGCCGCTGCCGCCCGAGTGGGCGGCGGCCGGCGTCGTCGCGCATGCACTGGCGATCGAGGCGGCGGCCGAAGGCGCCGACCCGTGGTCGCGCCGCGACGGCTGGCGCATCGTCGGCGGCGCGCGGCGGCGCTTCGAGCTCGACCTCGAAGGGCGCCACGTGCCGGCGGTGCTGCTGCGCGGGCACGACGGTGCGCTGCACCTGAGCCTCGGCGGGCACGCGTGGCCGCTGCAGTGCCGCGCGCTCGGCGACGACCGCTTCGACGTGATGCTCGGCGACCGGCGCGAACGGCTCGCCGTCTACGCGCACTCAGAGACGGTGGCCGTGTTTGCCGACCGCGGCTCGGCCACGGTCGAGGAGTACGACGTCATCGCGCACGCCGGCGAGGGTGCGGTCGAAGGCCGGCTGACGGCGCCGATGCCGGGCAAGGTCGTCGCCGTGCTCGTCGCCGCCGGCGATGCCGTCAAGGCGGGCCAGCCGCTCGCCGTGATGGAGGCGATGAAGATGGAGCACACGATCGCCGCGCCGCGCGACGGCGTCGTCGACCAGGTGCTGTATGCGGTCGGCGACCAGGTGGCCGAAGGCGGAGAGCTGCTGCGCCTGGCGGCGGTCGACTGACGCGCCGATATCATCGTCGCTTCTTTCGCCAGAAGACCGCCGCGATGCTGCCCAGCCACGTCACGATCGTCGAGGTCGGCCCGCGCGACGGGCTGCAGAACGAGAAGCAGCCGGTCGACGCCGCGCACAAGATCGAGCTCGTGCACCGCCTGCAGGCGGCCGGCCTGCGCGAGATCGAGGTCACGAGCTACGTCAGCCCGAAGTGGGTGCCGCAGATGGCCGACAACGCGCAGGTGATGGCCGGCATCCGCCGCGCACCGGGCGTGCGCTACAGCGTGCTCGTGCCGAACATGAAGGGGCTCGAGGCAGCGCTCGCCGGCGGTGCCGCGACGCGCCCCGACGAGGTCGTCGTCTTCGGCGCGGCGAGCGAGGCCTTCAGCCGGCGCAACATCAACTGCGGCATCGACGAGAGCATCGAGCGCTTCGCACCCGTCGTCGCGGCGGCGCACGACGCGGGGCTCAAGGTGCGCGGCGCGATCTCGTGTGCGCTCGGCTGCCCGTACCAGGGCGAGGTGGGCGCCGACGCTGTCGAGCACGTCGTGCGGCTGATGAAGGGCATCGGCGTCGACCACGTCGGCGTCGCCGACACGATCGGCGTCGGCACGCCGAGGAAGGTGCAGGCGGCGCTCGAGCGCGCGCTGAAGCACTACCCGCTCGCCGAGGTCAGCGGCCACTTCCACGACACCTACGGCCAGGCGCTGGCCAACATCTACGCCTGCCTCGAGATCGGCCTGCACCACTTCGACACCAGCGTCGCCGGCCTCGGCGGCTGCCCGTACGCGAAGGGCGCCACCGGCAACGTCGCGACCGAGGACGTGGTGTTCATGCTGAACGGCCTCGGCGTCGCCACCGGCATCGACCTCGACAGGCTCGTCGACGCCGGCGCCTTCATCAGCGACGTGCTCGGCCGCCCGCCCGTCTCGCGCGTGGGCCGTGCGGTGCTCGCGAAGCGGGTGCCGGCATGACCGAGCTGCTCGAATCGCGGCCCGAGGGCTTCCGGCGCGTGACGCGCGCGCTCGCCGAGCGCGGCCACCCGCACGCGCCGCGCTGGCTCGAGGCGAGTGCCCGAACGTCGCAGGAAGCAGCCGACGCGCTCGGCGTGCAGGTGGGCCAGATCGCCAAGAGCGTGATCTTCCGCCGCAAGGCCGACGACGCCGCCGTCCTCGTCGTGACCTCGGGCGACCGCCGCGTCGACGAGAAGAAGGTCGCCGCGCTCGTCGGACCGGTCGGGCGCGCCGACGCCGACTTCGTCAAGGCGGCCACCGGCTTCTCGATCGGCGGCGTCGCGCCGATCGCGCACGCGATGCCGCCGGTCACGCTGATCGACCGCGACCTGTTCCGCTTCGACGTCATCTGGGCCGCGGCCGGGCACCCGAACGGCGTGTTCGAGCTGACGCCGGCGCAGCTCGAGGCGCTCACGGGCGCACCCGTCGCGGACGTCGTACCGGCATGAGCACCACCGCCGGCGTCCCGAGCCCCTGCATCAGCGTGTGCCGGATGGACGAGGCCACCGGCTGGTGCCTCGGCTGCGCACGCACGATCGACGAGATCGTGGCCTGGGGCGTGCTCGACGACGACGAGAAGCGCGCGGTGTGGGCGCAGTTGCCGCCGCGCCACGCGTTGATGAGTGTGCGCGGCACCCACGCGGCGCAGAGCACCGACGACGGCACGTGAAGACGCTCGACGTCTGGTTCGACCCCGTCTCGCCGTTCGTCTACCTGGCGTTCGAGCGGCTGCCGCAGGCGCTCGAAGGCCTGAGCTACGACGTGCGCTACCGCCCGGTGCTGTTCGCCGGCCTGCTCGCGCACTGGGGCCACAAGGGGCCCGCCGAGATCGAACCGAAGCGCGCCTGGACCTTCCGCCACTGCGCGTGGCTCGCCGACCGCCACGGCCTCGCGTTCCACACGCCGGCGCAGCATCCGTTCAACCCGCTCGCGCTGCTGCGCCTCGCGCTTGCCTGCTGCGAACCGGGTGGCACGCCGAACCGCTGGGTGGTCGAGGCGATCCTGCGCCACGTCTGGTGCGGCGGCGGCGCCGACGCGAACGATGCGCAGCGGCTGCACGAGCTCGCCGCCACGCTGCAGCCGACGCGTGATCCGCGCGGCGACGACGTGAAGGCCGAGCTGCGCGCCTCGACCGACGCCGCGATCGCGCGCGGCGTGTTCGGCGTGCCGACGATCGAGGTCGACGGGCGTGCCTTCTGGGGTCTCGACGCGTTGCCGATGCTCGCCGCCGCGATGCGTGGCGAGCCATGGTTCGACGGCCCGGCGTGGCACGCCGAAGGCGCGCCGCGCCCCGGCGTCGCGCGCACCTGAACGCCGCCACGGCGCCGCCATCCCACATCGAGAAAAGATCGCTGCGGGTTTACCCGCGAGTCGTCAGCGGGCGTTCAGCGCCGCGTCAGGCGGCGTTGGAATCGCGTCAGAGGGGGGTCAGAGCGCATGCCGATGATGCGGCGCAGGCGTGATGCGGTTCACGCTGTGCTCGTGATCCCATCATCGTTTCGGAGGAGGCAATCCGTGAAACACGACTCCCAGGGCTACTGGAAAGCCACGCTGGGCCTGCTGACCAAGATCCTGATCATCTGGTTCCTGGTCTCGTTCGGCGCCGGCATCCTGTTCGCGCCGCTGCTCAACAACATCCACCTCGGCGGCTACCCGCTCGGATTCTGGTTCGCGCACCAGGGCTCGATCTACATCTTCATCGCGCTGATCTTCTACTACGCGAAGAAGATGGGCGACATCGACCGTCAGTTCGACGTGCACGAGGACTGAGGCCACCATGGATCTGCAAACCACCATCTACATCGTCGTCGGTCTCAGCTTCGCGCTGTACATCGGCATCGCCATCTGGGCACGCGCCGGCTCGACGAGCGAGTTCTACGCCGCCGGCGGCAGCGTGCACCCGGTGACCAACGGCATGGCCACCGCGGCCGACTGGATGAGCGCGGCGTCGTTCATCTCGATGGCCGGCCTGATCGCCAACATGGGCTACGGCGGCGGCCTGTTCCT
>JALOSD010000025.1 GCA_025458585.1 Burkholderiaceae bacterium | reverse complement strand
GGCCGCCGGGTAGACGACGCTGCCGAGCACGCGGTCGGCGGCGATGTGGGCGTCGATCACGCCGCCCGGGTCGACGCTTTCGAGCTTGCGGCCCTCGTAGGCGCCGCCGAGCTTGTGGAAGTACCACCACGGCACGCCGTTGATCATCGTGACGACCATCGTCTGCGGACCGAACAGCGCGGTGAGATCGGGCAGCAGGTCGCGCACCTGGTGCGCCTTGACGGTCAGCAGCACGGCGTCCTGCGGCCCGGCGTCGGCGTAGCGCTCGACCGCGCGTACGTTCGCCGCGTGCGCCTCACTGCCGTCCTCGAGGATCAGTCGGAAGCCGTGGGCGTTGATCGCCTCGAGGTTCTTCCGGCGAGCGATGAAGGTCACCTCCTCGCCCGCGAGCGCTAGCTTCGCGCCCAGATAGCCGCCGATCGCGCCGGCGCCGACCACTGCAATCTTCATCGTCTCTCCCGACCCGCACCGCCCGCGGCAGCGCGGGCGGTGCGACATGGTTTCAGCCGCCCAGGCGGCCGTCGGCGACCATCTCGCGACGGCGCAGCGCCGACTTCAGCGCGCCCCATATCGGCCACAGCAGCATGATCACCGCCAGCCCCGCGATGCTGCCCACGAGCGGGTTGCTCCAGAAGATGGCGAGCGACCCGTCGCTCAGCAGCATCGCCTGGCGGAAGCTGGATTCCGCCATCTTGCCCAGCACCAGCGCGAGCACCAGCGGCGCGAGCGGGTACTTCAGCTTCTTGAACAGATAACCCAGCACACCGAACACGAGCATCATCACGACGTCGAACATCGAGTTGTTGACCGTGTACGCGCCGATCGCGCAGATCACGATGATCACCGGCCCGATGATCGAGAACGGGATGCGCAGGATCGCGGCCCACCACGGCACCGTCGTCAGCACGACGATCAGTCCAACGATGTTACCGATGTACATGCTCGCGATCAGGCCCCAGACGAACTCCTTCTGCTCGACGAACAGCATCGGCCCGGGTTGCAGGCCCCAGATCAGCAGGCCGCCGAGCAGCACCGCGGCGGTCGGCGAGCCGGGGATGCCGAGCGTGAGCATCGGCAGCAGCGCCGAGGTGCCGGCCGCGTGCGCGGCGGTCTCGGGCGCGACGACGCCCTCGATGCGGCCCTTGCCGAACTCCTCCGGGTTCTTCGACATGCGCCGCGCGATGCCGTAGCTCATGAACGACGCCGGCGTCGCACCGCCCGGCGTCACGCCCATCCAGCAGCCCACCAGCACGCTGCGCAGGAACAGCCTCCACAGCTTGAACAGCTCGCGCCAGGTCTCCCACACCACCTGCAGCTTGATCTTCGCGCTCTTGCCCTTGAACGACAGGCCTTCCTCCATCGTCAGCAAGATCTCGCCGATGCCGAACAGGCCGATCACCGCGATAAGGAAGTCGAAGCCCTTGAGCAGTTCGGGGAAGCCGAACGTCATGCGCAGGTTGCCGGTGACCGAGTCCATGCCGACACAGGCCAGCGCGAAGCCGAGCATCATCGCCGCGATCGTCTTCGCCGGCGGCTCCTTGCTCAGACCGACGAAGCTGGCGAAGGTCAGCAGCTGCACGGCGAAGAACTCGGGCGGGCCGAACTTCAGCGCGAACCGGGCCACCAGTGGCGCGAGGAAGGTGATCAGCAGCACCGCGAAGATCGCGCCGACGAAGCTCGACGTGAACGCTGCCGTCAGCGCCTGCGCGGCGCGGCCCTGCTGTGCCATCGGGTGACCGTCGAACGTGGTTGCCACGCTCCACGGTTCGCCCGGGATGTTGAACAGGATCGACGTGATCGCGCCGCCGAACAGGGCCCCCCAGTAGATGCACGTCAGCATGATGATCGCCGACGTCGGGCTCATGCTGAACGTCAGCGGCAGCAGGATCGCCACGCCGTTGGCGCCGCCGAGGCCGGGCAGCACGCCGATCAGCACGCCCAGCGTGATGCCGATGAGCATGAAGCCGAGGTTGGGCAGCGTCAGCGCGACGCCGAACCCTTGCATCAGGTTCTGGAACTCTTCCACGACTGCCTCAAAGGCCGAGCATGGCTTCGACCGGACCCTTGGGCAGCGGCACGAGGAACCAGCGTTCGAACACGAAGAAGAAGATCAGCGGCACGGCCAGCGCCACCGCCGCGGTCAGCGCGAGGTGATGGCGACCGTGGCGCGCCATGAAGTAGCTGATCAGCACCGTCGACGAGACGTAGATGCCCAGCCACGGGATCAGCGCGACGTAGACCACCATCGGCCACAGGATCGTCCATACGCTGCGCAGCTGGGCGCCCTCGGCGAACAGCTCGAAGGTGTGCCAACGCCGCAGCTGCGTCAGCGCCGTCCAGGCGCCGGCGCAGAACATCGCCAGACCGACGTAGAAGGGGAAGTAGCCCGACTGCGGGCCGTCGTCGGCCCAGCCGGCGCCGATGCGCCGGCTGTCGACCATCACGACGGCCGCGATCGCCATGAACAGCACCGCCGTCAGCAGTTCCGGCCAGCGAACCCCAACCGCGCCGCCTTCGGCGGCGTCGTCCTGTCGCTCACTCATGACGCGTCGATCAGCCGGCGAGGAAGCCGGCGTCCTTCATCAGTGTGCGGTGCTGCTGCTCGGTCTTGCCGAGCCAGTCGAAGAACGGCTGGCCGCCCATCGTCGTCTGGTTGAACGCGCCCTTGGTCATGAACTCCTTCCACTCGGGGAGGGCGCGCACCTTGTCCATCAGGTCGACGTAGAACTTGACCTGCTCGGGCGTCACGCCCGGCGGCATGAAGATGCCGCGCAGCATCGTGTACTCGACCGGAATGCCCGCCGACTTGCAGGTCGGCACGTCGGCCCACGACTGCTTGTCGGTCACCTTCTCCTTGTAGGGCAGCGGCTGCGAGTCGAACACGCACAGCGCGCGCAGCTTGCCGGCACGCCAGTGGCTCTCCGCCTCGATCGGGTTGTTGACGGTCGCGTCGACGTGCTTGCCGACGAGCTGCGTCGCCACCTGGCCGCCGCCGGGGTAGGGGATGTAGGCCATCTTCTTGCCGGCGGCCTTCTCGAGCGCGACGGTGATGATCTGGTCTTCCTGCTTGCTGCCGGTGCCCGCCATCTTCAGCGTGCGGTCGGGGCTGGACTTTAGCTTGTCGAAGAAGTCCTTCGGCGTCTGGTACGGCGACTCGGCGTTGACCCACAGCACGAAGTTGTCGAGCGCGAGCATCGACACCGGCGTCATATCGCGCCAGTTGAACGGCACCGCGGTGCCCAGCGGCGTCGTGAACAGGTTCGACAGCGTGATGACGATCTTGTGCGGGTTGCCCTTGTCGCCCTTGACGTCGAGGAATCCCTCGGCGCCCGCGCCGCCGCCCTTGTTGACGACGACGATGGGCTGCTTCATCAGGTTGTGCTTGGCGACCACGCCCTGGATGAAGCGGGCCATCTGATCGGCACCCCCGCCGGTGCCGGCCGGCACGACGAATTCGACCGGCTTGGTCGGCTCCCAGGCCAGCGCGTGGCCGGCAACAAACAGCGTGGCCGCGGCGATCAGCGTGCGCATCATGAGGACTCCCGCAGGGTAGTGGACAAACCACGCACTGTAGGCAGACCGCCGCGCGGCAGCAACTTAGACTTTCTGGCCGGTCACACTAAGGCATTGCTTAGTTTTAGGTGCTTACCCGCTAAGGAATTACCCGGTGAGACCAAGCTTTGCCGCCAGCCCAATGCGTTGCAGCTTGCCGGTGGCACCCTTCGGGATCTCGTCCATGAAGAGGATCTTCTTCGGCACCTTGAAGTCGGCGGCGCGGGCGGCGACGAACTGCTGCAGGTCGCGCTCGGTGGCCGCCTGGCCCTCGCGCAGCACGATGACGGCGGCGACTTCCTCGCCGAGCTTGGCGTGCGGCATGCCGAAGGTCACGACCTGCGCGACCGCCGGATGGTCCATCAGGATCTCGTCGACCTCGCGCGGGCTGACCTTCTCGCCACCGCGGTTGATGATCTCCTTCAGCCGGCCCGTGATGCTGAGATAGCCGTCGGCGTCCATCAGGCCCTGGTCGCCGGTGCGGAACCAGCCGTCGACGAAGGCCTCGGCGTTCGCCTTCGGGTTGCGCTCGTAGCCGGCGGTCACGTTGGGCCCGCGGATCACGATCTCGCCCGTGGCGCCGCGCGGCAGCAGCGAGCCGTCCTCGGCCATGATCGCCACTTCGGGGCCGGCCGCCACCCCCACCGTGCCGGGCTTGCGCACCGCCGGCGGCAGGGGGTTGCTCGCCATCTGGTGCGTCGCCTCGGTCATGCCGTAGCTCTCGATCAGCGGGCAGCCGAATACCTGCTCGATCTCGGCGATGACTTGCGGCGGGATCGAACTCGAGCTCGAGCGGATGAAGCGCAGCGGGTGGCGCGCGATCACGTCGCGGTTCTTGTCGGCGCGGGCGAGGATCGTCTGGTGCATCGTCGGCACGGCCGTGTACCAGGTGGGCTTGGCCTCGTCCATCCAGGCGAAGAACTTCAGCGCGTTGAAACCGGACGTGCAGAACACCTGCGAGCCGGCCGACAGCGGCGCGAGCACGCCGGCGATCAGCCCGTGGATGTGGAACAGCGGCATGATGTTCAGGCCGCAGTCGCTAGCGGTGAATTGCAGCGTGCGGGCGATGTGCTGCGCCGACGCGGCGAGGTTGCGCTGCGACAGCGGCACGATTTTCGGCCGCGACGTCGTGCCCGAGGTGTGCAGCAGCATCGACACGTCGTCGCCCTGTGCCGCGCCGCCCAGCGCGGCGGCGGCGCCCGTCCAGGGCTCGCGCGGCTCGAGCGTGAACGCACCCGCCGGATCGTCGGCAGCCGCGACGAGCTCGAGGATGCGCACGCCGTGCCTGGTCGCGACCTCGATCGCCGGCGACGTGCTGCCGCGCTCGACGATCAGCGCCTTCGCGCCGAGGTCGGAGAGATAGAAATCGAACTCGTCGGCACGGTAGGCCGGGTTCAGCGGTGCGCTCGTCACGGCGCAGGCGCAGGCGACGAAGCAGGTCGCCATCTCCGGGCTGTTGGGCACCACGATCGCGACGCGGTCGCCGCGGCCGAGGCCGAGCGCGTTCAGGCGCGCGGTCGTGCCGGCGATCAGGCGGCGCAGGTCGCCGTGCGTCATCGCACGCCGAGCAGGCGCGCTGATCGCCGGGGCGGTGTCGCTACCACGGGCGAGCAGCGCGGTCAGGGTCGTCTCCATCGATCTCCTCCGATTGGCAGTGGGGATGCTGGCGGAAGCGGCGAGATTCGAACTCGCGAACGGTTGCCCGTTGCCGGTTTTCAAGACCGGTGCCTTCAACCACTCGGCCACGCTTCCAATAGCCAACATTGTCTGTCAGGACACCCTGGCCCACGGTCGCCCCATCTGCGCTCGCATGCGAGCCTGCAGATCCTCGTCTGCAGTCGGCCCGTGGCGGTCGTTCGTGGCGTCGCCCGCTTGCGACGGCTGGAGCGTGATCGAGCCACTGGGGCGCCCTGTTGCGCTCATGTCCCCCGGCGCCCGCCTCCGGCAGGCGCCTCCTCCTTGACTTCGCTCCACAGGGCACCCCAGCGTCTCGATCGGGCACCCGTCGTGCCCTGCTGCGGCGGCACGCCGCCACGGTGGAGAGCCAAGGACGGCGGGTGGCCGCTGCAACGAAGCAAAGGA
The DNA here is from genome assembly GCA_025458585.1 of Burkholderiaceae bacterium. GTDB lineage: Bacteria > Pseudomonadota > Gammaproteobacteria > Burkholderiales > Burkholderiaceae_C > Calidifontimicrobium. The sequence continues at coordinate 12,325 of JALOSD010000025.1, read as the reverse complement.
GGAGCGGCCGGCGAAGCCCGACGCGGGGGACATGAGCGGACGTGGCCACCCGCTGACCTTGGCGTGCATGCAACCTTGGCAGTCAAGCTGGCCAACGGTGCGACGGACTGCAACGGGCCGACAGCGCGCCTTCGGCGGCGCCGTTCGCCTGCCGCGTCGCGTCAGCCCGGCACGGCCCTTTGGGCGCACGGCACCTGCACGATTTCGCGCCGGCCGCCGTCGATGCGTGCGGCGGTCAGCCGTCCGCCCCAGACGCAGCCGGTGTCGAGCGCGAGCAGGTCGGGGCGGTCGATCAGGCCGAGCGTGCTCCAGTGGCCGAACGCGATCGGCGTGCCGGCGCTGCGTCGCCCAGGCGCCTCGAACCAGGGGACCAGGTCCGGCGGCGCGGCGTCGGCGCCTTCCTTGACCTTGAAGTCGAGCGTTCCGGCGGCGTCGACGAAGCGGATGCGCGTCAGCACGTTGATCACGAACCGCCAGCGGTCGGCCCCTTCGAGGTCGTCGCGCCAGCGTGCAGGCTCGTTGCCGTACATCACCTGCAGGAACTCGCGCAGGCCGGGGCCGCGCAGCATCGTCTCGACCTCGCCGGCGAGTGCGAGCGTCCTCGCCGCCTCCCACTGCGGCGCGACGCCGGCGTGCACGAGCAGCCAGCCGTGTGCGGTGTCGGCGAGCTTCAGGCGGCGCACCCAGTCGATCCAGGCGTCGCGCTCGGGGGCGTCGAGGATCTCGCGCAGCGTGTCGCTGCGGTGCTCGCGGCGCACCCCGTGGGCGACGGCGAGCAGGTGCAGGTCGTGGTTGCCGAGCAGGCAGGTGGCGGCATCGCCGAGCGCGCGCAGGCGCTCGAGCACGGCGAGCGAGCCGGGCCCGCGGTTGACGAGGTCGCCGAGCACGTGCAGGTGGTCGCGCGACGGGCTGAAGCCGATCTCGGCGAGCAGGCGCGCGAACGCGTCGTCGCAGCCCTGCAGGTCGCCGATCAGGTAGTGCATCGGCTCATTGTGCCGGCGGGCTCGGCGCGCAGAGGCGTCTGCTACCCTCGGCGGCATCGCGACAGTACCCGGCCGCGTGCGCCGGGGTTCCGATGGACACGGCGTTACTGATTTTCCTGATTCTCCTCAACGGCGCGTTCGCGATGGCCGAGATGGGGCTGACGGCGGCGCGCAAGGCGCGGCTTCAAGTGATGGTGGAAACCGGCGACGGCGGGGCGCGCGCCGCGATGGCGCTGCACGACGACCCGACTCGCTGGCTGTCGACGGTGCAGATCGGCATCACGTCGATCGGGCTGCTCAACGGCATCGTCGGCGAGGCCGCGTTCGCGCAGCCGCTGGCCGAGTGGCTGGTCGACGCGATGGCGGTGCCGCCCAACCTGGCGCAGATTGCGGCGACGGCGCTCGTCGTCGTGCTGATCACCTACGCGACGATCGTCTTCGGCGAGCTGGTGCCGAAACGGCTCGGCCAGATGTACCCCGAACCCGTCGCGCGCATCGTGGCGCGGCCGATGCTGTGGATCTCGACGGCGACGAAGCCGTTCGTGATGCTGCTGTCGGGCTCGACGGTCGCGGTGCTGAAGCTGCTGGGCGTCAGCGGCAAGGCTCCCGGCGCGAGCGTGACCGAGGAGGAGATCGCAGCCCAGCTCGAGGAGGGCTTCGACGCCGGCGTGATCGAGGCGCAGGAGCACCAGATGGTGCGCAACGTGTTCCGCCTCGACGAGCGGCAGATCGGCTCGATGATGATCCCGCGCGCTGAGATCGACTGGATCGACGCCGACGCCGGCCCCGACGAGGTGCGGCGCGTGCTCGACGAGGCCGAGCACTCGCGCTATCCGGTCTGCCGCGGCGGGCTCGACGACGTCGTCGGCGTCGTCTCGGCCCAGCGCCTGCTGCACCAGCTCGTGCACGGGCGGCTGCTGTCCGTCACCGAGGGACTGAACCCGCCGGTGTTCGTGCCCGAGACGCTGTCGGGCATGGAGCTGCTCGAGCACTTCAAGGCCTCGGGCGCCGAGCTCGTGTTCGTCGTCGACGAGTACGGTGCCGTGCAGGGCATCATCACGGTGCGCGACGTGCTCGAGGCGATCACCGGGGAGTTCACGCCCGCCGAAGGCGACGAGGAGGCCTGGGCCGTGCGTCGCGACGACGGCAGCTGGCTGCTCGACGGCCTGATCCCGGTGCCCGAGCTGAAGGACCGCCTGCAGCTGCGCGAACTGCCCGACGAGGAGCGCGGCCGCTACAACACGCTGGCCGGCATGATCATGCTGCTGCTCGGCCGGCTGCCGCAGGTGACCGACCACGTCGAGTGGCAGGGCTGGCGCTTCGAAGTCGTCGACATGGATGGCAAGCGCGTCGACAAGGTGCTCGTCAGTCCACACCCCATCCAAGGAGAACCGCTTTGATTCACCAGGCCCTGCATCGCGAACCCGTCGTGCTCGACCGCGAGGCGCACCGTGCGCTGAAGGTGCGCCCCGGCGCGCCCGACTGGTCGGTCGCCGAGCGCCTCAACGCCTACTTCGCGCACGCCGTCGAGTTCGCCGACCTGTGCAAGGAGTTCCCGCTCGTGTTCATGCGCGCCGGGCAGGACGCCGCGGGCAAGCCGCTGGTCGCGCCGATGGCGGTGTTCGGCCTCGCCGACGCCGAGAACCTGTTCGTCGAGGATGGCCGCTGGCTTGCCGACTACATGCCGTCGATGCTGCGCACCTACCCGTTCGCGACGGCGCGCGTCGACGACGAGCGCCACGCGGTGTGCATCGACCGCGGCGCGCCGGTGTGGTCCGAGACCGAAGGCACGCCGCTGTTCGAGCCGGACGGCCAGCCGAGCGCGCTGTTGCGCGACATGCAGGGCGTGCTCGACCGCCTCGAGGGCGAGATGGCGCGCACGCGCGCGGCTTGCGACCGCCTGCTCGCCCACGACCTGCTGGCCGAGAAGCGCTTCGACGCGACCCTGCCCGACGGCCAGAAGCTCAGCGTCGGCGGCTTCCTCGCCGTCGACGAGACGAAGCTCGCCGCGCTCGGCGACGCCGCGGTGCTCGAGCTGTACCGCAGCGGCGTGCTCGCGCTGATCACGCTGCACCAGATCTCGCTCGGCAACATGGCCCGTCTCGCCGAGCGCCGCCGCCGCAGGGCCGCCGCCGCCTGACGCCCGCCGTCGCGGCGGCGTGTCCGACCCCACCGGAGCGGGTAACTTCACTAACATCAACTCCCCGGTTCATTCACGCCATCCCGAGCCACCATGAGCAAAGCGTTCGCCTCGCAAGCCGACCTCGAGGACAAGAAGGTCACGTTCGAGCAGATCTCGCAGCACGCCTGGGCGTACACCGCCGAGGGCGACCCGAACACCGGCGTCGTGATCGGCGACGACGCCGTGCTCGTGGCCGACACGCAGGCCACGCCGGCGATGGCCGCCGACGTGATCCGCCGCATCCGCGAGGTCACCGACAAGCCGATCAAGTACGTCGTGCTGACGCACTACCACGCGGTGCGCGTGCTCGGCGCGAGCGCCTACCAGCCGCAGCAGATCATTGCCAGCCAGGACACCTACGACCTGATCGTCGAGCGCGGCGAGCAGGACAAGGCGAGCGAGATCGGCCGCTTCCCGCGGCTGTTCCGCAACGTCGAGACGGTGCCCGCGGGCTTGACCTGGCCGACGATCACGTTCACCGGCAAGCTGACGCTGTGGCTCGGCAGGCTCGAGGTGCAGCTGCTGCAGCTCGGCCGCGGCCACACGAAGGGCGACACCGTCGTCTGGCTGCCCGGCGAGCGCGCGATGCTCTCGGGCGACCTCGTCGAGTACGACGCCACCCCGTACGCCGGCGACGCCTACTTCCAGGACTGGCCGAAGACGCTCGACAACATCGCCGCCCTGAAGCCGGTGGCGCTCGTGCCCGGCCGCGGGCCGGCGCTGAAGGGCGAGACCGAGGTCGCGCAGGGGCTGGCGGGTACGAAGGCCTTCGTCAGCGACGTCTATGCCAGCGTCCAGGCGGGCGCCGCCGCAGGCAAGGACCTGAAGGCGGTCTACCGCGAGACCTACGAGCGGCTCAAGCCCAAGTACGGGCAGTGGGTGATCTTCGACCACTGCATGCCGTTCGACGTCAGCCGCGCCTACGACGAGGCCACCCGCCACGCCGACCCGCGCATCTGGACGGCCGAGCGCGACCGCGAGATGTGGGCGAGCCTGGAAAGCTGATCCGGGCGATGCGATGAACCCGCTGGACCTGCCGCCGCACCTGAGCGGGCACGAGATCCAGGCGCTCGAGTTCGGCGTCCAGCGTTCCGCCGACCACGACGCGTACGCGCGCACCGGGCAGCCGGTGCGCCACGCGGTCGTCGTCGTCGGCGCCGGGCCGGTCGGGCTGACGCTGGCGATCGACCTCGCGCAGCGCGGCCAGCGCGTGCTGCTGCTCGACGACGACCGGCGGCTGTCGACCGGCTCGCGCGCGATCTGCTTCGCCAAGCGCACGCTCGAGATCTGGGACCGCCTCGGCGTCGGCGAGCGCATGGTCGCCAAGGGCGTGGGATGGAACGTCGGCAAGGTGTTCTTCGGCGCCGAGCACGTCTACACCTTCGACCTGCTGCCCGAGCCCGGTCACGAGCGGCCCGCGTTCATCAACCTGCAGCAGTACTACGCCGAGGCGTACCTCGTCGCGCGTGCCGCGGCGCTGCCCAACGTCGAGCTGCGCTTCGCGAACCGCGTCGCGGCGCTCGAGACGCGCGACGACGGCGTCGTGCTCGGCATCGACGCGCCCGACGGCCGCTACGAGGTCGTTGCCGACTGGCTCGTGGCCTGCGACGGCTCGCGCTCGCCGCTGCGCCAGCTGATGGGGCTCGAGAGCAAGGGCCGCGTGTTCCGCGACCGCTTCCTGATCGCCGACGTGAAGATGGAGGCGGACTTCCCGACCGAGCGCTGGTTCTGGTTCGACCCGCCGTTCCACCCGAACCAGTCGGTGCTGCTGCACCGGCAGCCCGACGACGTCTGGCGCATCGACTTCCAGCTCGGCTGGGACGCCGACGCCGACGCGGAGAAGACGCCCGAGCGCATCATCCCCCGGGTGCGCGCGCTGCTCGGCGCAGCCGCCCAGGGACAGGCCGACGGCTCGCCGTCACCCGCGCCTTCGTTCCAGCTGGAATGGGCGAGCGTCTACACCTTCGCGTGCGAGCGCATGGACCACTTCCGCCACGGCCGCGTGCTGTTCGCCGGCGACGCCGCGCACCGCGTCTCGCCGTTCGGCGCGCGCGGCGCCAACTCGGGCGTCCAGGACGCCGACAACCTCGGCTGGAAGCTCGACCGCGTGCTGCGCGGCGCGTCGCCGGCGGCACTGCTCGACAGCTACGCGCTCGAACGCGAGTTCGCCGCCGACGAGAACATCCGCAACTCGACCCGCTCGACCGACTTCATCACGCCGAAGAGCGAGGTCTCGCGCCTGTTCCGCGACGCCGTGCTCGACCTCGCGCGCGAGCACGCCTTCGCGCGGCGGCTCGTCAACAGCGGGCGCTTGTCGACGCCGTCGACCTACGACGGCTCGCCACTGAACACGCCCGACGTCGACGCGTGGGCCGGTGCGATGCGCCCGGGTGCGCCGGCCGCCGACGCGCCGCTGACGGTCGACGGCCGCGTCACCTGGCTGCTGCGCGAGCTCGGTGCTGACTTCACGCTGCTCGTCTGGGGGCCGCCGCTGCGGCTGTGCACCGGGCTCGGCTGCAAAGTGCTCGCGTTGACGCCGGCCGCCGATCCCGACGGCTGGCTCGCGAAACGTTATGACCTGCAGCCGGGCAACGCCTACCTGCTGCGCCCCGACCAGCATGTCGCCGCGCGCTGGCGCCGCCCGACCGCCGCCGCGGTCGAGGACGCCGTCGCCCGCGCCACCGCAAGATCGTGACGCCATGACCACGCTGATCACCGACCCGAACCTCGACGCGCCCGACGACTTCTACGAGGCGCTGATCGACGCCCACCAGGGCCTGGACACGGCGCGCAGCCACGAGCTCAACGCCAAGCTCGTGCTGCTGCTGGCCAACCACGTCGGCCGGCTCGACGTGCTGCGCGAGGCGCTGGCCGCCGCGCGCGCGAGCGTGGAGCGCCGTGCGGCGGGAGCGACGGGATGACGGTCGAGCTGCGCTACCAGACCGGCTTCGGCAACCAGTTCGCGACCGAGGCCGTGCCCGGCGCGCTGCCGCAGGGCCGCAACAGCCCGCAGAGGCCGCCGCGCGGGCTGTACGCCGAGCTGCTGTCGGGCACCGCGTTCACCGCGCCGCGACACCAGAACCTGCGCACCTGGCTGTACCGCCGCCGGCCGTCGGTGGTGGTCGGCGGCTACGAGGCGTACGCGCAGCCGCTGTGGAAGACCGGGGCGGCCGACGGCGTCGTGATGCCGCCGAACCCGCTGCGCTGGCATCCGATTCCCGTGCCCGACGAGCCGCTCGACTTCGTCGACGGCATGCGCACGATCGTCGTCAACGGCGACCCCGATGCGCAGACCGGGTTGGCGGTGCACCTCGCGCTCGTCAACCGCTCGATGACCCACCGCGCCTTCGTGAACGCCGACGGCGAGCTGCTGCTCGTGCCGCAGCAGGGGGCGCTGACGATCACGACGGAGTGCGGTGTGCTGCGCGCGGCGCCGGGCGAGATCGTGCTGATCCCGCGCGGGATGGTGTTCAAGGTCGCGGTCGACGGGCCGTCTCGCGTCTACGTGGGCGAGAACTACGGCGCACCGTTTCGCCTGCCCGAGCTCGGTCCGATCGGCTCGAACGGCCTCGCGAACCCGCGCGACTTCCGCGCACCGGTGGCGGCGTTCGAGGACGGCGCCGGTGGCTGCGAGATCGTGCGCAAGTTCGGCGGCGCGCTGTGGGCCGCCCGGCAGGACCACACGCCGTTCGACGTCGTCGCCTGGCACGGCAACCTCGCGCCGGTCGTCTACGACACGCGCACGTTCATGACGATCGGCTCGATCAGCTTCGACCACCCCGACCCGTCGATCTTCACCGTGCTGACGAGTCCGTCGGACACGTCGGGCGTCGCCAACGGCGACTTCGTGATCTTCCCGCCGCGCTGGCTGGTCGCCGAGGACACGTTCCGCCCGCCCTGGTACCACCGCAACGTGATGAGCGAGTTCATGGGGCTCGTCCACGGCCAGTACGACGCCAAGCCCGAGGGTTTCCGCCCCGGCGGCATGAGCCTGCACGACGCGATGGTGCCGCACGGCCCCGACGCCGACGCCTTCGAGCGCGCGACGAACGCCACGCTCGCGCCGCACAAGCTCGACGACACGCTCGCCTTCATGTTCGAGAGCCGCTGGCGCTTCCGCCCGACGGCCTGGGCGCTGGACTGCGGCGCGCTCGACACCGCCTACGCCGCCTGCTGGGCGGGGCTGCAAGACCGGTTCACACGATGACGATGCTCACCGACGCCACCCACGACCCCGCGCTCAGCAGCTGGGTCGACTCGGCCAACGCCGCCGAGACCGACTTCCCGATCCAGAACCTGCCGCTCGGCGCGTTCCGCCGCGCGAAGAGCGACGAGCCGGTGCGCATCGGCGCGGCGATCGGCGACCAGGTGCTCGACCTCAAGCTCGCCGCCGAGCAGTGCCCGTGGGGCAACGGGGTGTCCGCGCTGCTCGAGCCGCTGGCGGCCGGCGACCTCAACGCCTTCATGGCCCTCGGCGCCGGGGCGCGGCGCCAGCCGAGATGCAGATGCCGTGCCGCATCGGCGACTACACCGACTTCTACACCGGCATCCACCACGCGACGACGGTGGGCAAGCTGTTCCGGCCCGACAACCCGCTGCTGCCGAACTACAAGTGGGTGCCAGCCAGAGGCTCGACTACGAGCTCGAGCTCGGCGCGATCGTCGGCACCGGCAACGCGCTCGGCGAGCCGGTGCCGATCGAGCGCGCCGAGGAGCACCTGTTCGGCGTCGTGCTGCTCAACGACTGGTCGGCGCGCGACCTGCAGGCCTGGGAGTACCAGCCGCTCGGCCCGTTCCTGGCAAAGAACTTCGCGACGACGATCTCGCCGTGGGTCGTCACGATGGAGGCGCTGGCGCCGTTCCGGCGCCCGTTCGCGCACCCGCCGGGCGACCCGGCGCCGCTGCCGTACCTCGACTCGCCGTTCAACCGCGAGGCGGGCGCGATCGACATCACGCTCGAGGTCTGGCTGCAAAGCGCGGCGATGCGCGCCAAGGGGCTGCCGCCGCAGCGGCTGATGCAGTCGAACTTCATCGACGCGTACTGGACGCTCGCGCAGATGCTCGCCCACCACACCGTCAACGGCTGCAACCTGCAGCCGGGCGACCTGCTGGGCACCGGCACGCAGTCGGGGCCGCGCCCCGAGCAGGGCGGCTCGCTGCTCGAGCTGAGCCAGGGCGGGCGCCAGCCGATCACGCTCGCATCGGGCGAATCGCGCACCTTCCTCGCCGACGGCGACACCGTGATCCTGCGCGCCCACTGCGACGCCGCGGGCGCGCGGCGCATCGGCTTCGGCGCCTGCGCCGGCACGGTCGCCGGGTGAGGCGGCCGCCGAGCGCCGCGCCCCCGGTACTGCGTGGATGTGCTGATGGGCTGCCGGCGCGCGGCCCGCTAAGCTTCGCCGTTCGCCGCTGCGCGGCCTTCCCCTGCGTTCCCCACTTCCCGGAGACATGCCCATGAAAGCCTGGACGAAGATCGGTCTGCTCGCTGCCGCCGTGGCGGTGGCCCTGCCTGCGGCGGCGCAGGAGGTGACGCTGAAGTTCCACCACATCTGGAACACGCAGGCGATGGCGTCGGTGAACGTCATCGGCCCCTGGTGCGAGCAGATCGCGAAGGACTCGAACAACCGCCTGAAGTGCCAGATCTTCCCCGCCATGTCGATGGGCGGCACGCCGCCGCAGCTCGTCGACCAGGTGCGCGACGGCGTCGCCGACGTCGTGATCACGCTGCCCGGCTACACGGCCGGGCGTTTCCCGGCGATGGAGGTCTTCGAGCTGCCGTTCATGACCAACTCGGCCGAGAGCGGCGCCCAGGCGGCGTGGGACTACCTGCAGAAGCACGCCACCGGCGAGTTCCCGGGCACGAAGATCCTCGCCACCTGGGTGCACGACGAGGGCTACGTGCACACGCGCGACAAGCAGGTGAAGACGCTCGCCGACTTCCGCGGCCTGAAGATGCGCGCACCGACGCGGCAGACGAACAAGCTGCTCGCCGCGCTCGGCGCCGCGCCGGTGGGCATGCCGCTGCCGGCGATTCCCGACGCCATCAGCAAGGGCACGATCGACGGCTTCCTGCTGCCGTGGGAGGTCATCCCGTCGCTGAAGATGCACGAGATGGTCAAGTTCCACACCGAGACGCACCCTTCGCGCCCGGCGCTGTACTCGGCGGTGTTCGTGTTCGCGATGAACCAGGCCGCGTACGACAAGCTGCCGGCCGACCTGAAGGGCGTGATCGACAAGAACAGCGGGGCAGGGCTGTCGCAGCGCATCGGCAAGATCTGGGACGACAGCAAGCCCGCCGCGCGCAAGCTCGCCGTCGACCGCGGCAACACGTTCTACGAGCTCTCGGCCGAGGAGACCGACAACTGGGCCAAGGCGTCGGCCAAGCTGGTCGACGAGTGGGTCGAGGACATGACCAAGCGCGGCCGCAACGGCCAGGAGCTGCTGAAGGACGCGCGCGACCTGCTCGCGAAGTACGGCAAGCGCTGAGCGCGGCGTGACCGCCGGCCGGCCGCGTGACCGGCCGGGCGGTCGCCCACCACCGGGGCGGCGCGTCGCGTGCGGCGGCCGCCCCTTCGTTCGACTCGGATCCCGATGCTGCGCCTGCTCAACCGCATCGCCTGGGGCTTCGCGATCGTCGGCGGCGTCGTCGCGCTCGGCCTCGCGCTGATGGTCGTCGTCTCGATCACGGGCCGCGCGACGATGGCCGCGCCGATCGCCGGCGACGTCGAGCTGACGCAGTTCGGCATCGCGCTCGCGATCTCGCTGAGCCTGCCCTGGTGCCAGCTGCACGGCGGCAACATCATGGTCGACTTCTTCACGCAGCGGCTGCGGCCACGGCGCATCGCCGCCCTCGACGCGATTGGCGCGCTGCTGCTCGGCGCGATGGCGGCGCTGCTGTCGTGGCGCTCGGCGGTCGGCGCGCTCGAGTCGAAGCAGACCTTCGAGGCGACGATGATCCTCGATCTGCCGATGTGGTGGGTCTACGCGTCGCTCGCGCCCGGCCTCGCGCTGACGGCGCTCGTCGCCTTCGTGCAGGCGGGGCTGCTGCTCGCCGGCCGCGACCTCGCGGAGATGCGCGCGTGACGCCGACGACGGTCGGCGTGCTGATGTTCGGCGCCATGATGGTGCTGATGGCGGTGCGCGTGCCGATCGCGGCGGCGATGTTCATCCCCGGCGCGGTCGGCTACCTCGTGATGACGAACGAGGCGTCGCTGATCAACCTGCTCAAGGGCTCGGCCGTCGCGCGGCTGACGGTGTACGACCTGTCGGTGATCCCGCTGTTCCTGCTGATGGGGCAGTTCGCGACGCAAGGGGGGCTCAGCCGCGCGCTGTTCCAGGCCGCGGCGGCGTTCGTCGGCCACGTGCGCGGCGGGCTCGCGATGGCCTCCATCCTCAGCGCCGGCGCGTTCGGTGCCGTGTGCGGCTCGGCGGTGGCCACCGCGGCGACGATCACGCAGGTGGCGTACCCCGAGATGAAGAAGCACGGCTACTCGGGGCGGCTGTCCACCGGCACGCTGGCGGTTGGCGGCGGGCTCGGCATCCTGATCCCGCCGTCGGTGCCGCTCGTCGTCTACGCGATCCTGACCGAGCAGAACATCGCCAAGCTGTTCGCGGCGGCGATGGTGCCCGGGCTGCTCGCCATCGTGCTGTACCTCGGCGTGATCGCGCTCATGTGCCGCTGGAAGCCTCAACTGGCCGACACGAGCGCGCCGCTGCCGTGGGCGCAGCGCTGGCGCGCGTTCGCGGGCGTGTGGCCGATCGTCGCGATCTTCGTCATCGTGTTCGGCGGCATCTACGGCGGCATCTTCTCGCCCACCGAGGGCGCCGCGGTCGGCGCGGTCAGCACCTTCGTCGCCGGGCTGCTGCGACGCGAGCTCGGCTGGGCCGGCATCGGGCGCAGCTTCCTCGGCGCGGCCGAGACGTCGGCGATGGTGTTCATGATCTTCCTCGGCGCCGACATGATGAACTCGACGCTCGCCGTCACGCAGCTGCCGGCCCACCTCGCCGACTGGGTCTCGCACCTCGACGTGTCGCCGCTCGTGATCGTCGGCGCGGTGCTCGTGTTCTTCGTGCTGATGGGCTGCGTGATGGACGAGCTCTCGCTCGTGCTGCTGACGATCCCCGTGCTGTTCCCGGCGATCATGGGGCTCGACCTGTGGGGGCTGTCGCAGGAGTCGAAGGCGCTGTGGTTCGGCGTGCTCGTGCTGATGACGATGGGCATGGGGCTGATCAACCCGCCGGTGGGTCTGAACGTGTACGTCGTCAACGGCATCACGAAGGACGTGCCGATCACCGAGACCTACAAGGGCGTGTTCCCGTTCCTCGGCAGCGACGTCGTGCGCGTGCTTCTCGTGCTGTTCTTCCCGTCGGTCAGCCTCGGTCTCGTCGCGTGGCTCTACGGCTGACGCGCGGTCGCGATCGACGTCGAGGGCCGCAGATGCGGTCTGCCCTTGGGGCGGCCAGCGACGAAACAAAAACGGCCCGGTGTCGCCACCGGGCCGAAGGTACCTTGAAATGGGGTTTCGAGAGGTACCGAGGAGACAACCTGTAGGACGGCGCGCAGCGCGCGCCGTCGCGGAGGCTTACGCGGCGCGCTTGCCCTTGGCCGCGGTCTGCGTGGCCTTGACGGCGGTCGACGTCACGGCCTGGAAGTTCGCTTCGGCGACTTCGGCGGCCTGCTTGGCGGCCTTGTGCACGCTCTCGTAGGCGTTGTTCGCGGCCGCGACGGCCGACTTGACGAGCGCGACGGCGTTCTCGGTGCCGGCCGGCGCGTTCTTGACCATCGTGTCGACCATCGCCATGAACTTGCGCTGCGCGTCGGCCATCTGCTCTTCGGCCACCTTGGCCACTTCGGCGTTGGTCGCGGCGGTGATGTCGTAGACGTGACGGCTGTAGGCGGCGGCCTTCTCGGCGCTCGGCTGCAGCAGGCCGGCCTGCAGGGCCATCAGCTCCTGCGCGTCCTTGACCGACAGCATCGCCTTCGTGGCGTCGGCGCTCTCGGCGAGTGCGGTCTTGGCGACCTGCATGTTCAGCTCGACGAGCTTCTCGACGCCTTCGAACGCCTTGTGCGTCAGGCCGAACAGCGTTTCGACGTTGGCCTTCTGGGCGGCCATCACTTGTTCCGGGGTCATCATGGTGCGTGCTCCTTGCGTGGACGGGGG
>JALOSD010000184.1 GCA_025458585.1 Burkholderiaceae bacterium | reverse complement strand
GGTGTCGGTGCCCAGCGAGAAGGGCACGTCGCCGCGGCCGACGAGCACCGCCGAGCCGGAACTCGACCCGCCGCTGACGCGGTCGGCCGCGAACACGCTCGCCGGTGCGCCGAAGGGCGAGCGGGTGCCGACGAGACCGGTGGCGAACTGGTCGAGGTTCGTCTTGCCGAGCAGCACTGCACCAGCGGCGAGCAGCTTGCGCACCACGGTGGCGCTGTCGGCAGGCAGGTGGCGGAATGCCGGGCACGCCGCGGTGGTCGCGAGGCCGGCGACGTCGATGTTGTCCTTGACGACGAACGGCACGCCGAACAGCGGCAGGGCGCGCAGCAACTCGTCGCGGTCATGATGCCGCCGCGCGAGGGCGTCGAGCCCGGCGCAGCGCGTCTCGAGCGCCGCGTCGTCGACCTGCAGGATCCACGCCGCGGGCGGGCTGTGCTGGACGACGCGCCGCGCGCGGGCCGGCACCAGCTCGTGCACCGTCGCGCCGCCGAGGTAGGCGCGACGCCAGTCCTCGAGGGTCAGCAGGTCGGACTCATGGGGCCGCATTTTGGTGCACGTACTGGTATACAAGCTGGGATGCATGCACCTTCCGTGCCAGGCCGCGCGGTCGTCCGAAGGCGGTGCGGGTGTCGGGCGAACCCTCGCCCCCGGGCGCGCGCGGCTCCTCCAGAATCGGTCACAGGGGCCCGCGCGACGCTGGGTCGACGGGAGGGTGCCAGGTGACGAACGTGCAGGGTGGGGCGCCGGCGAGGCTGAAGCTGCCGCTCGGGCAGGTGCTCGGCCTGCTCGGCCCTTACGTGCGCAGGCGCCTGGGCGAGCAGGTCAAGGCGGTCTGGCTGATCGTGCTGTACCTGGTCGCGTTCCAGACGCTCGTGCTTGACATCCCGATCTTCGGCGCGAGCATCGTCGCGCTCGGCATCGTGCTCGTCGTCGTCGGCCTGAGCTTCTTCATGGAAGGCCTGCTGCTCGGCCTCATGCCACTGGGCGAGATGATCGGCGTGCGGCTGCCGCAGAAGTCGCGGCTGCCGACGATCCTGCTGTTCGCGTTCGTGCTCGGCGTCGGCGCCACCTTCGCCGAGCCGGCGGTCGGCGTGCTGAAGGCCGCGGGGGCGAGCGTGAAGGCGTGGGACGCGCCGCTGCTGTACCTGCTGCTCAACCAGCGTGCCGACGACCTCGTCGTGGCGGTGGGCGTCGGCGTGGGCATCGCCGTCGTGCTCGGCATGCTGCGCTTCCTCTACGGCTGGTCGCTCAAGCCGTTCATCTACGTGCTCGTCCCCCTGCTGCTCGCGCTGTCGCTGTGGGCGGCGTTCGACCCGAACCTGATCCACGTGACGGGCCTGGCCTGGGACTGCGGCGGCGTGACGACCGGGCCGGTCACGGTGCCGCTCGTGCTCGCACTGGGCATCGGCATCTGCCGCGTCGTCGCGCGCGACGGCGAGGGCGGTGGCGGCGGCTTCGGCGTCGTCACGCTCGCCTCGGCGGTGCCGATCGTGGCCGTGCTGCTGCTGGGCATCGCGCTGCAGGGCAGCGTGCCGAAGCCCGCCGCCGAAGCCGACTTCCTCGGCGCGGCCCAGCGCGAGCGCGCCGCCGCGCTGTTCGAGTCGCCGGCGCAGATGACCGGCTACGTGCTGAGCCACGCGAGCGCCGAAGGCCAGCTCGCGTACTTCGGCGGCCACGAGGCGATGCTCGACGCCGTGCGCCGGCTGGCCGCGAGCGAGGCCGAGCAGGTCGCCGCGTTCGGCGTCGACGGTGCGGCACGCTTTCGTGCCTGGGCGGTGACGCAGGCCGACGAGGCGCAGAAGCTCGCCGTCTTCGGCAGCGCCGAGGCCCTGAGGCGCGCCGCGGACGCGTACGCGGCCGCGCCCGAGCGTGCGTCGAACCTGGTCGAGGTCACCGCGCGCAACGTCGTCGCGGCGCTGCAGGCGATCGTGCCGCTGTCGGTGCTGTTCTTCCTCGTGCTGTGGCTCGTGCTGCGCGAGCGTGCCCGGCGCGTCGATGAGCTGCTGCTCGGCATCGGCCTCGCCGTCGTCGGCATGACGATCTTCGGCATGGGCATCGAGCTCGGGCTGTCGCGGCTCGGCGGCCAGGTCGGCGACAAGCTGCCGGCGGCGTTCAAGGCGGTCGAACTCGGCGACCAGCGCCAGGTGATCCGCCAGTTCGACCCCGCGCTCGTGCACACCGCGATCGCCGAGGACGGCACGCAGGCCCGGTTCTTCTACCTGCAGCAAGGCGGTGGCGTCGTCGCGCTGCCTTTCGACGAGGCGAAGCTCGACCCGGCGTCGGGCAGCTACACGTTCACGCCGAGCAAGGGGCCGCTGTTCGGCGAGGCGGGCGCGCTGGCCGGCATCGTCGTCGTGCTCGCCTTCGCGTTCGTGATGGGCTACGGCGCGACGCTGGCCGAGCCGGCGCTCAACGCGCTCGGGCGCACCGTCGAGGAGATCACGGTCGGCACGTTTCGCAAGTCGCTGCTGATGCAGGCGGTGGCGGTCGGCGTCGGCCTGGGCATGCTGTTCGGCGTCGCGAAGATCGTCTGGGGCGTGCCGCTGATCGCGCTGCTCGCGCCGCCGTACCTGCTGCTGCTCGTGCTGACGCGGCTGGCGAGCGAGGAGTTCGTCAACATCGGCTGGGACAGCGCCGGCGTGACGACGGGGCCGATCACGGTGCCGCTCGTGCTCGCGATGGGGCTCGGCGTCGGGGGCCAGGTCGGCGTCGTCGAGGGCTTCGGCATCCTCGCGATGGCGTCGGTCTACCCGATCGTCACCGTGCTCGCCGTCAGCCTGTGGGCCAGCCGCCGGCGCGAAGCGGCGCTGCGCGACACGGCGTTGCCGCGCTGATGGTGGCTGCGTCGCAACCGGGTGCCGCGGCCACCATGACGCCGACGCCCGTCACCAGGATCACCTGCGAGGTCTATCGCCACCTCGCCGCGCAGGCGCAGGCTGCGCTCGTCGCGCTCGGCGTCGACCTCGTCGGCACGCGCTCGCGGCGCGCCGTCGTGCTGCGCGAGCGTGCGCCGCTGGCGTTCCTGCCGCCGACGACGCGACTCGAGGAAGACCCGTCGGAGGCGTTCGAGCTCTACGTGCCGCGCGAGCGGGCGCGCGGCGTGCTGCTGGCGCTGGCGCGCGAGCTGGGCCTGTTCGCGCCGGGGCGCGGGTCGATCCACGCCGAGGAGGTCGAGGTCGCGAGTCCGCCGGTGCTCGACGTCGTCAACGCGAACGTCGCGGCGCTCGACGGCGTCGAGCGCCCGGGCGAGCGGCTGGTGCGGCTCGTGCTCGTCAGCGCCGTCGTCCAGCGCGGACGGGGCAACGACGTGGCGCGCTGCCTGCTCGAGCGCGGCGCCGCGGTGCCCTCGGTCGAGTTCGCCGTCGGCACCGGGGTGCGCGACCGGCTCGGCCTGCTGCGCATCGCGATCCCGGCCGAGAAGGAGGTCGTTTCGGTGCTCGTCGACGCCGATGACGAGGCCGCGACCTTCGATGCCGTGATCGACTCCGGGCGGCTCGACCTGCCGGGGCGCGGCTTCGTCGGTGCCTACGCGGTCGCCTTCGGTGTCGCAAACCCGCGCTCGCTGCGCGGGCTGCAGCGCCACAGCGCGACGATGGACCAGATCATCGGCGCGCTCGACGATCTGAAGGGCGGCACCGCGTGGCGCCGCCGCGCGGCCGAGGGCGACGCCCGCCCGCGGCGGCAGGCGCTGACCGGGCGCCTGAACGTCACGCTGACCGGACACGAAGGCACGGCCGACGGGCTCGTCGCCGCGGCCATGCGCGCCGGCGCCGGCGGCGCGACGATCGGCAAGGCGCGGCTGTCGTCGCCGAGCGGGCGGCATGCCGTCACCGTGGCGGGGCGCGAAGTGGTCGACTTCGGGCTCGCGCCGTCGGCCGTCGGCGTCCTCGTCGACGCCCTGCGCGCCGGCGGCGCCTTCGACGACGACGTGGCCTGCGTCGTCGAGACGAAGCCGCTGCCGAAGGCGTTCACCTTCGTCGAGGCCCGATCG
>JALOSD010000183.1 GCA_025458585.1 Burkholderiaceae bacterium | reverse complement strand
CGCTCGGCGTCGTCGTTGCGCGCCAGCGCGTTGTACAGCCGTGCCAGGTTGGCGCGTGCGGGCGTGAAGTCGGGGTCGATCGCCAGCGCGGCGCGGTAGTGCGTCTCGGCGAGGTCGGGGCGGCCGGTGTTCTGGTACACGACGGCCAGGCCCAGGCGCGAGCCCGGCATGTCGAGCGAAAGGTTCTGCACGGCGATGAACTCGGCCAGCGCGGCGTCGAACGCCGGTCGCAGCGCGGCACCGAGCTGCTCGGGCGACAGCGACGACAGGCCGCGCGCGGCGGCGATGCGCACTGCAAGCACCGGGTCGGTGAGCAGCGGGCCGAGCGCGTAGGCGCGCTGCGCCGGCGGTGCCGACTCGAGGCTGTCGGCGGCGGCGGCGCGCACCTCGGCGTCGGCGTCGCGGGTGGCGGCGAGCCGCTCGGCGATGCCGGCGTCGGCGCTGCCGCGAAGCTCGTCGAGCGCGGTGGCGCGCACGATCGCCGGCCGCTGCGGGTCGGCGACGAGCCGCGCCAGCGCCTGCGCGGCGCCGGGCTGCCCGGCGCGCGCGGCGGCGAAGGCCTCGCCGTAGTGCGGCTCCTGGCGCCGATTCGGCCCGTACCAGGCGGCGACCTGGTCGGCCGCCCATTGCGCCGGCTTGTCGGCGTGGCAGGCGTTGCACGCGTTCGGCGTGCCGATCGTCACCGTCAGGTCCGGCCGCGGCACGCGCATGCTGTGGTCGGGCCGCGGCTGGATCTGCATGTAGGTCTTGGCCGGCATGTGGCAGCTCACGCACTGCGCGCCGGCCGACCCCGCGGGGTGGAAGTGATGCGACGGCGAGTCGTAGGTGCCGGCGGCGCTCGGATACGACGGATTCGGTTGCGGCGCGTGGCACTGCAGGCACACCGCGTTGCCGGCCAGCTCGACCTTCGACGAATGGGGGTTGTGGCACGCCGTGCAGGTCACCCCCATCTGGAACATCTTGCTCTGCCGGTACGAACCGTCGACGAACACCTCGTCGAGCTGCTGGCCGTCGGCGTGATAGAGCCCCGTCGTGAGGCGCGCGGGCAGGTGCTGGTCGAGCCGCGGCACGCCAGGCAACGCCGTCGCGGTCAGCTCGCTGCGCCGCGAGTGGCAGGCGGAACAGACGTCGGCCATCCTGCTGGCGGTGGCCCCCTTCAGTTTCACCGTCAGGCCGTAGTGCTCGCCGGCAAGGTCCGGCACCGCCTTGCCCGCGTCGCGGGCCTTCGCCCACTGCACGTGCCGCTCGCCGGGGCCGTGGCAGGCCTGGCACGAGACGTTGACCTCGTTCCACCGCGACGCGAAGCTGTCGCTGGCGGCGTCGTAGCGCTTCTCGAACCCCGTCGTGTGGCACGAGATGCACATCGTGTTCGCGTTCTGGTAGCGCCCCGTCCAGTGCAGCACGTCGCCCGGCGGTGCGTTCTCGTGCGGCAGCAGGTGGAACCAGCGCCGGCGCTCGACGTCCCACGCGATCTGCAGCGGCTGCAGCCGCCCGCCGGGCATCGCGATCAGGTACTGCTGCAGCGGCCACCAGCCGAAGGTGTAGGCCACCTCGAACTCCGCCAGGCGGCCGTCGGGGCCGTCGGTGCGCACGAAGAACCGGCCGTCGCGCCTGAAGAACCGTGTCGCCGAAGTCGCCGCGCACGCTGTCGTCGGTGGCGGGCGCCATCGCCTTCGCGTGGTGCGAGCCCTGCCACTGCCGGGCCTGGTCCTGGTGGCAGGACAGGCACTGCGTGTTGTCGACGTGCGCCGGCGGCGCGGCGGCCGTGCGCAACGCGGTCGGCGCCGCCGGGGCGTTCGCCGAGCGCCATTGCCACAGCGCGGCGGCGACGAGCACGACGGCGAGCGCGGCGATGACCGACGCGGTGGCGACACTCCACCGCCGTGGGCGCGCCTGCGGCGCGACCGTCGGGGGCGGCGGCGCCGCAGGGGGCGGAGGGCGCTTGCGCCGGCTCACGTCGCGTCCGTCGTCCGGTCGTCGGCGCCCGGCCATCGACGAGTGCGGGGGGAGCCGGTCGCGCGCCGTGCGCGCAGATGCATGTCGACGATCCTCGCGTCAGTTCGGTGGCGTCATTCTGCCCGCCCGCTCGAAGCCCACCGAAGCGCGCAGCGTCTTCGAGGTGGTCGACCGCTGGCACCGCGGGCGCGACACCTGCGGCGCGGCTGCAGCTGCGGCAGAAGCGGCCTCGCCGATACTCGCAACGTTGCGCCACGTTCGTGCCGGTCGTCGCCTCGGCCGCGCGTGCGCAGACCCACCCGCCGCGGAGGAGATGGCAACGATGAAGTGGATGCGTTTCGTGCACGCCGGCCACGCCGGCTTCGGCACGCTCGAAGGTGATGTCGTGCATCGTCACGACGGCTCGATGTTCGACGCCCCGCGGCCGACCGGGGAGCACGTGCCGGTGGCCGACGTCGAGTGGCTGCCGCCGTGCGAGCCGCGGCTCGTCGCCGCGCTGTGGAACAACTTCCGCGCCGCGGCCGAGAAGAACGGCTGGGCGACGCCGGCCGAGCCGCTCGTGTTCCTCAAGTCGCCTGGCAGCGTGACGGCGCACGGCCGGCCGATCCCGGTGCCGGCGTCGTACGACGGGCGCGTGGCCTACGAAGGCGAGCTCGCGATCGTGATCGGCCGCCGCGCGCGCGCCGTGAGCGCGGCCGACGCGGCGGCGCATGTCTTCGGCTACACGTGCGCCAACGACGTCACGGCGCTCGAACTTCTGAACCGCGACGCGTCGTTCGCGCAGTGGACGCGCGCCAAGAGCTTCGACGGCTTCTGCCCGCTCGGGCCGGTGATCGAGACCGACTTCGATCCCGCGGCGGCGACGCTGCGCACGCTGGTGGGCGGGCGCGAGCGCCAGCAGTACGCGCTGGCGGACATGTTCTTCCCGCCGCTCGAGCTGGTGTCGCGCCTGTCGCACGACATGACGCTCGAGCCGGGCGACGTGATCCTGTGCGGCACGTCGCTCGGCGTGCTGCCGATGAAGCCGGGCACGACGGTCGAGGTGGTCGTCGACGGGATCGGCACGCTGGCGAACACGTACGGCTGACGCTGCGCTTCAGCCGACGCGGCGCTTGAACCATTCTGGCCGCTGGGCGACGGGCACCGGTGGCAGGCCCGCCGGCAGACGTTGCCGGGTCATTGACTCCGCCTCGGCAGCGATGAAGTCGACGAAGGCGCGCACGCGTGGCTGGCGCGCCAGCGCCTTGCGCAGCAGCAGGCTCAACGGCGGCGAGGACTGGCCGACCCATTCCAGCAGCACGGGCTGCAGCGTGCCCTCGCGCAGCCCCTGCAGCGTCGTCAGGTCGTTCAGGCGGGCGACGATCTGGCCGGCGAACACCGGGGCGTCGAGGGCCGCTCGATGGTCTCCGATCAACCAGCCGTCGACCTCGACCTCGGCGCGTTCACCCTCGCGATCGAAGACCCAGTGCCGCATCACCTCGCCGTAGGGGGTGCGAAACAGTGCGCACGGCAGGCGTGCCAGGTCCGATGGATGCTGCGGCACCCCGTGCCGTGCCCAGAACGACGGGGCGGCGACGATCAGCCAGCGCGTGTGGGCCAGCGTGCGCAGGATGGCGTCCTGCGGCGGCGGCCAGCCGAACTGCAGCAGCAGGTCGGCGCCGAGCTGGGCCAGGTCGCGGTTGGTTCCGGCGTCGCGCAGGTCGACTCGCACGCCGGGAAACTGCTCGTGGAATCGCGGTAGCACCTCGCTCAGCACGAACTGGATGACCACGCTTTGCGCAGCCACGACGACGGTTCCGGTGGGTGCCGCCGCCCGGTCGCGCAGGCTGGCATCGAGGCTGTCGATTTCGCCGACGAGTTGGCGCGCGCGCTCGACATAGCGCATCGCGTCGGGCGTCGGTCGCAGCGGCGTGGCGCTGCGGTCGAGCAGAGGCACGCCCAGCTCGGCCTCGAGGGCGCTCACCAGCCGGTGCACCGACGGCGCCGCCACCCCGAGGCGGCGGGCAGCGGCGGCGAAGCCGCCATGCTCGACGACGGTCACCAGGTACTCCAGGGCGCGCAGCTTGTGGATGGCCATCGATCGGTGCGCAGGGTCGAGCCGTCGGCAGACATTAGCAGATTGCTGCTGCGGCGATAGCCGCGGCGTGTCTTGTCCGGCGCTCGCGGGCTGGCGAAGATGCGTCGCATGCATTGCCCAGGAGGTTCCGCCGTGCATCCCCTCGTCGATCGTCGCCGCTTCCTGGCCGCTGCCGTGGCCGCCTTCGGTACGCACTCGCTGTTCGCGCAGACGGCCCGCGAGCTCAAATCGCTGCAGATCGTCGTGCCGACGCCGCCGGGCACGCAGCCGGACGTGATCGCGCGCTGGCTGATCGACCCGATGGCGCGCCGCGCCGGCGTGCCGGGTAGCGTGCAGAACCGCCCCGGCGCCGCGGGTGCAATCGCCGCCGACGCCGTGCTCGCGGCGTCGCCCGAGACCGGCTCGCTGCTGCTCGGCGGGCTCGACCACGTTGCCTATTCACACCTGAACAGCAACCGCCGCGCACTCGACCCCTTCGTCGACTTCGTGCCGGTCGGTGCCGTCAACCGCGACACCTGGCTGCTGGCGGCTTCCAGCGAGGTGCCGGCACGCGACGTCGCGTCACTCGTCGAGTGGTCGCGCCGCGAGGGCCCGTTGAGCTATGGGAGCGCCGGGGAAGGGAGCACGGCGCACCTGCTCACGGCGCGCCTGTGCCAGGCGCTGGGCATTCAGGCGCAGCACGTGCCGTACAAGGAGAGCTACCTGCCCGACCTGATCGCCGGCCGCCTCCAATTCGTGCTCGCGCCCACGCCGGCACTGCTCGGCGCGGTCAAGGGCGAGCGCGTGCGGGCCCTCGCCTCCTTGACCGACGATCGGCTCGCGGTGCTCGGCGGCGTGCCGTCGATCCGCGAACTCGGCTGGCCCGATCAGGTGTTCTACGGCGGGCTGTTTCTGTTCGCGCCGGCCACACTTTCGGCGCATGCGACGAAGCTCAACGCCTGGCTGACACATGCGATGCGCGATCCCGAGATCGAGGCCCGCTACCGCGACGCGGGGATCGAACCCACGCCGGTCGCCCTCGAGGCAACGCGCACGATGGTCGCCGAGCGCCTGCGCACAGTCGATGCGATGCGCGTGGCCGTGTTCGGCCGCACGCGCTGACCCCGCGCCGCCCGGCCTCCCACCCGTGCTGCTCGGCCGGCGCGTCGCCGGCGCGGCGGCCGCCTGCACGCGCCGACACGAAAGGACAGTGCATGAACCGAGACCTGCTCACCCGACTCGCGACGGCCGCCATCGCTGCCACGGCGGCCGTCATCCAGGCGGCCTGCGGCGGTGGCGGCGACATGGACGGCACCACCGAGGCCGCCAGTCGCATCGTGCCGCCGCTGATCGCCGACGACGGTTCGCCGATGCCGAGCGACCCGCAGGCCTCACCGGCCGACGCGGCGGCCTGGACGGTGGCCGGGCTCTACGCGTCTGCCGAGCAGGTCGAGATGCTTGGTGTCGCGCGCGCCGACCTGCTGCACGTCGAGGTGGGCTGCTGCGGCATCGAGGCCGCCGACCTCGCCGTGTGGACCGCCTACGGACTGCGTGCCGCGTACGACCTTCCCACCAACGCGCCGATCCTGGTCAGCGGTCGGGACCTGCGCCTGGCCGCCTCCGTGGTCGATCGGCTCGGCGAGGGCGGGATGACGCGGGTATGGCTCGTGACGACGCTGCGCTGACCGCCCGCCCGGACCGGATCGGGCCGCCTGCGATCGAACTCAAGACGGCGCCACTGGCCTCAGGGCGCGGTGCCGCAGTGGCTCTCGATCCATGCCGCGTAGGGCGCGAAGGCGCGCTCAAAGGCGATGGCGTGGATCGCCGGCAGCTCGTACGGGTGCAGCTCGCGGATCGCCGACTCGACGGCGTCGTAGCGATCGCGCGTCGTCTTGAACAGCACGCGGAACTC
>JALOSD010000182.1 GCA_025458585.1 Burkholderiaceae bacterium | reverse complement strand
AAGTTCATCCTGCACGACGGCCCGCCGTACGCCAACGGCCAGATCCACATGGGGCACGCCGTCAACAAGGTGCTCAAGGACATGATCGTCAAGGCGCGCCAGCTCGCCGGCTTCGACGCGCAGTACGTGCCGGGCTGGGACTGCCACGGCCTGCCGATCGAGAACGCGATCGAGAAGGCGCACGGCCGGGGGCTGAGCCGCGACGAGATGCAGGCGAAGAGCCGCGCTTACGCCACCGAGCAGATCGCGCAGCAGATGGTCGACTTCCAGCGCCTGGGCGTGCTCGGCGCCTGGGCGCAGCGCTACGCGACGATGGACCCGGCCAACGAGGCCGGCGAGATCCGCGCCTTCAAGCGCGTGATCGAGCGCGGCTTCGTCTACCGCGGCCTGAAGCCCGTGTACTGGTGCTTCGACTGCGGCTCGTCGCTTGCCGAGTTCGAGATTGAGTACGCCGACAAGAAGAGCCAGACGCTCGACGTCGCGTTTCCCTGCGCCGAGCCCGACAAGCTGTTCGCCGCGTTCGGCACGACGCCGATCGCCAAGGACGCGTTCGCCGTGATCTGGACCACGACGGCGTGGACGATCCCGGCCAACCAGGCGCTGAACCTGAACCCGGCGCTCGAGTACGCGCTCGTCGACACCGAGCGCGGCCTGCTCGTGATGGCCGCGTCGCTCGTCGAACGCTGCCTCGAGCGCTATGGCCTGCAGGGCCGGGTGGTGGCGACGACGCTCGGCGAGAAGCTCGGCGGGCTGCAGTTCCGCCATCCGCTCGCCGCCACGCACCCCGGCTACGACCGCCCGAGCCCCGTGTTCCTCGCCGACTACGCCACGGCCGAGGACGGCACCGGCATCGTGCACTCGTCGCCGGCCTACGGTGTCGACGACTTCAACTCGTGCCGCGCGCACGGCATGACCGTCGACGACATCCTCAACCCCGTGCAGGGAAACGGCAGCTACGCCGCCGACTTCCCGCTGTTCGGCGGCCAGAACATCTGGAAAGCCGCGCCCGTCATCGTCGACACGCTGCGCGCCGCCGGCCGGCTGATGGCTACCGGCCCGCTCGTGCACAGCTACCCGCACTGCTGGCGCCACAAGAGCCCGGTGATCTACCGTGCCGCGGCGCAGTGGTTCGTGCGCATGGACGAGGGCGAGGGCGTCTTCACGAAGGACAAGGCGCCGAAGACGCTGCGCCAGATGGCGCTCGAAGCCATCGAGCACACCAGCTTCTACCCCGAGAACGGCCGCGCCCGGCTGCGCGACATGATCGCCAACCGCCCCGACTGGTGCATCAGCCGCCAGCGCAGCTGGGGCGTGCCGCTGCCCTTCTTCCTGCACCAGGACACCGGCGAGTTGCACCCGCGCACGATGGAGATCCTCGACCGGGCGGCCGACATCGTCGAGCGCGGCGGCATCGAGGCCTGGAGCCGCACCACCGCCGAGGAGATCCTCGGCGCGGAAGACGCGGCCCACTACACGAAGAGCAGCGACATCCTCGAAGTCTGGTTCGACTCCGGCTCGACCTTCTGGCACGTGCTGCGCGGCACGCACGCGAACGTCCACGACAGCCTGGGCCACCACGACCAGGGCCCCGAGGCCGACCTCTACCTCGAAGGCCACGACCAGCACCGCGGCTGGTTCCACTCCTCGCTGCTGCTGGCCTGCGCGATCTATGGCCGCGCCCCGTACCGCGGCCTGCTGACGCACGGCTTCACCGTCGACAGCCAGGGCCGCAAGATGAGCAAGAGCCTGGGCAACGGCATCGAGCCACAGAAGGTGTCGAGCACGCTGGGCGCCGAGATCATCCGCCTGTGGGTGGCGGCGAGCGACTACTCGGGCGACATCGCCGGCGACGACAAGATCCTCGCGCGCGTCGTGGATGCCTATCGCCGCATCCGCAACACGCTGCGCTTCCTGCTCGCCAACACGAGCGACTTCGACGCGACCACCGACGCCGTGCCGATCGAGCAGATGCTCGAGATCGACCGCTGGGCGCTCGCGCGTGCCGAGCAGTTCCAGGCCGAGGTGCTGAAGCACTACGAGGTCTACGAGTTCCACCCCGTGGTCGCCAAGCTGCAGGTGTTCTGCTCCGAGGACCTGGGCGCGTTCTATCTCGATGTGCTCAAGGACCGCCTGTACACGACGGCGCCGAAGAGCCTCGCGCGGCGCAGCGCGCAGACGGCGCTCGCGCAGATCACGCACGCGATGCTGCGCTGGATGGCGCCGTTCCTCAGCTTCACCGCCGAGGAGGCTTGGGCCGTGGTATCGCCCGGCCAGGGCTCGATCTTCAAGCAGACGTACTGGAGCTTCGCCGGCGTGGGCGCCACCACCGATGCCGCGCTGCTGGCCAAGTGGCAGGCCATCCGCGACGTGCGTGACGCCGTCAACAAGGCGATCGAGGACGTGCGTGCCGCGGGCGGTGTCGGCTCGTCGCTGCAGGCCGAGGTGACGGTCGCGGCGCCGCCCGAGACGCACGCGCTGCTCGCCTCGCTCGGCGACGACCTGAAGTTCGTGCTGATCACGTCGAAGGCGACGCTGGTGGCGGGCGACGCGCTCGCCGTGACCGTCACGCCGTCGCAGGCGACCAAGTGCGAGCGCTGCTGGCACTGGCGCGACGACGTCGGCCACGACGCGGCGTACCCGACGATCTGCGGCCGCTGCACGAGCAACCTGTTCGGCGCGGGCGAAGCGCGCATGGTGGCCTGAGCGTGGCGCCGCGCGCGTCGGGCGGCGCGAGCCTGTGGTTCTGGCTCGCGCTCGCGTTGGGCATCGTCGTGCTCGACCAGTTCACGAAGACGCTGATCCTCGGCTGGTTCGAATTTGGCGAAGTGCGCCCGGTGACGTCGTTCTTCAACCTCGTGCGCGTGCACAACACGGGCGCGGCGTTCAGCTTCCTCGCCGGCGCGTCGGGCTGGCAGCGCTGGTTCTTCGTCGGCATCGGCATCGCCGCCTCGGTGTTCATCGTGTGGATGCTCAAGAAGCACCCGACGCAGACCCTGTTCTGCTTCGCCGTCACGCTGATCCTCGGCGGCGCGGTGGGCAACGTCGTCGACCGCCTGCTGCACGGCTACGTCGTCGACTTCCTGCAGTTCCGCTTCGCGATCCTCGAGCCGATCTTCCGCGGCGGCTACTTCCCGAGCTTCAACGTCGCCGACAGCGCGATCACGGTCGGCGCCGCGAGCCTGATCCTCGACGAGATCCTGCGCGTGCGGCGCGGCAAGTAGCGGCCCCGCGGCGGCGGGCGCTACGATGCCCGGCATGAGACGCCGGTACAGGGACTTCGCGCGCGCCGCGTGGGCCGTGGCGACCGCGCTCGCCGTCGGCCTGGCCGACGCCGCCGACCCAGCCTGGGTCGAGGCCGGGCGCCGCATCTACGTCGACGGCCTGCTGGCCGACGGCCGCCCCCTCGAAGGCCGCGCCGCTGGCCTCACGCTGCGCGGCCCCGATGCGGCGTGCGTGCGCTGCCACCGGGCCAGCGGCCTGGGCGGCCCGGAAGGCGCCGTCTGGGTGCCGCCGATCGCGGGCCCCGACCTGTTCGGCCCGCGCGCGGCGCCGGCAGGGCCGGCACGGCTCGCCCCCGGCATCACCACCGCCCCGACGGTCGCCGACCGGCGCACCGCGTACACGCAGCAGACCCTCGGCCGCGCGCTGCGCCACGGGCTGGCGCCCGACGGCCTGACGCTGCACGCGCCGATGCCGCGCTACGCCTTGGGCACCTCCGACTTGCGTGCGCTCACGGCCTACCTGCGCCAGCTGTCAGCCCGCCCGTCACCGGGGGTCGAGGGACAACGCCTGCACCTGGCCACCGTGGTCGCCCCCGACGCCGACGGCCGCGACGCCGCTGGCATGGTCGAGGTGCTGCGCAAGTGCCTGCCCGAGCGCGTCGGCGCCGGCCAGGACGGGCTGCCCGACGCAACGCTGCACGTGTGGCAGCTGGAAGGCGAGCCGTCGTCATGGGCCGCACAGCTCGACGCGCGGCTGGCCCGGCAACCGGTGTTCGCGCTGGTCGGCGGGCTGGGCG
>JALOSD010000181.1 GCA_025458585.1 Burkholderiaceae bacterium | reverse complement strand
CAAGTCGTCGCCGGGCCGCCCCAAGACGACTTGACTCCGACGGGGAGCGGCCGGCTTCGGCCGGCCTCGGGGCCCTCATATGAACAGGCGCTCGAGCGCCTGGCCGGGGTCGTCGGCGCGCATGAACGCCTCACCGACCAGAAACGCGTGCACGCCGGCGTCGCGCATGCGACGCACGTCGCCGGGCGCCAAGATGCCCGACTCGGTCACGAGCAGCCGGTCGGCCGGTACGCGCGGCAGCAAGTCCAGCGTCGTCTCGAGCGAGACCTCGAAGGTGCGCAGGTTGCGGTTGTTGATGCCCACCAGAGGCGTCTTCAGCGCCAGCGCACGCTCGAGCTCGGCGCCGTCGTGCACCTCGACGAGCACCGCCAGGCCGAGCTCGACGGCGAGCGCCTCCAGCTCGCGCATCGCCACGTTGTCGAGGCAGGCGGCGATCAGCAGGATGCAGTCGGCGCCCATCGCGCGCGCCTCGACGACCTGGTACGGATCGACGACGAAGTCCTTGCGCAGCACCGGCAGCGTGCATGCCGCGCGCGCCTGCTCGAGGTACGCCGCCGAGCCCTGGAAGAACGACACGTCGGTCAGCACGCTCAGGCACGCCGCGCCGTGGCGCGCGTAGCTGGCGGCGATCTCGGCCGGCAAGAAGTGCTCGCGCAGCACGCCCTTGCTCGGACTCGCCTTCTTGACCTCGGCGATCACCGCCGCCCGCCCGGCGGCCAGCCGCTCGCGCAGCGCGCCGACGAAGTCGCGCCGGTCTGCCGCCCGCGCCTCAGCGTCGCGGCGCAGGCTCGCGAGGGAGCGCACCCGGCGCGCCGCCGCGACCTCGTCGTGCTTGACGGCAACGATGCGCTTCAGGATGTCGGACATCGTGGTGTTCCTCTACAGCCGCGGGCCGCTGCGCCCGATGCGCAGGCGCTCGGCGAGCACGTCGGCCAGCTCGTTCAACGCCGTCATGCGCGCACCGCGCAGCCGCGGCCCGCTGTCGTACAACCGCGCGACGCGCCCGCGGTCGGCGTGCCGCAGGTCGATCGCGACCGAACTTCGCCGCTCGCCCGGCGCGCAGGCCAGCGACCAGCCGCTGTCGTCGAGGCTCACAGGCCCGCCCGGCAGTCCGCGCGGTGCGATCGAGCGCGACGCGAAGTCCACCAGCCAGCCGGCGTCGGAACGCTTGAGCCGCGCGTACAGCCACATGCCGACGAGCAGACCGCCGAGCGCGACCCACTGCACGACCGGCGATACGTCCCGCTCGTGCGCCCAGGCACCGAGGCCGACCGCTCCCAGACCGATCCACGTGCCTGCTGGATGCGGCACCACGTGCGGCAGGAACACCTGCGTCTCGTCGCGGGCCTGACGCACGAGTTGCTGGAGGCTCGGCGCGCCCAGCCTCATGCCGCGCGCAGCCGGTTCGTCGCGGCGACGAACTGGCTGAGCTTGGCCAGCGCGCGCCCCGAGGCCACCGCCTCGCGGGCGAGCTTGACGCCGTCGGCGATCGTGCCGGCAACGTTGGCGCAGTACAGCGCCGCACCGGCGTTGAGCAACACGATGTCGCGCACCGGGCCGTCCTCGTTGGCCAGCGCGCGCTGGATGCACGCCACCGACTCCTCCTTGTTGGCCACCTTCAGCACGCGCGAGTCGTACACCGGCAGCCCGAAGTCGCTCGGGTGGACGACGTACTCCTTGACGCTGCCGTCCTTCAGTTCGCCGACCAGCGTCTCGCCCGA
This sequence comes from Burkholderiaceae bacterium, assembly GCA_025458585.1. Taxonomy (GTDB): domain Bacteria; phylum Pseudomonadota; class Gammaproteobacteria; order Burkholderiales; family Burkholderiaceae_C; genus Calidifontimicrobium. The sequence continues at coordinate 2,305 of JALOSD010000181.1, read as the reverse complement.
CAGCGACACCTCGTCCATGCCGTTCATGCCGTAGACGACCATCACGTGCTCGCTGCCCAAGCGCTGCAGCACCCGCACCTGGATGCCGACCAGGTCGGGGTGGAACACGCCGAGCAGCTGGTTCGGCGCGCCGGCCGGGTTGGTCAGCGGCCCGAGGATGTTGAAGAGGGTGCGCACGCCGAGTTCCTTGCGCACCGGCGCGGCGTGCTTCATCGCCGGGTGGTGGTTGGGCGCGAACATGAAGCCCACGCCGGTCTCGGCGATGCACTGGCCGACCTGCTCGGGCGTGAGCATGATGTGCGCGCCGAGCGCCTCCATCACGTCGGCGCTGCCGCTGGTGGAGCTGACGCTGCGCCCGCCGTGCTTGGCCACGCGCGCGCCGGCGGCGGCGACGACGAAGGTCGAGGCGGTGGAGATGTTGAACGTGTGCGAGCTGTCGCCGCCGGTGCCGACGATGTCGACCAGGTGCGTGCGGTCGGCCACCGCGACCGGCGTCGCGAACTCGCGCATCACCTGCGCGGCAGCGGCGATCTCGCCGATCGTCTCCTTCTTGACACGCAGCCCGATCGTCAGCGCCGCGATCATCACCGGCGACATTTCGCCGCTCATGATGCGGCGCATCAGCGCGAGCATCTCGTCGTGGAAGATCTCGCGGTGCTCGATGACGCGCGTCAGGGCTTCGGTGTTGGTGATCGGCACGGGGGTCTCCTCGCGGTCGGTCGGGAATCAGTACGGGGCGTGCGGCGCCACGGCGGCTGCGGCCCCGGCGGGTCGCTCGCAGAACTCGCGTACCGCGGCGACGGTGCGGGCAACGCCATCGTCGTCGACGTCCAGGTGCGTGACGAGGCGCAGTCCGATCAGGCCGGTGGCCAGGATGCCGCGCGACGCCAGATGCGCCAGCAACTCGGCACCACGGCCGCCTTCGACGTCGACGAACACGATGTTGGTCGCCGCCGAGCGCACCGTGACGCCGGGCAGGCCGCGCAGGCCGTCGGCCAGTCGCGCGGCGCGCGCGTGATCGTCGCGCAGGCGGTGCACGTGGTGGTCGAGCGCGTGGTCGATCGCTGCGGCGAGCACGCCGGCCTGGCGCATCCCGCCGCCCACCACCTTGCGCCAGCGGCGCGCCCGCGCGATCAGCGCCCGCGAGCCGCACAGCACCGAACCGACCGGCGCACCCAGTCCCTTCGAGCAGCACACCGAGACGCTGTCGAAGGGGCGCACGATGTCGCGCAGCGCCGCGAACGGGTCGCCGCCGGGCCCGGCGGCGTGCACCGCGGCGTTGAGCACGCGCGCGCCGTCGAGGTGGCACGCCAGGCCGCGCGAGCGCGCCAGCGCCGTGGCCTCGGCGAGATAGGCTGCGGGCATCGGGTGCCCGTTCCACGTGTTCTCCAGGCACAGCAGCCGCGTGCGCGCGAAGTGCGCGTCGTCGGGCTTGATCGCGGCGGCGATGTCGGCCAGGCTCATGAGCCCCTGCGCGTCCTGCGCCAGCGGCTGCGGCTGGATGCTGCCGAGCACCGCGGCGCCGCCGCCCTCGTAGCGGTAGGTGTGCGCCATCTGGCCGACGAGGTACTCGTCGCCGCGTTCGCAGTGCGCCATCAGCGCGCACAGGTTGCTCTGCGTGCCCGTGGGCATCAGCAGCGCGTCGTCCATGCCGGTGAGCGCCGCCATGCGCTGCTGCAGCGCGTTGACGGTCGGGTCGTCGCCAAACACGTCGTCGCCGACGTCGGCCGCGGCCATCGCGGCGCGCATCGCCGGTGTCGGCCGCGTCACCGTGTCGCTGCGCAGGTCGACGGTGGTCACGTCACTCCCTCGATCGGCGGGTACGCCGCTCGATCCCCCAAGAGGATCACGCCCGGCTTGGGGCGGCCCGGCGCCGGTCGCGTCATGGCATTCACAGCGTTGCGGCCTCGCGGCTGATGCGCAGGAAGTTGCGCAGCAGCGCGTGGCCGTGCTCGGTCAGGATCGACTCGGGGTGGAACTGCACGCCTTCGAGCGGCGTCGTGCTGCCGGCAAGCTCGCGGTGGCGCACGCCCATGATCTCGTCGTCCTCCGACGTCGCCGTGATCATCAGCGACTCGGGCAGCGTCGCGCGCTCGATCACCAGCGAGTGATAGCGGATCACGGTGAACGGATTGGGCAGTCCGTCGAAGACGCCCTGCCCGTCGTGCGTGACGCTGCTCGTCTTGCCATGCATCTGCTGCTTCGCGCGCACGATCCTGCCGCCCAGCGCCGCGCCGATCGCCTGGTGCCCCAGGCACACGCCGAGGATCGCGAGCCGCCCGGTGAAGGCGCGGATCGCCTCGAC
>JALOSD010000180.1 GCA_025458585.1 Burkholderiaceae bacterium | reverse complement strand
TCGGTTCTACGCTGCCCTTGGGTTCGCGCCTAGCCATATTGGGATGAAGCTCGCTCTATAGCGGAGTCAGAAGTCGGTTGGCCTTTGGCGATGTCAACGCACCGCTTGGGGTCGACGCCAGCCGCCCCGCCTGCGATTCGGACCCGACGCATCACGAGGCCCCGTCGCCCCGCCCTGCCAGCGACCGTGCCGGCGGCGCGCGCGTCAGACCAGCCGCCGCGACACGGCGCCGCTGACGCGCCGCAGCAGCCACTTGGGCAGCGCGCGGCCCGCGGCGACGGTGGCGCGGTTGAGCAGGCCCGGCACGCGGATCACCTCGCCGGCCAGGCAGGCGTCGAAGCCCTCGTCGGCGACCGCGTCGGCGTCGCCGACGACCCACGCCGGCAGCGCGCGCAGCGCGGCGTGGTCGCGCGTGGCGGCGTCGAGCATGTGCGTCGCCGTGATGCCGGGGCACAGCGCCGTCACGGTGACGCCGGTGCCCTGAAGCTCCTCGGCCAGCGACTCCGTCAGCGACAGCACGTAGGCCTTGGTCGCCGCGTAGGTGGCCAGCCCCGGGACGGGCTGGAACGACGCGATCGACGCCACGTTGAGCACGCGGCCACGCCCGCGCGCGACCATCGGCGGCACGAAGTGCGCGAGCATCCCGGTCAGCGCCGCAACGTTCAGGTCGACCAACGCGCGGTGGCGTGCCGGGGGTGCACCGGCGAAGGCGCCGACGTGCAGCACGCCGGCGCAGTTGACGAGCACGTCGACCGGCCGCCGCGCCCGCCTCATCGCCGCGGCGAGCTCGACCGCCGCCTCGAGCCGCGACAGGTCCGCGACCGCGACCCGGGCCTTGACGCCGTGCGTCGCCTCCAGCGCCGCCGCGAGCGCCTGCAGGCGCTCGCGGGTGCGCGCGACGAGCACGAGGTCGTGCCCGCCCCGTGCGAAGCGGTGCGCCAGGGCCTCGCCGATGCCCGACGAGGCACCGGTGACGAGGGCGGTCGGTCGGCGGCGGGCGGCGGTGTCGGCCATCGGGCGTCTCTCCTGCGGGAAGACGCCCATGATGCCGCTTCGCTTCGGCGGGTCAGCCCAAAGGCAGCCAGATCTCGTTGCGGCGCATGAACCAGGGCGTCATCGGGCCGTTGTAGCGCGAGTAGACGGGGCTGCCGATGACGCGCAGGCCGGCGGCCTCGGTGGCCTGCCTCAGCTGGGCCAGGTGCTTGTCGTAGTTGGCCTCGGACCAGGTGCCCGAGTAACGGATCACCGCGTAGCGCGCCGCCGGCACTTCGCGCAGCTCGACGCGCGGGTCGAGCGGCTCGGGCAGGGTGTCGAGCGTGAAGCCGGCCGGCATCACGAACTGGACGACGAAGCCGCCCTCGGCCGGCGCCTGCGTCACCGGTGCGGTCATCGCGATCTGCTGCGGCGCCGGCGCCTGCGTCACCGGCGCCGTCATCGCGATCTTCCGCTCGCCCATGTTCTTGCCGAAGATGTAGCCGGCGAGGATGCGGAAGCCCTGGTTGCCCGCCTGGTCGGCCGGGCCGGGGACGACGACCTGGGCGACGAGGTACGGCGGGTACTCGCGCACCTCGAAGCCGTCGAACGACTGCACGACGCGGTACGGCGGCTCTTCGATCGCACGGGCCATCATCGGCGCGGCCGTGAGCGTCAGCGCGCCGAGCGCGACGGCGAGCGCCTTGCGGCGGGCGTCACGGCGCGAAACGCGACGCGGGGCTGGGGCATCACTCATCGGTTCGGGGGACTTTACCGGTGCGGCGAGCCGCCCGGCGGGCCCTCGCCCGAGATGTGCCGCGACTGCCACGGCCAGCGGCCCTCGATCTCGACGCTCAGCGTCCAGCTCAGGAACGTGCGAACGAGCACGAGCAGGCCGAGCACCGCGACGTTGGTGAGCGTCGGCTCGAGGGCGACGGTGCGCACGACGTCGGCCGCGACGAGGAACTCCAGCCCGAGCAGCAGCGAGCGGCCGATCTGGTGCTTGTAGCTGTCGTAGGCACCGGGGTCGTCGATGCGCAGCAGGAAACGCACGGTGCCGCGCGTGATCGCCACGCGCAGCACGCCGGCGACGATGACGACGACGCCCACGATCTCGATGCCCAGCGCCGCCCACTCGGTGACCGCACGGATGCTGTCGATCAGGTGCTCGCCCGGCACGCCGGCAGCTTCGAACACACTCACCGGGCGCCCCCCGGCCGGCCCACCGTCTGCGCGAGCAGCAGCTGGCGCTCGGCGTCGAGCCCCATCGCTTCAGCCAGCGCGCGGTGGTCGAACCAGGCGCGGATCACGGCGCCGAGCCCGGCCGACGCGCAGAACAGGTACACGTTCTGCGCCATCGCGCCGGCGGCGGCGAACGCGAAGGCCTCGCGCTGGCCGGCCGGCACGAGCTTCATGCGCTCGTGGTCGGCGACGTAGATCAGGTCGAGCGGGGCGGTGTCGACGAAGTCCTGGTAGCCGGTCACGCGGCGCACGTCGTCGGCGGTGACGAGGTGCAGCGCGTGCGGCGCCGGGTCGTAGCGGTACAGGCCGCCGGGCAGCGCGGCGTAGACGAGCACCTCCTGCGCGTTCAACGCGCTCGGCGCCGTGCGCCCGCCGAGCGACGCGCGATTGATGCCGGCCGCCGCCCACAGCAGGTCCGACAGCACCTGCGGCGCGAGCGGCTCGGGGTCGAACGCGCGCGTCGACTCGCGACGCGACAGCGCCTCCATCAGCGGCACACCGCCAAGCACCTGCGGCGGCGGCAGCGTCCAGGCCTCGGCGGGCTCGCCGTCGGTGTGCCTCGGCTTGAGCTGGCCCATCAGGCCGAGCGCGAGCTTGGTCAGGCTGTTCATCGCGGCCCCTCCGGCCATGGTCGAAGGCCGAGCATCCCGCCGCCGCGGGCCACGGGCCTTGACGCGGCGCAAGCCCGGTGCATGCGCCGGCGGCGTCATCGGCGCCTCGGCACCCGCAGCCGCCCGCTGTGGGCACCGCGGCGCTGGGCGCCGCCGACGGGCGGCTGACCCCCCGTGGCCGCCTTTTCCCGTGCACGGCGTCGCGGCGCCGGGCGTATCCTCGCGCCCTTGGCAACGACCGCAACGGAGCCCCGCCGATGGCCGCCACGCCGCCCGTCGCCCCCCGCCACATCCGCCTGACCTCGCACCCCGGCCAGGGCGCCGCCGGCGCGCCGGCGATCGTCTGGGGCGCCGCCGACCCGATGGAGCGCGGGCCCGTCGTCGGCACGACGACGAACCGCCGCCAGCGCAACGTGATCGGCACGCACAGCGGCAGCTACGGCGTCTACCGCGCGCTCGCGGTGGCCGCGGGCAACCTGCCGCGCGGCCACCGTGCCGACCTGACGAACACCGCGCCGACCGACCCGATCGGCCCCTACCCGCAGTGGGGCGACGCCGGCAAGATCGTCTCGATCGACCCCTGGGGCGCGAGCGTGCAGCAGGTGTTCGCCGACTATCTCGCGCAGGGTTACGACATCCGCCCGACGATCGCGGTGACGAAGGCGCACATCCACCTGCCCGAGGTGAAGCAGGCGCTCGCGTTCCAGCGGCTTCGGGTCGACGGCCGCGTCCTGCTCGACGACGCGTCCGCGGTGGTGACCAAGATCGCCGTCGAGCCGGTGTGGTGGCTGCCCGGCGTCGCCAAGCGCTTCGGCGTGTCGGAGGCCGACCTGCGCCGCGCGCTGTTCGAGGAGACGGGCGGCATGTACCCCGAGCTCGTCACGCGCAGCGACCTCGAGGTGTTCCTGCCGCCGATCGGCGGCCAGACGCTGTACGTGTTCGGCGACGTGCGCGACCTCGCCGACCCCGCCGTGACGCTCACGGCGCGCGTACATGACGAGTGCAACGGCTCCGACGTGTTCGGCAGCGACATCTGCACCTGCCGCCCGTACCTGACGCACGCGATCGAGGAGTGCATCCAGGGCGCGCAGCAGGGCGGCGTGGGCCTGATCGGGCCTGATCGCCTACAGCCGCAAGGAGGGCCGCGCGCTCGGCGAGGTGACCAAGTTCCTCGTCTACAACGCGCGCAAGCGCCAGCAGGGCGGCGACTCGGCGGCCACCTACTTCCTGCGCACCGAGTGCGTGGCCGGCGTACAGGACATGCGCTTCCAGGAGCTGATGCCCGACGTGCTGCACTGGCTCGGCATCCGCAAGATCCACCGGCTGGTGAGCATGAGCAACGACAAGTACGACGCGATCACCGGCAGCGGCATCGAGGTCGGCGAGCGCGTCAAGATCCCCGACGCGCTGGTGCCGGCCGACGC
>JALOSD010000179.1 GCA_025458585.1 Burkholderiaceae bacterium | reverse complement strand
GCCGGAGGTGGTGGAGTAACTCCGGCAGTAACCGCCGGTGTCGATCAGCCGATTGACACTGCCCGTGCGGCCCCCAGCCCGTCCTGTGATGGAGCCCTTGCCACCACTCCATTTCTTCGGGTTTGCGAGGAAGTGGTGGGAATCGGTAGGTATTCAGTCCGAGCGTTGCTCCCGCCCACCCAGTCCGATACAGCAAACCGTATGGCCTGGCAGGTCGAAGAATCACGGACTTGTGCGTGCGCTGCCTGACGCCAGTCGGCCGAGGCGCTCCGACTCGGCACGTGCTTCGGCCAGCAGCTGGCCCCAATCCGACGGCGGCCGGCTGCTGTCGGGCATCCTGCGGAACACGCGGTAAGCGTCGTCGGCGCTCTCGTAGGCCCGCAACGTGCCCTCGTCGTTGACCCAGGCGAATACGATCACCTTGGCTTGGGCGTGGAACCGGAAGAACAACCGGTAATGCTGGAAGAACTTGGCCCGGAACCAGTGCTTGTGCTCGTCGCCGAGCGTGTTGCCCTGGCGGTACTCCGGCCGGGCGGGGTCCTGCGGAATCACCTCGAATGCCAGCTTGGCGATGGCGGCCAGGCGCTTGGCGGCGTTCTTCTTGACGTAGCCGGGCGGGTCCTTGCGCTTGAGCGCCTCGACCTGCGCGGTCAGGGCATCCAGTTGGTCAAGGAAGATCGGGTGAGCGAAGAGGGTCCAGCCGTTGACGACCAGCGGCCTGACCTCGCCCGTTCGGCCACTCATTCATCGTCCGCCGACAGCGGCGCGTCCAGATCGACCTCGACACCGCCGACCAGAGCCTGGATGCGCTGCGCCAGACCGGCGTCCACGGCCTGGAGCCGCTCGGGGTGCTCGGCCAGGTCCCGGGCCAGGAAGCCGAGGAACGGCGCCAGTGCAGGATCGTAGCCCTCGCCGGCAGCCGCGCGCGTGAGCACGACCTCGCCGTCTGGACGGATCGTGTAGTGGATCTTGTCGCGCTTGCCCAGGCGCAGGGCCCGGCGCACCATCTCAGGCACGGTGGTCTGATAGCGGTCGGTGAGCGTCGATTCGACTTGCATGGTGGCGGGCATGGCGCTTCTCCGGCTGGAATGCTCTGTGCAGAGAGTAATGCGTATGCATTGCCTTCTGGGGATCAAGCCGGCAACGATGCCAGAGCCTGCTGCAACGACCGGTACTGGACTGCCGGGTCGGCCTTCGCGTCGGTGCCTTGGTCTCTGGCATCCTGCAACCAGCGCCTGGCCCACGCCTTCACCTCGTTGCGGTCGAACCGGATCAGTTTCTGAACCCGACGATGCGGGACGCCGAGCGAGTCCCGCTTCTGCTTGTGGCTGAAGATGTACAGGGGCAGCCCGGTCACGTGCGCGATCTCGCGCGGGTCCATCAGGTTCGAGCCGTTCGGGCGGACGACGTCGCCGGCACTCTCCCGGGTCGAGGCCCGCAGGGCTTGAGACTCGAAGTCGAGGACCTCGTCCATCGGGTAGACGACGCGCTTGGACATCTTCATGAACCGGGGCCCCCGGCCTTTGCTACGTCAACGCTGGAGCGTTTTCGGGCTGAGGTTCCACCGTTCGGCCTGCTCGACTTCGCTGATCACATTTCCTGTATCGCCGGCGGCCCGGAGGGCCTGTGGCCGCCAGGGGCGCGATGTGGGTGGATGCGGGTCGTCGCCTCGACACCGCTGAAGCCCGCGAAGTACGGAGCATCACCGCGCATCTCCGAACCTGGGGCTAGTGCAGTTCCCATCGTGTTAGGCTCGAACCAGCACCATTCAACGCCCAAACTCCATCGGTTGGGCGTTCCTTTTTGGGCCCTCCGCGCGCCTGTGCTCGGCGATCCCGGCGTCCATCATGGGGTGGCTGATCGCATCGCCTCCACGGCCAGGTCGATGAAGCCGCGCACCTTCGGCGTGAGGTAGCGCGCGCTCGCGAAGACGGCATGCACCGGCACACCGGGCGGTGACCAGCCCGGCAGCACCGGCTGCAGCTGGCGGGCCTGCAGCGCCGGGCCGGCCACAACCAGGGGCAACTGCGCGACGCCCAGGCCGGCCATGGCGGCGTCCCGCACGGCGAACACGTTGTTGGCCTTCAGGCGCTGCTGCAGCGCCACGCGTTCGTGCCGATCGCCGCGTGACAGCGTCCACGTCGCCTGATGGCTGCCGCCGGAGAAGGCCAGCACGTCGTGCGCGTGCAGGTCGGCCGGCTGCCCCGGCGGGCCGCGGCGCGCGAGGTAGTCGGGCGATGCGAACAGGCCGTACGTCAGCTCGCCGAGCCGGCGTGCGGCGAGTGTCGAGTCGGCCAGCGGCCCGACGCGGATCGCGAGGTCGAAGCCCTCGTGCACGATGTCGACGAGGCGGCCGGTGAAGTCGGCGTCGACGCGCACCTGCGGGTGACGCTGCAGGTAGCGGCCGATCCAGCCGCTGACGGCGATCATGCCGAACTCGACGCCGCAGGTCAGCTTCAGCGTGCCGCGAGGCTCGCCCTGCGCCTTCTGGATCGCGTGCCGCGCGTCGTCGACCGAGGCCAGGATGCCCACCGCGCGCTCGAAGAACTCGCGCCCGATCTCGGTCAGCGACAGCGAGCGCGTCGTGCGCTCGAGCAGCCGCACCCCCAGCTCATGCTCGAGCTGACTGACGACCCGCGACAGATGCGCCTTCTGCGTGTGCAGCGCGTCGGCGGCGCGCGTGAAGCTGCCGGTCTGCACGACCTTGACGAAGGCCTGGAGGGCAGGCAGGTCCATTGTTGACTCACGTGGCAACAGAGCGTCGCATTGGAATGTATTTATCCATTCGCAGGCAAGCCCCAGACTGCCGGCCATCCGTCAACCGTCTGGAGCCGAGATGAGCCTCAAGGACCCGAACGTTCGCCACCCGAAGGCCCGCAGGCGCGTGGCCATCGTGATCGCCAACCCGGCCGTTTCCACCACCACCGCCTGGCCCGTGGGCTTCTGGTGGAGCGAGCTGACCCACCCTTACCACGTGTTCACCGAAGTCGGCTACGAGGTCGAGATCTTCAGCCCGCAGGGCGGCAAGTGCGAGGCCGACGCCATGAGCGACCCCAGCGACGTCAGCGGCTACAGCAGGACCGATCTCGTCAGCCAGGGCTTCATCCACACCCCCGAGCTGCGCGCGCTGGTGGACCACACGAAGCCGGTCGCCGAGATCGACGTTGGGGCGTTCGACGCCATCGTCGTCGCCGGCGGCCAGGCACCGATGTTCACGTTCGAGCAGGCCACCGGCCTGCACCGCAAGTTCGTCGAGTTCCACGAGGCTGGCAAGGTCGCCGCAGCGCTGTGCCACGGCGTGGCGGTCCTCGCCTACGCAAGGGGCAGCGACGGCGAGTACCTGGCCAAGGGCAAGACGGTGACCGGCTTCGCCAACGTCGAGGAGGACTTCGCCGACAACGCCGTCTGGTCGTACGGCATGCTGCCGCGCGGCAAGCACGTGATGCCCTGGCGCATCGAGGACCGGCTGAAGGCGATCGGCGCCAACTTCGTGCAGGCCGGCCTGTGGCGCGGCTTTGCCGTGCGCGACGGCAACCTCGTGACCGGACAGCAGAACTTCTCGGGCGAGGAGACGGCGCGGCTGGTCGTCGAGGCGCTGGGGCGCTGATGGCCACGGCGGACGGCGGCGGCTCGCCCGAAGCGGTCACCGTCGTCATCCGGCGCCGCGTCAGGCCTGGCCGCGAGCGCGACTACGAGGCCTGGCTGCAGCGCCTTCAGGCCGACGCGCGGCACCTGCCGGGCTACCTCGGCGTGACGACCCAGCGCCCCGCCGCGACCGGTGCGCGCGAGTACGTCAGCGCGGTGCGCTTCGACTCGCGCCGCAGCCCTCGCGCTCGCGCATGGCGGTGGTGATGACGCTGGTCGTCTTCGGCCTCGTGCTGGCGGTCGGCAGCGTCGTCGACGCGGCGTTCTCGCAGCTGCCGTTCGCGACGCCGGATCCGGTGCGCCTGTTCGTCACGATCGCGATCGAGGTCGCGCTGATGACCTGGTGGGTCATGCCGGCGATCACGAGACGACTCGCGCCGTGGATCTATCCGCAGCGCAGCACCACCTGAGCACCCACCACAGGAGCAGACCATGAGCATCTCGATCATCGGCGCCGGCAACGTCGGCATGGCACTCGGCCGTGCGTTCACGCAGCGCGGTGAAGCGGTCGTCTTCGGCGTGCCCGAGCCGGCGCGCTACGCCGAGACCGTGGCCGCGCTCGGAGTGCGGGCACGCGTGACGACGACGGCCGAAGCCGCGGCCGCGAGCGACGTGGTGATCCTCGCCGTGCCGTACGGCGCGCTCGCGGCGATCGCGCACGGCGTGCCCGACTGGCAGGGCACGATCCTGGTCGACGCCACCAACCCGCTCGCGCCGGGCCTCGCGGGCCTGAGCGTCGGCACGACCACCTCCGGCGCCGAGGAGCTGGCGAAGCTGGCCAGGGGCGCGCGCGTCGTCAAGGCCTTCAACACCACCGGGGCCGAGAACATGGCCGACACGCGCTATCCCGGCGGCGCGCCGTTCATGCCCGTGTGCGGCGACGACGCCGAGGCCCGCCGGCGCGTCATGGCGCTCGCGACGCTGATCGGCTTCGATGCCGTCGATCTCGGCCCGCTCGCTGCCGCCCGCTACCTCGAGCCGTTCGCGATGACCTGGATTCACCTCGCGATCAAGCAGGGCTACGGGCGCAAGTTCGCGTTCGGCGTGCTGCGGCGCGACTGACGAACGGCGGCCGTGGTTGCCGGCCGGTGGCGGGCCGGCGACACTCGGCCATGCGTCCCGTCGTCCACGCCATCATCGGGCCCGCGATCGGAGCCTCGAGGCCGCCTCGCCGTGGCTGGCACGCTCGGGCCGCCGTCGCGACGGCCTTGCTGGCGTTGGCGGGATGCGCCGCCCCGCCGTCGCCGAACCCGGAGGTCGTCGCGCTCGAGCAGCGCCTGAGCCAGCTGGAGGGCCGCATCGAGCTGCTCGAGCGCTACGTCACCGCGGTGCCGGCGCCGCCGCTGCGCAGCCGCGACGAGATCGAGCAGCACGTCCGCTCGCTCGAAGCCCGGCGCGCCACGCTGCTGCAGCGCTACACGCCCGCCCACCCCGAGGTGCGCGACGTCGACTTGCAGCTGCGCCTGCTGCGGCTGCAGCTCGCGGTGCTCGACCAGGCGGCGCAGGGCGGCAGGTAGCCACCGGCGGGCGCGCCGCGCGGCGGTGCCGTCACAGCGCGCGGCACTGGTCCTCTTTGGAGGCTGCGAGGTTGCCGCTGCCGGTCGGTGCCGGCTGGTTACCCTTGCACTGCAGGTTGCCGCCGGCGTCGTTGCCGTGCAGCGTCGCGCCGCCGACGTTGTCGAACAGCTGGATGTCGCCGCGCACGCGCAGGCCCTGCAGCCACAGCAGGCTCGCGTTCTCCTTCAGCTGCACCGAGCCGCCGATGCCGACACCGTTCAGCGTCACGGCGCGGCCGCGCTCGAGCTGCACCGAGCCGTCGATGCGCCCGCCGTCGACGGTGACGGCGGCAGGCTCCTGGCCCTGGAGGCTGCCGGCGATCGTCGCCGCGCGCACGTCCACCGACGCGCCGCGGCCGAGCCCCAGGTTGCCGCTCAGCCGCGTGCCGGCGAGCTCGCAGCGCGAGCCGGACGGCACGTCGACGTTGGCGTAGCGCTGCGCGCCGAGCGCCATGTCGCGGCAGGTCACGTTGCTGCCCTCGGCGAACACGACGTTCGGCAGCGTCGTCGTGGTGCTGCCGGGCACGGGGGCGGTCGGCGGATTCAGCGGCTGGTCGACCACGGTGACGGCGGCCGGCGCCATCGTGCGGCACTGGTCCTCGATCGACGCGGCCGCGTTGCCGCTGCCGCGCGGGGCGGGCGCGTTCTCCTTGCACTGCAGGTTGCCGGCCGCGCGGTTGTCGTCGAGCGTGACGCCGCCGCGGTTGCCCACCACCTGAATGTTGCCGCCGACACGGTTGCCCTGCGCGATCAGCGCCGCGGCATTGCGCTCGAACTGCAGGTCGCCGTTGATCGTCGCGCCGGTCA
>JALOSD010000178.1 GCA_025458585.1 Burkholderiaceae bacterium | reverse complement strand
CGCGCGCCGGCCAGCGGCGCGCCGGCCTTCGGCTGCGGCGCCGGCAGCGGTGCGGCGGGGCGCTCGGGCGCCGGCCAGGCGAGCACCTGCGCGCGCGGTCGCCACAGCGACCAGGCGCGGAACAGCCCGAACGGGAAGCGTGTGTCGACGCGGATCGTCGGCAGGTCGTGACGGCCGCGGTGCGGTGGCGTCCACGTCAGGTGTGCGCTCGCCTGCCCCTGCGCCGGCACGTCGACCCAGCTCTCGTGCTCGAGCGCGTGCGGGCCGTCGAAGGTCACGCCGACGCCGTGGCGCTCGTGCGTCGGGCTCGTCAGCACGACCTCGAGCGTGACCGCCTCGCCGGCGAAGCCGGGCGGCGGCGTGCGCAGCTGCAGCGTGAGCCCGCGCAGCGTGTTATGCGTGACGTGCATCGACACGATGCCTGCGCCGGCGAGCAGGAAGGTCAGCACGTAGCCGAGGTTGAGCTGGTAGTTGATCGACGCCACCAGCATCAGCAGCAGGGTGAACGCGAACAGCAGCCCGGCGCGCGTCGGCAGGATGTAGATGTTGCGCTGCGTCAGCGTCCACAGGTCGGTGCGCGGCAGCCGCTGCAGCCACCACTGACGCACACGCCGGCGCAGCGGCGCGACGCCGGGCCAGGCGAGGCTCGCCACTGCGACGCCCTCAGGGCAGCGCGACGGCTTCGACCATCGCGCGCACCTGCTCGACGCGCCCGCGCCCGGCCCCGGCCACCGGCTGCAGCCGGTGCGCGACGCACTGCGGCAGGATCGCCTGCACGTCGTCGGGGGCGACGTAGTCGCGGCCGTCGATCAGCGCCTTCGCCTTCGCCGCGCGCAGCACCGCGATGCCGGCGCGCGGGCTCAGCCCCTCGACGAACCACTGGCCGTTGCGGGTGGCGGCGATCAGCGCCTGCAGGTAGTCGAGCAGCGCGTCGGAGGCGTGCACCGCGAGCACCTGCTGCTGCGCTGCCACGAGCTCGGCCGGCGTCATCACCGCGCCCAGCTGCTGCACGAGGCGGCGCCGGTCCTCGCCGGCAAGCAGCGCGCGCTCGCTCGCGCGGTCGGGGTAGCCGAGCGTGATGCACATCAGGAAGCGGTCGAGCTGGCTCTCGGGCAGCGGGTAGGTGCCGAGCTGGTCGCCGGGGTTCTGCGTCGCGATGACGAAGAACGGCCGCGGCAGCGCGCGCGTCTGGTTGTCGACCGAGACCTGCTGCTCCTCCATCGCCTCGAGCAGCGCGCTCTGCGTCTTCGGGCCGGCGCGGTTGATCTCGTCGGCCACCAGCACCTGCGTGAACACCGGCCCCGGGTGGAACACGAACGACTCGCGGCTGCGCTCGTAGACCGTGACGCCAGTGAGGTCGCTGGGCATGAGGTCGGCGGTGAACTGCACGCGGTTGAAGCTCAGGCCGAGCGAGACGGCGAGCGTGTGCGCGAGCGTCGTCTTGCCGACGCCGGGCACGTCTTCGATCAGCAGGTGGCCGCCGGCGAGCAGACACGCCACGCCGTCGACAATCTGCGGCCGTTTGCCGACGACGATCGTGCTAATCTGATCGACGAGGCGCGCAAGCTGGGCGGTGAGCGGCGGCTGCATCCGGCCCACGATAACTTCGGACGAGACAAGCTTCATGAGTACAGCCTTTTTCAGCCACCCGGACTGCCGCACCCACGACATGGGCCCCGGGCATCCGGAGTGCCCGCAGCGGCTCGACGCGATCGCCGACCACCTCCTGGCCACGGGGCTGGACATTGCATTGGAGCATCACGAGCCGCCGCTCGCGACGCTCGAGCAGCTGCAGCGGGCGCACAGCGTGCACTACGTCATGGAGCTGAAGGACCTCCTCGGGCGCCTCGCCGAGGAAGGCGCGACGAAGGCGCTCGACCCCGACACGATCGCCAACCCGCACACCTGGCAGGCCGCGCTGCGCGCCGCCGGCGCCGCCGTGGCCGCGACCGACCTCGTGCTCGACGGCAAGGCGCGCAACGCGTTCTGCGCCGTGCGCCCGCCGGGCCACCACGCGACGCGCGACCAGACGATGGGCTTCTGCTTTTTCAACAACGTCGCCGTCGCCGCGCGCCACGCGCTCGACGTGCGCGGCCTCGAGCGGGTGGCGATCGTCGACTTCGACGTCCACCACGGCAACGGCACCGAGGACATCGTCGCCGGCGACGAGCGCGTGCTGATGGCGAGCTTCTTCCAGCACCCGCTGTACCCCGGCTCGGGCGCGGTGCCGATGGGCACCAACATGGTCAACGTGCCGATTCCGCCGTACACGCGCGGCGGCGAGGTGCGCGAGATCATCGAGATGATGTGGTTCCCGCGCCTGGAGGCGTTCCGCCCGCAGATGCTGTTCATCTCGGCCGGGTTCGACGCCCACCGCGAGGACGAGCTCGGCCAGCTCGGCCTGACCGAGGCCGACTACGAGTGGATCACGCGGCGCCTGAAGATGCTCGCCGACCACCACGCGAACGGGCGCATCGTCTCGTGCCTCGAGGGCGGCTACAGCCTGTCGGCGCTGGCGCGAAGCGTCGCGGCTCACCTGCGCGTGCTCGCCGACGTCGCGGCATGAGCCCGGCGTTCGGCGCGCCGACGCGCCGGGACGATCCATGAGCGAGGCCGCCGCCGCGCCAGAGCGCTCACAGGACCTGGAGCGCTGGGTCGATCGGCTGCTGAGCCCATCGTCGTTGGTCGAGCTCGCGCTGCTCGGGCTGTGCTTCGCCCTCGCCTGGGGCGTCGTGCGCCTGCTGCGCGGCCCGCAGCCGCGCCAGGGCAGCATCTGGTTCGGCCGCGGCGTCGTCGACGGGGTGCTGTTCCCGCTGTTCGCGCTGCTGTTCGCGCTCGCGATGCGCTGGGCGACGCAGGACGTGCTGCCGGCGGCGCTGTTCCGGCTCGCGCTGCCGGTGATGTGGTCGCTGCTGATCATCCGCGTCGGCGTGCGCGTGCTGCGTGCCGCCTTCCCGAGCTCGGGCGTCGTGCGCGCGTTCGAGCGCACGTTCTCGTGGCTGGTGTGGATCGGGCTCGTGCTGTGGCTCACCGACCTGCTGCCGGCCGTGCTCGCCGAGCTCGAGGCGCTGACCTGGCAGTTCGGCGGCGTGACGCTGTCGCTGCGCGCGGTGCTCGAAGGTGCGATCGGCGCCGCCGTCGTGCTGCTGGTGATGCTGTGGATCTCGTCGGCGATCGAGGCGCGACTGCTCAGGGACCTCGACGCGCGACCGGCGTCCGAAGTGTCGGTGCGCAAGATGGCGGCCAACGCGACGCGCGCTCGGCGCGCTCGGCGTGCTCGGCGGCGCGATCGGCGTGGGCATCGGCTTCGGCCTGCAGAAGCTGGCGGCGAACTACGTCAGCGGCTTCGTGATCCTTGCCGAGCGGTCGCTGCGCATCGGCGATGTCGTCAAGGTCGACAACTTCGAAGGCCGCATCACCGACATCAACACGCGCTACACCTTGATCCGCAGCCTCGGTGGCCGCGAGTCGATCGTGCCGAACGAGATGCTGATCACGCAACGCATCGAGAACCTGTCGTTCGCCGACCGCAACGTGCTGCTGAGCACCGTCGTGCAGGTGCCCTACGGCACCGACGTGCAGCCGGTGATGGCGGACCTCACCGACACCGTGACGTCGGTGCCGCGCGTGCTCGCCGACCCCGGCCCGGCGACGCGGCTGACGAACTTCGCCGCCGACGGCCTCGAGCTGACCGTGTTCTTCTGGATCGGCGACCCCGAGAACGGCCAGGCCAACGTGCGCTCGGACGTCAACCTGGCGATCCTGCGCCGGCTCGGCGAGCTGGGGGTCGACATTCCGTTCCCGCAGCGCGTCGTGCACCTGCCGGCCCCCGCAGCGCCGCCCGCGTCACCGGCCGGCCACGCCTGAACCGGCCGCTCAGGCGCGCACCGGCGGCGGCTCGAGGTCCACGTCGGGCTCGGGGCGCTCCTCGGGACGCATGTCGTCGACCGGCCCGTCGTCGACCGGCCCGTCGCCGACCGGCCCGTCGCCGATCGCCGGCACGGCGGTCCCGGTGGCGGGCTGCGCCGTCGCGGCGGACACGGTCGCGGCGTCGTCCACCGTCTCGGGCAGGAAGCCGCCGCTCTGGTGCGCCCACAGCCGCGCGTAGTGACCGTCGAGCGCCAGCAGCTCGGCGTGCGTGCCCTGCTCGACGACGCGGCCCTGCTCGAGCACGATCAGCCGGTCCATGCGCGCGATCGTCGACAGGCGGTGCGCGATCGCGACCACCGTCTTGCCTTCCATCAGCCCCAGCAGCTGGTCCTGGATCGCCACCTCGACCTCGCTGTCGAGCGCCGAGGTGGCTTCGTCGAGGACGAGGATCGGCGCGTCCTTCAGGATCACGCGGGCGATCGCGATGCGCTGCCGCTGCCCGCCCGAGAGCTTGACGCCGCGCTCGCCGACGTGGGCGTCGTAGCCGGTGCGGCCCTTCCAGTCCTGCAGGCCGAGGATGAACTCGTGCGCGTGCGCCTTCGTCGCCGCGGCGACAATCTGCTGCATCGTCGCCCCCGGCCGTCCGTAGCCGATGTTGGCCGCGATCGAGCGGTGCAGCAGCGAGGTGTCCTGCGTCACCATGCCGATCGCCGCGCGCAGGCTCTCCTGCGTCACGTCGCGGATGTCCTGGCCGTCGATGCGGATGCTGCCGTGCTCGAGGTCGTGGAAGCGCAGCAGCAGGTTCACGAGCGTGCTCTTGCCCGCACCGGAGCGCCCGACGAGGCCCACGCGCTCGCCGGGACGCACGACGAGGTTCAGCGCGTCGAGCACCTTCTTGCCGTCGTCGCGGCCGTAGGTGAAGGTGACGTCGTCGAAGCGGACTTCGCCGCTCCTCACCTGGAGCTCGCGTGCCCCGGGGCCGTCGGTCATGCCGTGGGGCACGGCGATGGTCTCCATGCCCTCCTGCACGACGCCGATGTTCTCGAAGATGCCGGTCACCTCCCAGCTCACCCAGCCGGCCACGTTGGCGATCGTCCACGCCAGCGGCACCGCCATCGCCACCGCGCCAGCGTCGATGCGGCCGCTGCCCCACAGCGCGATGCCGATCGCCGCCGTGCCGACGAGCAGCAGCGCGTTGAGCACCGACAGCGTCGTCATGAAGGTGGTGATCAGCCGCATGTGGCGCGCGATCGCGCCGGTGTGCTCGTCGATGACCTCGCGCACGTAGGCGTCCTCGTCGCGCGAGCGCGCGAACAGCTTGACGGTGAGGATGTTCGTGTAGCTGTCGACCACCCGCCCCATCACCAGGCTGCGCAGCTCGCTGCTCGCCTTGGCGAGGTCGCGCATGCGCGGCACGAAGTGGTGCAGGAAGAACACGTAGCCGGCGAACCACAGCGCCGTGGGCACGGCCAGGCGCCAGTCGGCGGTGCTCATCAGCAGCAGCGCCGACAGGCCGTAGACGGCGATGTACCAGACCGCGCGGATGCTCGAGACGACGCTCTCGCGCACCGCGTTGCTCGTCTGCATCACGCGGTTGGCGATGCGGCCGGCAAAGTCGTTCTGGAAGAACGGCCAGCTCTGGCGCACCACGTGCCAGTGGCTCTGCCAGCGGATCAGGCTCGTGACGCCCGGCAGCACGGCGTTGTTGCGCACCAGGCTGTCGAGCAGGTGCGCCGCCGGCCGGCCGACGAGCACCAGCAGGGCCATGCCGGCCAGCATCGGCAGCGCGTCGGCGAGCGCGGCGGCGCGGTCGGCGGTTTCCATCAGGCTGACGAGTCGGCCGATGAAGACGGGGATCAGCGTGTCGAGCACGGCCACGAGCAGGCCGGTGGCGAACATCGCGCCGAACAGGCCCTTCGCTTGCCGGACGTAGTGCCAGTAGAACGCGAGCAGCCGCTGCGGCGGCGCGCTGCCCGGCCGCGCGGTCGGGCGGATGCGGCTTTCGAAGAAGGCGAAGATCGACAACCCAGCCCCCGCCACGCTCAGCGCGCCAGCACCGGCCGCGCTCGGGCGAGGATCGTGTCGACGGCGCCGGCGATCTCGGCGTCGCTCGGCGCAGCGCGCAACGTGTCGTCGAGGGTGCCGACCCACACCTGCTGCCGCCTCGCCGCGTCGATGAACTCGATCGTCAGCGCGACGTCGCGGCGCGACGACTCGCCCACCGGCAGCGTGATGCCGACGCCGACGCCCACCGACGAGCCCGAGCGCCCCCACGAGCCCCCGCCCACGCCGACGCTCACGCCCGACGACGGCGCGATCGCCAGCCGCGTCGCCGTCGAGTGGCGCACCCAGCACGCCGGCGCCGCGGCCCTCGTGTCGACGCCGGCCGCGGCGAGCCAGCGCAGGATCTCGGCGTCGAGGCGCTGGTCGACGATCGTCGCCGGCGGCGCGTCAGCGGGCAGCGGCATGCGCCCGATCGACGGGCACGTGACACCGGTGTCGAGTTGCTGCACGCGCACCGCGGGCGCGCCCGCACAGCCCGCGACGAGTGCGACCACAGGTGCGACCACAAGTGCGACCACGAGCACGCGCCACGGGGAGCCGACGTACCGACGTGAACGCATCGTCACCCCGGCAGGCCGTTCAGCTCGGCCCATCCGGTCCAGATGAACTGGATGCCGATGCAAAGGAGCATGAACGCGAGCAGCCGCATCATCACGAGGGTGCCGATCTCGCCGAGCTTGGCGAGCACGCGCGCCGAGTTCGCGAACACGAGGTAGAGCACGAGCGCCGTGACCGCGGCACCCAAGGCCATGGCGCCGGCGCCAGCGACGAACATCACCGGCGAGGTCGGAATCTGCGCGCCGAGCGCGATCGACGCCGCGATCGTCCCCGGCCCGGTCGTCAACGGGAACGTGATCGGGAAGAAGCTGCGGCGCATGATCTCGACATCCGACAGCGCGCTCGCCTCTTCCACCGCCGCCGCCTGCACGTCATCGCCCGCGTTGCTCGCGAGCATGCGCCACGCGGTCGAGGCGACGAGCAGCCCGCCACCGATGCGCACGATCGGCAGCGAGATGCCGAACAGGTCGAGCACGACGTTGCCGACGAGCAGGGACGCGACGATCACGAACCAAGCGTTGATCGCCACTTGGCGCGCGAGCCGCCGGGCGACGACGCGGTCGTGGCCGACGGTGGCGGCAAACACGGGCGCCGCCGTCAGCGGGTTGATGATCGGCAGCAGCGTCACCGGCACGAGCGCCAGCGACTTCAGCAGGGGGACGAACGGGTCCAACCGCGCGCGCCGGGGTCAGACGACGGCGACCGGGATCTTGCCACGCTCGTGCCCTGGCTGTCGACGGCGACCGTCACCGGCATGTCCTTGACGTCGAACTCGTAGATCGCCTCCATGCCGAGGTCGGCGAAGCCGACGACCTTCGCCGCCTTGATCGCCTTGGCGACCAGGTACGCCGCGCCGCCCACCGCCATCAGGTAGGCGCTGCGGTGCTTCCTGATCGCCTCGATCGCCACCGGACCGCGCTCGGCCTTGCCGATCATCGCGATCAGGCCCGTCTTCGCCAGCATCGTCTCGGTGAACTTGTCCATGCGCGTCGCGGTGGTCGGGCCCGCCGGGCCGACCACCTCATCTCGTACCGGGTCGACCGGGCCGACGTAGTAGATGACACGGTTCGTGAAGTCCACCGGCAGCGGCTCGCCCTCTCCCTTTTCCAGTTTCGCGAGCATGTCCTGGATGCGCTTGTGGGCGGCGTCGCGGCCGGTGAGCATCCTGCCGCTGAGCAGCAGCGTGTCGCCCGGCTTCCAGCTCGCGACCTCGGCCGGCGTGAGCGTGTCGAGGTTGACCTTCCGGCTCTTGTTGTAGTCCGGCGCCCAGTGCACGTCGGGCCACAGGTCCAGGCTCGGCGGCTCGAGGAAGGCGGGGCCCGAGCCGTCGAGCACGACGTGCGC
>JALOSD010000177.1 GCA_025458585.1 Burkholderiaceae bacterium | reverse complement strand
GCCGATGCCGAGTTCGCGGCCCGCCTTCCCTCCCCGCGGCACCGCGGTGATGCCGAGCGCGGCGGTGCCGATCGCGCGCGCGATCGGCGACAGCGCGCCGCTGACGCGGCTCGTCGAACGCCTGCGCCAGTCCGACCGGCGCTTCGACGACCTGCGGCCGGCCTTGCCCTCGGCGCTGCAGGCGCAGGTGCGCCCGGGGCCGGTCGACGATCAAGGGTGGACGCTGCTCGTGGCCAACTGCTGCCCGACCTCGCCGCCCGTCTGCAGCAGGCCGGCTGGCCGCCGGTCGAGATCCGGGTGCGGGTGCTTCGGCCCTGAGCGTGCGACGCCTGGTGCCGGCTGTCAGAGTCGAACTGACGACCTTCCGCTTACAAGGCGGGTGCTCTACCAGCTGAGCTAAGCCGGCACGCGAAGCGGTCTCGATTGTAGGCGGCACCCTCGTGCGCGCTGCGTCGCCGCCCACCGTCGTGTCACGCGGGGCGGGCCAAGGCTCGGCCGACGGGGCCCTACTTCACGCGCTTGAGCGACGGCCGCGAAGGGGGCGAACCCTCGGGAGGCTCGTCGTCGGGCGTCGGCGACGGCGTTTCGTCACCCTCGACGGTGGCCAGGCGCAGCCCTCGCGCGCCCGGCTTCGCGGGTGCGGATGCCGGTGAGGGCGCGGGCGCGGCGGCCGGCACCGGCGGCTCGGCGGTCGCGGTGGGCACCGGGAACGCCATCCCCTGCCCGTTCTCGCGCGCGTAGATCGCGACCACGTGGTCGACCGGCACGACGATCTCGCGCGTGACGCCGCCGAAGCGGGCCTTGAACTCGATGAACTCGTTGCCCAGCTTCAGGCCGCTCGTCGCCTCGAAGCCGACGTTGAGCACGATCTCGTGGTTCTTCACGTACTCCATCGGCACCTGCACGCTGGCGTCGACGAATACGGCGAGGTACGGCGTGAAGCCGTTGTCGGTGCACCAGTCGTGCAGCGCGCGGATCAGGTACGGCCGGGTCGACGTACCCTGCGATTCGGCGGCCGGCGGCGGAGCGGTCATCGCGGCAGCGGCACGGTCACTTGCGCATCACCTTCTCGGAGGGCCGCGAGAAGATGCGCTCGGCGTACTTCAGCAGCGGCAGCGCGTTCTTCGACAGCTCGATGCCGTAGTAGTCGAGCCGCCACAGCAGCGGCGCGATGGCGACGTCGAGCATCGAGAAGTCGTCGCCGAGCATGTACTTGTTCTTCAGGAAGATCGGCGCGAGCTGCGTCAGCCGGTCGCGGATCTGCGTGCGCGCGCGCTCGATCTGCTTGTCGGTCGGCTTGATGCCGCGCGCCTCGAGGATGTTGACGTTCGCGAACAGTTCCTTCTCGAAGTTGAACAGGAACAGCCGCACGCGCGCGCGTGCCACCGGGTCGCCCGGCATCAGCTGCGGATGCGGGAAGCGCTCGTCGATGTACTCGTTGATGATGTGCGACTCGTACAGGATCAGGTCGCGCTCGACGAGGATCGGGACCTCGTTGTACGGGTTCATCAGCGCGATGTCCTCCGGCTTGGCGAACAGGTCGACATCGCGGATCTCGAAATCCATGCCCTTCTCGAACAGCACGAAGCGGCAGCGGTGCGAGTAGGGGCAGGTGGTTCCGGAATAAAGCACCATCATGGCGACGGGATCCTCTAACGCAGGAGCCCCGCAGGAACTGCGGGGCCCGGGAACGATGCCGCGGCGCGCGTGCAGCGCGCCGCGGGCAGGACGCCGACGACCCCTCGTGCCGCCGGCAACCGACAGACCTTACTTGACGTCCTTCCAGAACGCGGCATTCAGCCGCCACGCGATGACGGTGAAGATCGACAGGAAGATCAGCACGAACACGCCGATGCGGATGCGGTCGGCTCGCATCGGCTCGCCCATCCAGTGCAGGAACGCGACGAGGTCGGCGACGGCGTTGTCATACTCGAGCGGCGTCATCGTGCCTGGCGTCACCTGTTCCCAGCGCCCGGTGTAAACCTCGACCTCGTGGCCGTGCTCGACGCGCTTTTCGAACACCGGCCGGCGATCGCCCTGCAGCTCCCACAGCACGTGCGGCATGCCCACGCTCGGGAACGCGAGGTTGTTCCAGCCGGTGGCCTTGGTGTCGTCGCGGTAGTAGGTGCGCAGGTACGTGTAGAGATAGTCGGCGCCGCTGCCCATGCCGACGGCCGAGCGCGAGCGCGCGATCACCGTCAGGTCCGGCGGCACGCCGCCGAACCACTCCTTGGCGTCGCGCGGGTCCATCGAGATCTTCATCAGATCGCCGACCCTGTCGGTCGTGAACATCAGGTTGCTCTTGATCTGCTCTTCGCTCAGTCCGATGTCGCGCAGGCGGTTGTAGCGCATGAACGCCGCCGAATGGCAGTTCAGGCAGTAGTTGACGAACAGCTTGGCGCCGTTCTGCAGCGCGGCGAGGTCGTTGGCCTTCTGGGCGGGGAAACGGTCCCAGGCGATGCCGCCGCCGGCGGCGTGGGCACCGGCGAAGGCGAACGCGGCGAGGACCGACAAGATCAGCTTCTTCATGATGGGTTCTCTCTCCGTCGGCCGGGTCAGTGCGGCGTGAACACGACGCGATCGGGCACCGGCTTAAATTCGCCGATGCGGGTCCACCACGGCATCAGGAGGAAGAAGGCGAAGTAGAACAGCGTGCCGATCTGCGACACGAGCGTGCCGATGTCCGACGGCGGCTTGATGCCGAGGTAGCCGAGCACGACGAAGAACACGACGAACGCGCCGTACAGGTACTTGTGCCAGGTCGGCCGGTAGCGGATCGAGCGCGCCGGGCTGCGGTCGAGCCAGGGCAGGAAGAACAGGATGACGACCGCACCGCCCATCACGACGACGCCCCAGAACTTGGCGTCGAAGGTCTTCAGCAGCGCGATCGACACCAGCGCGCCGACGATGGTGGCGACCTTGCCCTTGCCCGACAGGCCGCCGAGCAGCACCGCGAGCACGGCGGCGACGGCGATCAGGCCGACGAGCACGGTGACGAAGACGTCGGTGGTCGCGCGCAGCATCGAGTAGTACGGCGTGAAGTACCACACCGGGGCGATGTGCGCCGGCGTCTTCAGCGGGTCGGCCGGGATGAAGTTGTTGAACTCGAGGAAGTACCCGCCCATCTCCGGCGCGAAGAACACGATCGCGGTGAAGATCATCAGGAACACCGACACGCCGACGATGTCGTGCACGGTGTAGTACGGGTGGAACGGGATGCCGTCGAGCGGCTTGCCGCTGGCGTCTTTCTTCGCCTTGATCTCGATGCCGTCGGGGTTGTTCGAGCCCACCTCGTGAAGCGCGATGATGTGCGCCACCACGAGGCCGAGCAGCACGAGCGGGATCGCGATCACGTGGAAGCTGAAGAAGCGGTTCAGCGTCGCGTCGCTGACGACGTAGTCGCCGCGGATCAGCAGCGCCAGGTCCTCGCCGACGAACGGCACGGCGGCGAACAGGTTCACGATCACCTGAGCGCCCCAGTAGCTCATCTGGCCCCACGGCAGCAGGTAGCCGAAGAAGGCCTCGGCCATCAGGGCGAGGAAGATCGCGCAGCCGAAGATCCAGATCAGCTCGCGCGGCTTGCGGTACGAGCCGTACAGCAGCGCACGGAACATGTGCAGGTAGACGACGACGAAGAACGCGCTCGCACCCGTCGAGTGCATGTAGCGGATGATCCAGCCGCCCGGCACGTCGCGCATGATGTACTCGACCGACGCGAACGCGAGCTCGGCGTCGGGCTTGTAGTGCATCACGAGGAAGATGCCGGTGACGATCTGGATCACCAGCACGAGCAGCGACAGCGAGCCGAAGAAGTACCAGAAGTTCAGGTTCTTCGGCGCGTAGTACCGCGCCATGTGGTCGTTCCACAGCTTCGACGCCGGGAAACGGTTGTCGATCCAGTTCATGGCCTTGACGCCCATCGGGGCGTCGGCGGGGACTTCCTTGAATTCAGCCACTTCGATCTCCTGATACTGCCTGGAAATCAGGCCTTGTCCTCACCGATGAGGATTCGGGTGTCCGACACGTACGTGTGCGGCGGAACTTCGAGATTGTCGGGTGCCGGCTTGTTCCTGAACACGCGCCCGGCCATGTCGAAGGTCGAGCCGTGGCAGGGGCACAGGAAGCCGCCCGCCCAGTCGTCGGGCAGCGACGGTTGAGCGCCGGTGGCGAACTTGTCGCTCGGCGAGCAGCCCAGGTGCGAGCAGATGCCCACCGCGACGAGCACCTCGGGCTTGATCGAGCGGTGCTGGTTGCGCGCGTAGTCGGGCGTCGGGTAGGCCTTGCGCTCGGAATTCGGGTCGGCGACCTGCGCCTCGGTCTGCTTCAGCGACTCGAGCTGCTCGGGCGTGCGGCGCACGATCCACACCGGCTTGCCGCGCCACTCGACGGTGAGCTTCTCGCCCGGGCGCAGGCCCGAGATGTCGACCTCGACCGCCGCGCCGGCGGCGCGCGCGCGCTCGGAGGGCGTGAACGACGCGACGAACGGCACGGCGGCGGCGACCCCGCCCACCGCCCCGGCACCGCAAGCGATCGCCACCCAGGTGCGGCGTTCCTTGTCGACTTCGGACTGGCTCATGAACTTCCTCTGATGGGCATTCCTGACGGATCAACCGCGCATTCTAGCGAAGCGCGCCTCGGTGTCCCGGCACCCCGGGCCCGCGCGCAGCCGCGCCATACTCCTTGAGCACGAGGGCCGCACGAGGCAGCCCCGACCCTAGGAGGAACTGAAGTGAGCATCGTTTCCGAGTTCAAGGAATTCGCGATCAAGGGCAACGTCGTCGACCTCGCGGTCGGCGTCATCATCGGCGCGGCGTTCGGCAAGATTGTCGACTCCATCGTCCGCGACCTGATCATGCCGGTCGTGGGCCGCATCTTCGGCGGCCTCGACTTTTCGAACTACTACGTGATGCTCGCCGACCCGCCGGCGGGCTACAGCGGGCCGATGACCTACGAGGCGCTGACGAAGGCGGGCGTGCCGCTGTTCGCCTACGGCAACTTCATCACCGTCGCGCTGAACTTCCTGATCCTCGCGTTCATCATCTTCGTCATGGTCAAGCAGATCAACCGCCTGAAGCGCGAGGCGCCGCCGCCCCCGCCGGCGGCGCCGGCGGAGGACGTCGTGCTGCTGCGCGAGATCCGCGACGCGCTGAAGAAGTGACGGCG
>JALOSD010000024.1 GCA_025458585.1 Burkholderiaceae bacterium | reverse complement strand
GTCACCGGCCTGGGCGCTGGCCCACAGCAGATACGGCGCGAGGAACAACATGCCGCCAAAGAATGCCGCGAGGCCAAGCGCCAACGCGCCGGCAGTGAATCGATGCCGCCAGGCCACCCAGAGGCCCGAGAGCCCGAGGAACGTCACGAAGTCGAGGTTGAACTGGCCCGACCAGGTCATGGCGGCGATGTCCGAGAAGAAGATCGGCAGCAGATTCCAGCCGTGGCGCATGCCCACGATCAGCGTGTAGGCCGCCAGCGACACCAGCGCGACCGCGAGGTACACGCGAAGCCACTTCATGTTCGTCCTCCTTGCGGAACGTCGTCGACACCCGGCGTCCACACGCCAGCGACAGCCGAGGCCCTGGTGCGTCGCTCAGCCCCGGAACGGGTTCGCGGTCGCGAACCACAGGCCGATGCCGGTGGCGATGATGAAGGCGCCGTCGAGCACGCCCACCAGCAGGAAGACCTTGGTCTGCAGCGGCTCCATCATCTCGGGTTGGCGCGCGCTCGCCTCGACGAAGCGCCCGGCCAGCAGGCCGACGCCGAGGCACGAGCCGACGGCGCCGAGGCCGATCATGTGGCCGACGGCCAGCGGCAGCAGGTCGATGCCGTTCATGCGGGCTCCTCGTCGTTGCAGGTGCGCGCATCGTCGCGCCACGCGACGGCGGCGTCGATGACGTGCGAGGTCAAGCCGGCGCGCGGCCGACAGGCGCGCCGGGGGTGCCCGGTCAGCGCGCAGAGCGCTCGGCAATCAGGGCCACGTAGGCGAGAGCGCCGAGCGAGGTCAGCGCGATGCCGGCCTGCAGCAGCGAGCCGATCTGCAGGCTGCCGAGATGCCAGACGCCGGCGGCACGTGCCCCGAAGGCGACGAGCGTGGCGAGCACTCCGCCGATGCCGGCGAGCCGGCCGATCCACAGCAACAGCGGTTCCACGGCGCGTCCTCCTCGATGCCGGTGCGGCACCGCGGGTTCATTATGCTGGGACCCCCTGCCGGAGAAGCGCATGTCCAGCCCCGCCGTCCACGTCGTCGACCACCCGCTGGTGCAGCACAAGCTGACGCTGCTGCGCCAGAAGGACCGCTCGACGAACAGCTTCCGCCGCCTGCTGCACGAGATCAGCATGCTGATGGCCTACGAGGTCACGCGCGACATGCCGACCCAGCTGATCGAGATCGAGACGCCGCTGGCGCGCATGACGGCGCCGGTGATCGACGGCAAGAAGACGGTGTTCGTCTCGGTGATGCGCGCCGGCGCCGGTCTGCTCGACGGCATGCTCGAAGTGGTGCCCGGCGCACGCGTCGGCCACGTCGGGCTGTACCGCGACCCGAAGACGCTCGTCGCGGTCGAGTACTACTTCAAGATGCCGCACGAGATGCACGAGCGCGACGCGATCGTGCTCGACCCGATGCTGGCCACCGGCAACTCGGCGGTCGCCGCGGTCGACCGGCTGAAGGAAACGGGGCCGAAGTCGATCCGCTACGTATGCCTGCTCGCGGCGCCCGAGGGGCTCGCGAACTTCCACGCCCACCACCCCGACGTGCCGGTCTACACCGCCGCCGTCGACGAGCGGCTCGACGAGCACGGCTACATCGTGCCGGGGCTGGGCGACGCCGGCGACCGGCTGTTCGGCACGAAGTAGTCGCGCCCGCCGCTCAGGCTGGCACGGCGGCCACGTCCTGGACCGCCTGCAGGCGACCGAGCAGCTCCGGCAGGTCGAGCCGGCCGACGAGCACCGACGCGAGCCGCGGCCGGCAGCGCACGACGACGGCGTCGAACGCGAACCAGCCGTAGTCGTCCATCTCCGGCAGGCGCCGGCCGCTCGTGCGGCAGGTGAAGCGGCTGTCGCAGTGCAGCGCCGCCGCGTCGAAGCGCGGCGTGCGCGTCGCGAACAGGTGCAGGTCCTTGCGCGGGCTGTAGACGAAGCGGCCGAGGTCGAGCAGCGCCGCCGCATCGAGCGCGAGGCCGGTCTCCTCGTGCGTCTCGCGCAGCGCCGCGTCGAGCGGCGTTTCGCCGCGGCGCGCGCCACCCTTCGGCAGGTCCCAGTGACCCTGCCCGGTGACGTGGCACAGCAGCAACTCGGCGGCGTCGTTGACGATCACGACGCCGCAGCTCAGTTCGCGCTCACCCCAGTCGGTCCACCGCACCGGCCACTCCCGGGCCGGCGAGACGTCGCCGAGCCCTTTCCAGCGTGCCGCACCGCCCACGGACGTTCCCGGTCGCGGATCGGACGGCAAGTGGACACTCACGTTACCCGGTTTTCGTGACGGTAATCTTGCGAACAGGACCCGACCACGGGCGCATCCCGGGAAAACACCACGCCGGCGGGCGGCGGGCGGTGCCGCTACTTCAGCCGGGCCCCGTGGGCGTCGAACACCTGCACCGTGACCGGAATGCCGGCGCCGACGCTCTGCGTGACGGTGCAGTAGGTCTCGAAGCTGCCGAGCACACGCTCGAGGTGCTCGAGCGTGTCGGCAGGCACGCCGAGGGTGAGCGTCGCCGTCATGCCGAGCACGCGCAGGCGCCCTTCGGCGTTGCGGCCGACCTCGGCGTCGACCTGCGCCGCGATCGGCTCGGGCTGCTGCTTGAACTTGCGCAGCGCGAACAGCAGCGAATCGGCCAGGCAGTTGCCCACCGCGGCGGCGAGCAGCTGCACCGGCGACGGGCCGCTGCCCTGGCCGAGCGGCGGCGGCTCGTCGGCGCGCAGCACCGGCACCTGGTCGGCGAAGTGGACGTCGAACTGGTAGTCGCGCGCCTGCGTCAGGCGCACGGTCACGGTCTGCTCGGCCATCGTCTGCTCCGGCTCGGTGGGTGCCTGCCGTTCAGCGCACCTTGCCGAGCAGCGTCTGCACGTCGTCGAGCACGGCGCTGAGCTCGCCCGGCCTGCCGTTGCCCAGGCGCTGCGCGAGTTCCTGCTCCATGAAGCACACCGTCATGCGCACGTAGGTGCTGTCGAGCGCCTTGCGCACGGCAGCCATCTGGCTCGCAATGTCGAGGCAGGGCTGGCCCTCCTCGATCATGCGCTGGATGCCGCGCAACTGCCCCTCGGCGCGTTTCAGCCGGTTCAGCAGGTCGGTGCGGCTCTTCTCGTCGGTGAGCATGGACATGGCGCAACCTGGATCGGTCCGGGAGTCGTTGGACGGCGCCATTGTCGCGCGCTCCGGATCAGCGCGCGCAGCTGGCGCCGCCTTCAGGCACGCCGAGCTTCTTCAGCAAGAAGCTCGGCGGGCAGAAGTTGGTCAGTCCCGACTGGAACAGGTTCAAGCCGACGAAGGCTGTGAAGGCGAGCCACCACTGGCTCAGGAAGATGGGCGAGCCTTCGACGCCCAGCGCCAGCGACAGCAGCACGAAGAATCCCGCCATGGTGCGGATGTAGCGTTCGACGGTCATGGTTTCACTCCTTGGAGGTTGACGAGGGAAGCACCGGGGTTTCGAAACGGCGCCGGTACGCCGCGTAATAGAGCACCGGGATCACGACCAGCGTCAGCAGCGTCGAGACCAGGATGCCGAAGATGAGCGAGATCGCGAGCCCGTTGAAGATCGGGTCGTCGAGGATGAAGAAGGCGCCGATCATCGCGGCGAGCGCCGTCAGCGCGATCGGCTGCGCGCGCACCGCGGCCGAGTCGACGACCGCCTGCTTGAACGGCACGCCGTCCTTCACCTGCAGCTCGATGAAGTCGACGAGCAGGATCGAGTTGCGCACGATGATGCCCGCCAGCGCGATCATCCCGATCATCGAGGTGGCGGTGAAGTTGGCGCCCAGCAGCGCGTGGCCCGGCATGACGCCGATGATCGTCAGCGGGATCGGCGCCATGATGATCAGCGGCGTCAGGTAGCTGCGGAACTGCGCCACCACCAGCAGGTAGATCAGGATCAGCCCGACGGCGTAGGCGGCGCCCATGTCGCGGAACGTCTCGTAGGTGACCTGCCACTCGCCGTCCCACTTGATCGCGTACTCGCGGAACGGGTCGCTCGGCTGGCGGATCCAGTACTCGCCGAGGGTCGTGCCGGGCAGCGCCGCCTCGGCGAGCCTGCCGCGGATGCCGAACAGGCCGTACAGCGGCGAGTCGGGCGTCGAGCCGCCGGCGCCGACGTCGCCGAAGACGTAGCTCACGCCCTGCAGGTTCTTCGTGTAGAGCGGCTTGTCGATCACGCCCTGCTCGACGCGCACGAGCTCCGACAGCGGCACGAGCTGGCCGTTGGTGGCGCGCAGCGGCAGCGCAAGCAGCGCGTCGAGCCCGACCTGCGCCTCGCGCGGCAGTTGCAGCCGCACCGGCACCGGGTACTTGCTCTGGCCGTCGTGCAGCCACGCCGCGTCGGCACCCGACAGCGCCCCGTAGACGGTGCGCGCGACGACCTCGACCGGGATGCCGAGCGACTCGGCGCGCTGGCGCTGCACGCGCAGGAAGGCGCGCGGCGCGTCCTCCTTGAGCGTGGTGTCGACGGCGACGATGTCGGGCGTGGCGTGGAAGGCCTGCTCGAGGCGGCGCGCAACGGCCTGCCGGCCGGCCTCGTCGGGGCCGTAGACCTCGGCCACGAGCGGGCTCATCACCGGCGGGCCGGGCGGCACCTCGACGACCTTGATGCGCGCACCGTGCGCGGCCGCGATCTTCTCGAGCGCGGGGCGAAGGCGCTGCGCGATCGCGTGGCTCTGGTCGTCGCGGAAGTCCTTCTCGACCAGGTTGACCTGCAGGTCGCCCTGCTCGGCGTCGGCGCGCAGGTAGTACTGGCGGACCAGCCCGTTGAACGTGATCGGACTCGCGGTGCCGGCGTAGCCCTGCAGGTCGCGCACCTCGGGCTGCCGGGCGAGGAAGGCCGCCATGTCCTGCAGCGCGGCGGCGGTGCCTTCGAGCGGCGTGCCGGCCGGCATCTCGACGACGACCTGGAACTCGCTCTTGTTGTCGAACGGCAGCATCTTCAGCACCACCCACTGCACGGCGGCCAGGCCCACCGACAGCGCGAGCGCGACGACGATGCCGGCCCACATCAGCCAGCGCTTGGCGGCGCTGTCGAGCAGCGGCGTGAGCAGCGCGGAGAAGACGCGAGACAGCCTGCCGCCCAACCCCGGGGCGCCGTGGCCCGCGGCCGCCGCGCCGTGCCCGCCGTGCGACTTCATCAGCTTCAGCGCGAGCCACGGCGTGATCGTGAACGCGATGGCGAGCGAGATCGCCATGCCCATGCTCGCGTTGATCGGGATCGGGCTCATGTACGGGCCCATCAGCCCGGTGACGAACGCCATCGGCAGCAGCGCCGCGATCACCGTCAGCGTCGCGAGGATCGTCGGCCCGCCGACCTCGTCGACCGCGAGCGGGATGATCTCGCGCAACGGCTTGCCGGGCGTGAGCTGCTGGTGGCGGTGGATGTTCTCGACCACCACGATCGCGTCGTCGACCAGGATGCCGATCGAGAAGATGAGCGCGAACAGGCTCACGCGGTTGAGCGTGAAACCCCAGGCCCAGCTCGCGAACAGCGTCGCCGTGAGCGTCAGGATCACCGCGGCACCGACGATCACCGCCTCGCGGCGGCCGAGCGCGAGGCCGACGAGCAGGATCACCGAGCCGGTCGCGAACGCGAGCTTCTGGATCAGCTTGTTCGCCTTCTCGGCCGCGGTGGCGCCGTAGTCGCGCGTGACGGTGGCGCTGATGCCCTCCGGGATCACGGTGTTGCGCAACTCGTCGAGGCGCGCGCGCGCCGCCGCGGCGACGTCGACCGCGTTCTCGCCCGGCTTCTTCGTCAGCGTGATCGTCACCGCCGGGCGCACGCTGCCCGGTTCGCCGAGCGCCTGGCCGGCGGGCTGCGCCTCGGCGGGCGCCGCGCCCGGCGAGAACCACACGTAGCGCTGCGGTTGCGCGGCGCCGGCCTCGACCGTGGCGACCTCGCGCAGGTACACCGGGCGGCCCTGGTGCACGCCGACGATCAGCTCGCCGACCTCGTCGGCCGAACGCAGGAACTCGCCGGTCTCCACGGCGACCGTCTGCGCCTGCTCGCCGATCACGTGGCCGGCCGGCATCGCGAAGTTGGCGGCCTGCAGCGTGCGTGCGAGCTGCAGCACGTCGACGCCGCGCTCGCGCAGCCGGCTCGGGTCGAGCCGCACCTGCACGACGCGCCCGGGCCCGCCGATCGTCTGCACCTCGCGGCTGCCGGGCACGCGCTTGAGCTCGGCCTCGACCGTGTGCGCGACGCGCTCCAGGTCCTCGCCGCTGCGCGCGTCCTCGCTCCACAGCGTGACGGCAAACACCGGCACGTCGTCGATGCCCTTCGGGCGCACGATCGGCGTGAGCGTGCCCAGACCGGCCGGCAGCCAGTCCTGGTTCGCGTTGAGCACGTCGTACAGGCGCACCAGCGCCTCGGTGCGCGGCACGCCGACCTCGAACTGCACCGTCAGCAGCGCCATGCCCGGGCGCGAGACCGAATACGTGTGCTCGATGCCGTGGATCTGCGCCAGCACCTGCTCGGCCGGCCGCGCGACCATGTTCTGCACGTCGGCGCTGCTGGCCCCGGGGAACGGGATCAGCACGTTGGCCATCGTGACGTTGATCTGCGGCTCTTCCTCGCGCGGCGTCACGAGCACGGCGAACACGCCGAGCAGCAGCGCGACGAGCGCGAGCAGCGGCGTGATCGCGTTGGCCTGGAAGGCGCGCGCGAGCCGGCCGGACACGCCCATGGCGTCGGCGGCGGCGGCGCCGGTCGGGGTCGACACGTCTTGCGTCATCGCTTCGGCCTTGCTCGACGTCAAGGCGCCGGCGTCGCGCCGGCGAGGCCGGCACGCACCGGGTCGAGCGCGACGCGCTCGCCGTCCTTCAGCCCGGCGAGCACGGGCACGCGGTCGCCGACCGGGGTGCCGGTGCGCACCGCGCGCAGCACGAAGCGCTCGCCCTGCGCGACGTAGACGGCCGTCAGCTCGCCGCGACGCAGCACGGCGGCAACTGGCAGCGTCGGCGCCGCGGGACCGCGCGCGCCGGCCTGCGCGTCGGCGCCGGCGAAGCGCACGCGCACCGTCGCGCCGGGGCGGTGGACCGTCGACGCCTCGGGCGACAGGTCGAGCCGCCATTCGACGGTCTGCGATACGGCGTCGGCCACCGGCAGCACCGTCGTCTTCATCGGCGACACCCAGTCGTCGGCCCCAGGCAGCTGGACCTCGACGCGCTGCGCGCTGCGCGCGAGCGCCATGCGCGTGCTCGGCACCTGCACGACGGCGCGCAGCGCGCCGGGCGCGTAGACGGTGGCGATCGGCCGCCCCGGCGTCGCGAGGTCGCCCGCCTCGAGGTGCGTCTCGAGCACGACGCCGGCGAACGGTGCACCGACGGCCGTGAAGCCGCGCGCGAGCGTGGCCTGCGTGCGGCCGGCGCGCGCCTGCTGCACCGCCGCCTCGGCCGCCTTGAGCTGCGTTTCGGCCTGGTCGAGCGCGGCCTGGCTGACGAAGTTCTGCTGGCGCAGGCTGCGCGTGCGCTCGGCGTTCAGTCGCGCGTTGGCCAGTTCGGCCTCGGCCTGCGCGACGGCGGCGTCGCTGCGCGCCACGCCGGCGACGGCGTCGCGCTCGTCGATGCGCGCGAGCACCTGACCCGCGGCGACGCGGTCACCCGCGCGCACGAGCAGCTGCACGACGACGCCGGGCACCTGCGCGGCGACGGTGCTCTGGCGCACCGGCTGCAGCGAGCCGTCGAGCTCGAAGCCGGCGAGCGCGGCGCCCGACTGCACGGCGACGGTCGGCACCGCCGGTGCAGCGGCCTGCGCGGCAACGGCGGCCGCCAGGGCGGCGGCGGCCGCGAGGGCAACGAGGGGGCGACGAAACACGGTCACGGTCCAGACTCCTTGATCTGGCCGCGACTGTATCACATACCCTTAGGGGTATCAAGCCGGCCGCTGCACGCCGATGGGTCGCGCCGCCGCCGCCACCGCAACTTGCAGGAAACGTCGGGCCGCTCCGAGTTTCCCCCATCGCTGCGACGCGGGGCCGGGGCCGGCCCCGCGCCCCAGGGCGATCAGAACCGGTGCGTGTACATGAACTGCCAGTTCATCTGCTTGTGGCTGATCTCGATGCCCTGCGGGTTCGTCACCGTGACCGTCGGCGCGTAGGTGAACGAACCGTTGAACTCGCTCACCGGCGAGAAGCGGTAGCCGAGGCCGAACGTGTAGTGATTCTCGATCGTGGCCGGGAACAGCGGATTGACGTAAGTGTCGGGCACCGGGTTGTCGGCGATGTTCAGGCCGCCGCGCAGCGTGAGCTGGGCGTTGACGTCGTACGCGACGCCCAGGTTGAACACCGTCTGGTCCTTCCAGTTCTGCGGCAGCGCGAAGCTGACCGAGCCGTCGAGCATCGGCGACGCGCTGTCGAAGCGCATCTTGAAGTCCTTCATCACGTCGGACCATTGCAGCCGCTTGATGTCGGCGGCGACGAGCAGCGCGGGTGTCGCCTGCCAGCCGATGCCGGCGGCGATCATCGCCGGCCACTGGAAGTCGATCACGGTGATGCGCCCCGGGATCGACAGGACGCCGTCGGGCGTCTGGGCGCTCAGCGACGCGTCGGTCGAGCCGGTCTTCATGTCGTCGAGGTTGGTCTTGAACTGGTACGACGCGCCGAGCGTGACCGTGGGGGTCGCCTTGTAGACGGCACCGAGCTTGGCAGCCCAGCCGATCGAGTTCGCCTCGCCGGTGAAGTCGCTGCCGTCGGAGAAGTCGATGCGCGCCCACGGCGCCTGAGCGAGCGCCGGCAGCGCCGCGCCGAGGTTGCCCGACGCGCCCGTGACGAGCTGGCCGAGCTGCGCCCCGGGGGCGGCCAGGCGCAGATCCAGGCCGGCCCAGACGATGTCGAACGTCGCACCGAGGGCGAGTTCGGGCGTGACCTGGTACGCCACCGGCAGCAGCACGCGGCCGACGCCGAGCTCGGAGCGCACCGGCTGGCCCGAGCCGGCGGTGAGGAAGCTGTTGGCGTCGTACTCGGTGCCCATGCCGCCCTGCGCGAACACGCCGATGCCGTAGGTCCAGGGGCCGGTGCGGCGCACGTAGCCGAACGCCGGCATGACGTACGAGGTGCCGTCGGACTCCGAGCTCATCGTGCCCATCGGCGTCGACACGCTGCTCTCGATGCGCGGGCCGAGGATGCCGAAGGCGACGTCGAGGCGCGACGGCGAGGTCATCAGCGCCAGCGTGGCCGGGTTCTGCGCCATCGCCGCGGTGCCGTGGTCGATCGCCTGCGAGGCGCCGCCCATGCCGGTCGAGACCGGGCCGTAGCCCTCCATGTTCATGCCGTTGGTGGCGAGCGCCGGCAGGGCGGCCACCAGGGCGGCGGCAACGGCGCTCAGGCGCAGCGTGGCGGGGATCGTGGTCATCGTCGTGTCTCCTCGGAGGTCTTCTGGGGTGGGGGAATCGTCGTCGCGCGGTGCTGTCACCAGCGCGCGTAGAGGCGGCCGCTGTCGACCTTCGTCGGCCATTGCCGCAGCGGGCTCGTGCCCTTGGCGATGCACTCGCCGGTTCGGATGTCGAACTGCCACTGGTGCTTCGGGCAGGTCAGCGTCGTGCCCTGCAGCGCCAGGTGCGGGATGTTCGTCGTCTGGTGCGGGCAGCGGCTGTCGTAGACGCGCCAGCCCTTCGCGTCCTTGGTCACGAACAGGCCCCGGCCGTCGCAGTCGACGCGCTGCACGCTGCCGGCCTTGAACCCCTTGGTCGGCATCACGTCGTGCCACGTGCCCTCGGAGCCGAGCGCGGCGGGCTGGAACTCGGGCAGGTCCATCGCGAGGATGATGTCGACCGCCCACACGATCTTCGCCAGCCCGAGCGCGGGGAACGCCATCAGCAGCGCGTCGAGCACCTCCATCGGCTTGACCCCGTCGCGCAGCGCGCGGCCGAGGTACTGCTTGAAGCCGCGCTCGGTCTGCGCGTGCACCTTCGTGATGATCGAGATCAGGTCGCGCGTCTTCGGGTCGAGGTGCGTGCCGCAGGCCTTCAGGAACGCGAAGTAGTGGCCCACGGCGTCGGGGCGTGCCTTGACGAGGTAGTTGAGGGCGTCGCTCATGGGGTCGGACTCCTGGTGTCGCCGGGAAGATCGAGGCGCGGCTCGTCGTTCGGCAGCCGGGCCTGGCATTCGAAGAACACGCGCCGGGTGCAGGCTCGGCACACGTCGGCGTCGAGCTGCGGGTAGACGTTGCGGATCGCCTCGCCCTTGTGCGCGACGAGGCGCGCCGGGCCGATCGCGTCGATCGCGCCGCTGCGGCGCAGCAGGTGCTCGACCGCCGGCTGCGCGCCGACGATGACGAGCCCGCCGCCAAGGGCCTTGCGCCGCTGCGCTTCCTCGGCGAGCAACTCGGCGCCGGCGAGGTCGATGAAGTTGACGCCCTGCGCGAGCAGCATCACCCACCTGCGCTTCGGGTCGGCCGCGTCGACGCGCCGGAACTGGTCGCGCACGTGCTCGACGGCACCGAAGTAGATCGAGCCGCGCAGCCGCAGCATCGCGACCTGCGGGCAGGGCGGCACGTCCGGGCCGGCGGCGACCATCTTGCGCCGCGGGTTGCCGAGCTCGGCCGGCGGCGGCGCGCGCTCGTCGACCGCCGGCTGCGACGTACGGTACAGGTACAGCAGCAGCGAGACGACGATGCCGGCGAACAGACCCTTCTCGAGGTCGACGAGCACGCCGATCCAGGTCACGAGCAGCACGAGGCGCTCGCGCGGGTGGCGACGCACGATGTCGCCGATGTGGTGCCAGTCGATCAGGCCCCAGGCGACGATGAACAGGATGCCCGCCATCGCCGCCACCGGCAGGTAGGCGGCGAGCGGCGCCGCGACCACGGCGATGGCGAGCAGGATCGGCGCCGACAGCGCCGCCGCGAGCGGCGTGCGCGCACCCGACGCGTAGTTGATGCCGCTGCGGTTGAACGAGCCGCTCGACGGATACGCCGAGACGAAAGCGCCGGCGACGTTCGACAGCCCCTGGCCGATGAACTCCTGGTTGCTGTCGAGGCGCTGGCGCGAGCGCGTCGCGATCGAGCGCGCGATCGCCACCGCCTCCGTGAGCCCGAGCAGCGCGACCACCGCGGCCGGGAACAGCAGCCCCTGCAGCGTCGAGAACGACAGGTCGGGCATCGACAGCGGCGGCACCGCGCGCGGCAGCGCGCCGACGGTCTCGATGCCGGTCGTCGCCTGCCCGAGCACGGCGTTCAGCAGCGCGGCCGCGAGCCCGCCGGCGACCATCGCGACAATCATGTACGGCCAGCGCGGCAGCCAGCGCTTGGCGAGCACGCCGGCCGCGACGGTGACGACGCCGACCAGCGTCACCCACAGGTGCGCCTCGCCGAGGTGCTCGCCCGCGTACAGCAGCGTCTCGTGGAACGACGCGCCGCGCGGCACCGCGAGGCCGAAGAAGTTCTTGATCTGGCTCGCGACGATGAGCAGCGCCGCGCCGGCGGTGAAGCCGATGACGACGGTGTGCGAGATGAAGTTGACGACGGCGCCGAGCCGCGCCAGCCCCATCGCGAGCTGCATCAGCCCCGTCATCAGGCTGAGCGTGAGCACCATGCCGATGTACTGCTCGCTGCCCGGCTCGGCGAGCGGGGCGAGCGTCGCGAACACGAGCACCGAGATCGCCGTCGTCGGCCCCGACACGAGGTGCCAGCTCGAGCCCCACAGCGCCGCGACGATGGCCGGCACCATCGCCGCGTACAGGCCGTACTGCGGCGGCAGGCCGGCGATCGTCGCGAACGCCACCGCCTGCGGCAGCACGATCATCGCGCCGGTCAGCGCCGCGGTCGCGTCGTCGCGCAGCGTGGCGCGCGTGACGTTCGGCCACCACGCGAGGAACGGCAGCCAGCGGCCCGCGGCGATGACGAGGCTCATGAGGCGGCGGCCGTCCGGGGCAGCAACTCGCCGCGGCCCTCGGGGCCGAGGCGCTCGTAGATCGCGGCGAGCGCACGCGCCTCGTCGGGGAACACGTGGTCGTCGCCGATGACGGCGTCGAGCCCGGTGCGCGCCATCACGTCGCGCACCTGCTTCTTCAGGCCGCATAACACCATCGTGACGCCGGCGGCGCGCAGGCGCTCGACGAGGTGGCGCACGATCTCCTCGCCGGTGGCGTCGATCTGGTTGATGCCGTTGGCGACGATCAGCACGTACTTCGCGTCGGGCTTGGCCGCCAGCGCGTCGAGCACGGCCTCCTCGAAGTGCACGGCGTTGGCGAAGTACAGCGAGTCGTCGAAGCGCAGCGCGATCACGTTGCGGCTCGTGGGCAGGTTCGGGTGCACCTTGACGTCGCGCAGCGTGCCGTCGGCGTGGCGGCCGAGCTCGGCCACGCGCGGCTTCATCGTGCGGTACAGGTAGAGCACGACGGCGAGCGCGGCGCCGATCAGGATGCCCTTGTCCAGGTGCGGCGCCATCAGCAGCGTGACGGCGAAGGTCGCGATCGCGACGAGCCCGTCGGCGCGGCTCGCGCGCCACGTCTGCAGCAAGGCCTTCGGCGTCAGCAGCGTCGTCACGGCGAGCAGGATGATGACGCCGAGCGTCGCCTTCGGCAGCGCGTACAGCAGCGGCGTCAGCACGAGCAGCGTCGCGACGACGAACAGGCCGTTGAACACCATCGCGAAGCCGGTCGTCGCGCCGGCGGCAAGATTGATCGCCGAGCCGGTGAACGAGCCGCAGGCCGGATACGACTGGAACAGCGAGCCGCCGAGGTTGGCCATGCCCTGGCCGATCAGCTCCTGGTTCGGATCGATGCGCTGCTTCGTCGTCGCTGCCATCGCCTTGGCCATCGCGATCGACTCCATGAAGCCGACGAGCGCGATCACGACCGCGGCGCTGAGCAGCGACGTCACGGCGTCGAACGTGATCGTCGGCACGCGCAGCTCGGGCAGGCCGCGCGGGATCGCGCCGACGACGTCACCGCCGGCGGCGAAGGTCGCCCGGCCGTCGGCGAGCTTGCGCAGCGTCCAGGTCCCGCCGTCGGTCTCGACGCCGGCCGGCACCTTGCCGCGCGGGTACAGCGCACCGTCGTCGGTGCGCTCGAAGCGCAGCAGCTGCAGGTCGCGCAGCAGCCGCTTGTTGGCCGCGACCATGCCCTCGGCGTCGAGCTCGGCCAGGTGCAGGTCGTGGCGCAGCGTCGCGGCGGTGCGCACGTCGCGCCGCCGCACCTCGCGCAGCCGCGCGGTGAGCTCGGCGATCCGGGCGTCGAGGTCGCGCTTGGCGCGCTCGGTCTCGCCGTAGGCGAGCACGAGCGCGCGCGTGTCGTCGTCGCGGATCTGCGCAACCTCGGCGTCGGCGACCCGCTGGTAGCCGGCGAGGTGACTGACGACGATCGTCACCGCCACCGCGATCAGCACGCTCAGCTTGGCCAGCGGCTTGATGCGCTTGAGGCCCAGCATCAGCGCGAGCGCGAACAGCGCCATCGCCAGCGTCGGCAGGCTCGTGTGCGGCAGCTGCAGCAGCATGCCCCAGACATCGGCGAGGAACGAGTCGCTGCGCCCCTTCGGGATGCCGAGCAGCATGTCGAGCTGCGACAGCGCGATGATGATCGCCGCGGCGTTCATGAACCCGAGGATCACCGGGTGCGAGACGAAGTTGACGATGACGCCGAGCTTGAACGCGCCGAGCGCGAACTGGATCAGGCCGACCATCAGCGTCAGCAGCAGCGCGAGCTCGATGTAGCGGTCGGAGAAAGGCACCGCGAGCGGCGTCAGCGCCGCCGCCGTCATCAGCGAGATGATCGCCACCGGGCCGGTGGCGAGCTGGCGCGACGACCCCCACAACGCGCCGAGGATCGCCGGCCGGGAACCAGTCGAGAAACGGGAAGACCCGCTGCACCAGCGCCGACGTCGTGGTGGCGGCCACGCGCGTCACGACACGGTCTGGTAGTACAGGTTCTGCGGGTGGTTGGCCTGCGCGAAGAAGAACCAGCGCTCGGCCAGCAGGCCGACGTACTGGATCGCGAACGCGAGCCCGAACCACGCCGCCGACGCGCTGCCCGCGCCGACCGCGAGCATCACGAGCGGCGCCGCGAACGCCAGCACGAGGAAAGCCCACTTGACGTTCTTCAGCACGTGCGGCGCCTTGCCGTGGAAGAACTCGCGCGTGTTGAACGAGCCGCCCATGAAGCCCTGCGAGCGCTGGGCGATGCGCGGGTGCCTGACGCCGATCGCCGTCTGCAGCGTCGACTTGGGCTTCAGAGCAGCAGGTAGTTGACGATCGTGTACGCGCTCGCCCACTCCTGGATGAAGCGCACCGACGCGTAGATCATCGCGGTGCAGACGAACAGCGCGATCGCCGTCAGCGCGCCTGCCGCCCCAAGCGCGATCGTGCCGGGCAGCCCGAGCAGGTGCGCGACGGCCCAGGCGAGCGCGAACGCGCCGAAGGCTGGCAGCACGATCACTTCGCGCGACAGCCACGACGTGCGCCACATCGCCGCTGCGCGCCACGCGCGCTCGGGCCGGCCGAGGTGGAAGAACGACGCGAACAGACCGAGGCCGGTCAGCACGACGGCGACAACGCCGCCGGTGACGAGGAACGCCGCCTCGCCGTCACCGCGGCCAAAGCCCGACAACTCGGCGGCGAACAGCGCGAGAAACAGACCCTGCGCGGCGCCGATCAGCGTCGTCAGGAAGATGACGGAGAACGCGGGTGCAGGTCCTCGGGGTGGATCGTGATCTCGGTGCGCCGGCGCGGCAGGTAGTGGTTGGCCGGCTGCGTGCCCCATTCGGGCATCAGCGGGTAGCCGCCACGCTCGGCGATCGCCTTTGCGGCGTCGGACGCCGGGTCGTGGATGTCACCGAAGATGCGCGCGCCCGGCGGGCACGCGAGCACGCACGCCGGCTTGCGCTCGGCCACCGGCAGCGTCGTGTCGGTCACGCGGTCGACGCACAGCGTGCACTTGGTCATCACCTTGCGCTCTTCGTCGAGCTCGCGCACGCCGTACGGGCAGGCCCAGCTGCAGTACTTGCAGCCGATGCACTTGTCGTAGTCGACGAGGACGATGCCGTCCTCCTTGCGCTTGTAGCTCGCGCCGGTGGGGCACACCGGCACGCACGGCGGATCCTCGCAGTGCAGGCAGCTCTTCGGGAAGTGCACCGTCTGCGTGTTCGGGTACTCGCCGACCTCGAACGTCATCACGCGGTTGAAGAAGGTGCCGGTCGGGTCGGCGCCGTAGGGGTTCTCGTCGACGAGCGGGCCGGCCGAGCCCGACGTGTTCCACTGCTTGCAGCTCGTCACGCAGGCGTGGCAGCCGACGCAGACGTTGAGGTCGATGACCAACGCGAGCTGTGTCACAGCTTGCCCTCCTGAGACGCGAGCTGTGTCACGTCTTCGCCCCCGCCATCCACGCGCGCGCCTTCGGCGGCTCGATCGGCATGCCCGGCAGGCGCGGCATCGGCTCGAACTGCGGCCAGGTCGCCGCCGGCTCGCCGGCCTGCGCGGGCACGATGCGCACGC
Source organism: Burkholderiaceae bacterium (assembly GCA_025458585.1). Lineage (GTDB taxonomy): Bacteria > Pseudomonadota > Gammaproteobacteria > Burkholderiales > Burkholderiaceae_C > Calidifontimicrobium. The sequence goes on along the minus strand of JALOSD010000024.1, from coordinate 13,091 downwards.
GCACGTCGTACCACGCGGCCTGGCCGGTGATCGGGTCGGAGTTGGACACCGCGCTGCCCGGCGTGAGCGGCAACTCCTCCTTGATCAGGTGGTTGAGCAGGAAGCCGCGCTGCGATTCGTTGGCGTCGTCGCTCAGCGACCAGGCGCCTGCGGACTTGCCGATCGCGTTCCACGTCCACACCGTGCCGGGTTCGACCGCCTCCGAGTAGCGGCACATGCAGCGCACCTTGCCCCACTGCGACTCGACCCACATCCAGCCGCCGTCGGCGATGCCGGCGGTGCGCGCCGTCACCGGATTGACGTACAGGTAGTTGTGCGCGTGGATCTGGCGCAGCCAGGCGTTCTGCGAGTCCCACGAGTGGTACATCGCCATCGGTCGCTGCGTGACCGCGGCGAGCGGGTAGCGCGCGAGGTCGGTGGCCTGCGCCTCGAGCGGCGCGTACCAGAACGGCAGCGCGTCGAAGTAGGTCGCCACCCGCTCGCGCAGGCGGTCGGGCGGCTGCTTGCCGGCGCGCCTGCCCTGCGCCGCGAGGCGGAAGCTGTGCAGGAACTCGGAGTACAGGTGGATGACGATCGGGTCGTTGTCGCGCCGCAGGCCGTTCTTCTGCGCCCACGCCATGTAGTCGCGGTTCCAGTTGCGCATGTACTGCGCCTCGGGCGGCAGCACGTGGTGGTACACGCAGTTGTTCTTCTCGTACATCTCCCACTGGCGCGGGTTCGGCTCGCCGCGCATCGACTTCTCGCCGTCCTTGCCGCGCCAGCCGGCGAGAAAGCCGATGCCCGAGCCCGGCGCGGTCTCGTAGTGGACGATGAAGTCGGGATAGTCGCGGTACTTGCGCGCGCCCTCGGCGGTCGTGAACGCCGGGAACTTCAGGCGGCTCGCCAGCTCGACGAGCACCTCCTGGAACGGCTTGCACTGGCCCAGCGGCGGCAGCACCGGGATGCGCACCGAGTCGACGGGGCCGTCGAACTCGCTGATCGGCCGGTCGAGGATCGACATGCAGTCGTGGCGCTCGAGGTACGTCGTGTCGGGCAGGATCAGGTCGGCGAACGCGGTCATCTCCGACTGGAAGGCGTCGCTCATCGTCGAGTTCCACGCCATGTTGGCCATGAAGATCAGCAGCGTGTCGATCGGGTACGGGTCGCCGCGCCAGGCGTTGGTGATGACGTTGTGCATCAGCCCGTGCGCCGACAGCGGGTGCTCCCAGCTGAAGCCCTTGTCGATGCGCACCGGCTCGCCGTTGGCGTCGACGAACAGGTCGTCGGGGCTCTCGGGCCAGCCGAGCGGCGCGCCGTTGAGCGGCGTGTCGGGCTTGACGGCGTCGGGGCCCTTCGGCGGGCGGGCGTTGGGCGGCACCGCGCGCGGGTACGGCGCCTTGTGGCGGAACCCGCCCGGGCGGTCGATCGTGCCCAGCAGGCTCATCAGGATCGCCAGCGAGCGGATCGTCTGGAAGCCGTTGCTGTGCGCCGCCAGCCCGCGCATCGCGTGGAACGCGACCGGCCGGCCGATGACCGACTTGTGACGCCGGCCCCAGCTGTCGGTCCACGCGATCGGCAGCTCGATGCGCTGGTCGCGTGCCGTGATGCCGATCTCGTGCGCGAGACGGCGGATCGTCGCTGCCGGGATGCCGGTGATCTCGGCCGCCCACTCGGGCGTGGTGTCCTTGACTCTGTCGACGAGCAGCTGGAACGCCGGCACCGCGGGCGTGCCCTTCAGCGGTCCGTCCGGCAGCACGAAGCGCCCGAGCAGCGCCGGGTCGGCGCCTTCGGTGTGGTCGGCCACCGGCCTTCCCGTGTGGCGGTCCCACCACCAGAAGTTGTGCGGGCGCAGCGGGTTGACGACGTCGCCGTCGGCGTTGCGCAGCATCATGCCGAACGCGTCGCTGGCCTCGTCCTGGTTCACGAGCTGGCCGGCGTTGGTGTAGCGCGCGATGAAGTCGCGGTCGTACAGGCCGAGCTTGACGATCTCGTGGATCAGCGCGAGCAGCAGCGCGCCGTCGGTGCCCGGCTTGATCGGCACCCACTCGTCGGCGATCGCCGAGTAGCCGGTGCGCACCGGGTGGTCCTCGGCGGTGCCGATCATCACGAACAGCTTCGCGCGGTCGAGGTCGGGGCCGCCGAACTCCCAGAACGAGCCGCCGATCGTGTAGATCATGCCGGCGGCCATGTTGACCGAGCAGAAGCCGCCGTGCGCGGCGTAGTTCGGCGTGCCGAACTGGCGTGCGAACAGGCCCGTGAGAGCCTGCATCTGGTCGCGGCCGCCGGCTTGCGCAGCAGCGGCTGCGTCAGCCGTGCCGGCGAGTACTGCTTCATGATCCCCGAGCTGCCCTTGGCGCAGATCACGCCCTGGTTCAGCGGATGGTCGGGGTTCCCCTCGATGTAGCGCACCTCGGGGCCGTTCTCGCCCTCGCGCAGGTGCACGCGGATGCCGCAACGGCACGCGCACATGTAGCACGTGGTGTTGCGCGTCTCGGTCGCCGCGCCCGGAATCGGCGGCGCGGAGGGGTCGTGCAGCGGGGTCGGCGCCATTCGTCGTTCTTCATGCGGCCGACGCGGGGCCGGCATGCGTTGCACCGACCGCCGCGGCGGCCGGACTTGTCTCCGCCGCCATTAGGCAAGAGGGGGCATTCGAGCGTCCATAGCCGGGACGGGTAATCGCCTGTAACCCATCTGGGGGATGACGCGGCACCGGGGCCGACGGCGGCATCAGCGCACCTGCAGGCGCGTGAGCTCGCTGCCCTGCGGATCGACGACGTGCACCGCGCACGCGATGCAGGGATCGAAGCTGTGGATCGTGCGCTGGATCTCGAGCGGCTGCTTGGCGTCGTGCAGCTGGTGACGGTCCATCAGCGCCGCCTCGTACGGGCCGGGCTGGCCGGCAGCGTCGCGCGGGCCGGCGTTCCACGTGCTCGGTACCACGGCCTGGTAGTTGTCGATCTTGCCGTCCTTGATCACGATGTAGTGCGCGAGCGCGCCGCGCGGCGCCTCCATGAAGCCCACGCCCTTGGCCTCGCGCGGCCAGGTCTTCGGGTCCCACAGCGTCGTGTTCTGCACCGACAGCTCGCCGGCCTTGATGTTGGCGATCAGGCTGTCGAGCCAACCCATCATCTGGTCGGCGAGCACCTTCGACTCGATCGTGCGCGCCGCCGTGCGGCCGAGCGTCGAGAAGATCGCCTCCAGCGGCAGGTCGAGCGTCTTCAGCGCATGGTCGGCGAGTGCCTTCGTCGGTTCGTGGCCGGTGGCGTACAACATCACGAGGCGCGCCAGCGGGCCCACTTCCATCGGCTTGCCGCGCCAGCGCGGCGACTTCAGCCACGAGTAGCCGCCGTCGACGTCGAGCTGCTCGAACGGCGGCTTCGGCCCGGTGTAGTTCAGCCGGGTTTCGCCGGCGTGCGGGTGCAGGCCCTGCTTCTTGCCGCCGGTGTAGTCGTACCACGAGTGGGCGACGAACTCCTGCACCTGCGCCGGGTCCTTCAGGTCCACGGGCTCGATCTTCGTCAGGTCACGCCCCATCACGACGCCGGCCGGGATCAGCCACTTCGAGCGGTCGCCGCCGCCGTCGGACGGGAAGTCGCCCACCGTCAGGAAGTTGCCGACGCCCTCGCCGCGCGCGAACCAGTCCTTGTAGAAGCTCGCGATCGCGAGCGTGTCGGGCAGGTAGACCTGGTCGACGAACGCCTGCATCGACCTGATGATCCCGCGCACTTGCTCGAGCGTGACGATGTTGACCGTCGTTGCCGCGGCACCGCTGCTGCCCGGCGCGGCGCTGATCGGGCTCGGCGAGCCGCCAACGAGGAAGTTGGGGTGCGGGTTCTTGCCGCCGAAGATCGCGTGCAGCTTGGCCACCTCGCGCTGCCAGGCGAGCGCCTCGAGGTAGTGCGCGACCGCCATCAGGTTCGCCTCCGGCGGCAGCTTGTACGCCGGGTGGCCCCAGAAGCCGCCGGCGAAGATGCCGAGCTGGCCGCTGTCGACGAACTGCTTGATGCGCTTTTGCGTGTCGGCGAAATAGCCGGGACTCGACTTCGGGTACGACGAGATCGACTGCGCGAGTTCGGAGGTGGCCTTCGGGTCGGCCTTCAGCGCCGAGACGACGTCGACCCAGTCGAGCGCGTGCAGGTGGTAGAAGTGCATCACGTGGTCGTGCACGTGCTGCGCCGCGACCATCAGGTTGCGGATCAGGTTCGCGTTGGCGGGGATCGTCCAGCCGAGCGCGTCCTCGACCGAACGCACCGACGCGATGCCGTGCACCAGCGTGCACACGCCGCAGATGCGCTGCGCGAAGGCCCAGGCCTCGCGCGGGTCGCGGCCCTTGAGGATCAGCTCGATGCCGCGCACCATCGTGCCCGAGCTCCAGGCCCCGGTGATCGAGCCGTCGGCCGCGGTCTCGGCCTCGATGCGCAGGTGGCCCTCGATGCGGGTGATCGGGTCGACGACGACTCTCTTGTTCATGTCATTCCGCCATGTTTTCGGCCACGAGTTCCAGCAGGCTCTCGGGCTTCTTGGTCCAGTGCGTCGCCTTCGCACCCTGCTCGAGCGTGATGCGGCACTGGCCGCAGCTGGTGACGAAACGCTTGGCGCCGGTGGCCTCCACCTGGGCCTTCTTCATCTCGAACACCTTGGCGCGCAGCGGCGCGGCGCGGATGTTCGACACCACGCCGCCCCCGCCGCCGCAGCAGAAGCCCGCGACCCCGTGGTCCTTCAGCTCGGTGAGCGGCAAGCCGAGCGCGGCCAGCACCCGCCGTGCCGCCGCTTCGAGCCCGCCGCGGCGCACGATCTGGCACGGGTCGTGGAACGTGGCGGTGTCGCCAATCGGCTTGACGCGCAGCTTGCCGCTGGCGATCTGCTCGTCGAGGAACTCGGTCATGTGGATGATGCGCACCGGCAGCGCGCCGTCGTACCACTTGGCCGCCTCCCAGCGCGCGGCGCCGTAGGCGTGGCCGCACTCGGGCAGCAGGATCGTCTTGGCGCCGATCTTCACCGCGGTGTCGATCAATGCCTTCGTCAGCCGCTCCTGCAGCTTCAGGTCGCCGTTGTTGAAGCCGATGTTCGACGCGTCGAAGCCGCCCTGGTGCATCGTCCACTTCAGGCCGAGGCGGTTCAGGATCTTCGCTGCGTCCGCGAGCGCCTTGGTGTGGTCGCCGAGCTCGGCCGGTGCCGCGGTGACGAGGATGTCGGCCCGTTCGAGGTCGCACGGGATCGGCACCCCATGCTCTTCGGACACCTCGGCGAGGATGTCGGGCAGGTCCTCGGGCGGCGTCGCCGGGCTGCCCCACTGCTGCGCGGCGCGGTCCATCAGCGCGAGGCGCTCGGGGATCAGGCCGGCCTTGAACATGCCGTGGCGCGCCTCCTTGACGAGCTCGGCGATGTCGATGCCCATCGGGCACACGAGCGTGCAGCGCCCGCACATCGTGCACGAGTCGTAGATCAGCTCCTGCCACTGCTGCAGCTCGTCGATGCCGAGCTTCTTGACCAGGCCGAGCGCGCGCACGATCGGCGCGAACGGGCTCGCCTCGCGGAAGTAGGCGCGGCGGAAAGGCTCGAGCTTGTACGCCGGCGTGTACTTCGCCTCGCCCGTCGTGACGTGGAAGTGGCAGGCCTCGGCGCACATGCCGCAGCGCACGCAGGCCTCCATGTGCACGGCGGCGGTGACGCCGAACTCGCGCACGAAGCTGCGCATCGCGGCGTCGACGCGCGCCTCGTCACTGAGCTCGCCCTGACGGTCGAAGCCCGGCTTGGCTGCTGCCGTACTCATATGACAACCCTCCGGTCACTGCGCGACCACCTCCCCGAGGGAGGACGAGCGCCGCCTTCGGGCGGCCAGGCGGCGGCGCTCATATGTCGACCCCCCGATGGCTGAAGCGCATGCCGGTGGCGCCGCGCGAGAACACGAACAGGAACGCGTGCATCAGCTTGCCGAACGGGAACCAGACGAGGAACAACGCGATGCTGAGCACGTGCCACGCGAGCAGCGTCTCGTAGCGCGCGCCGAGATCGGTCGTCGTCATCAGGCCGGTGAGCACCGGCAGCGCGGTGACGACCCAGCTGACGTAGTCACCGGTGTGCGACAGCAGCTTCACCACCGGGTTGGTGAGCCGCCGCACGAGCGCGGCCACCAGCGACACCAGCGTGATCACGCCGACGCCGAGCACGAGGTCGCTCGGCAGCGCCGGCCACGACAGGCCGAACAGGTTGTCGATGAACACGATGTGCGGCGCCAGCCCGAAGACGACGATCGCCAGCCCCAGGTGGAACACGTAGCTGTTGATCGTCGAGAACATCGTGCGCGGCAGGAACTCCTTGCGCGGCCACATGCGGCGCACGATCGTGCGCAGCGCGCCGGCGAGCTTCGGCGGCGCACCCTCGCGCGGCGGCGAACGGTCGCGCATGCGCGGCAGCAGCAGCACGCCGGCCAGCCGCCACAGCGTGCCGAACACGAAGACGGCCATCGCGACCTGCAGCGCCGGGCCGCGGGCGAAGTCGAGCAGCGACATCATGCGTCCTCCTTCGCGGCGGTGGCCGCCATGCGCTGGCGCGCGAGGAAAGCGGCCGCCGCGCCGGCGGCCAAGCCACCGCCGGCGGCGATCGGGATCACGCGCCGCGTGCGCGTGTCGGTGGCCAGCGGCTTGTACAGCCCGCCCATGTCCCAGAAGTTCGGCTCCGAGCAGCCGATGCAGCCGTGGCCCGACTGGATCGGGAACGACACGCCGCCGTTCCACTTCGACGTCGCGCAGGCGTTGTAGGTGACCGGACCCTTGCAGCCGAGCTCGTACAGGCACCAGCCCTTGCGCGCACCCGCGTCGTCGAAGCTCTTGGCGAACTGGCCGCGCTTGTAGAACGGCCGGCGGTAGCAGCGGTCGTGGATCGACTCGGCAAAGAAGGCGCGCGGGCGGCCGAGGTGGTCGAGCTCGGGCAGCTTGCCGAACGACAGCAGGTGCGTCAGCGTGCCCGTCATCGCCTGCGGCAGCGGCGGGCAGCCGGGAATGTTGACCACCGGCTTGCCCTTGACGAGCGCCGAGATCGCGACCGCGCCGGTCGGGTTCGGCTGCGCCGCGGGCAGCCCGCCGTAGGCGGCGCAGGTGCCCACCGCGACGACGGCGGCGGCGTGCTCGATCGTCTCGGCGAGCATGTCGACGTTGCTGTGGCCGGCGATCGTCGAGTAGCCGGCGTCGAGCGTCGGCACCGAGCCGTCGACGACGACGACGTATTTGCCCTTGTTCTCCTGCATCGAGCGCCGGCGCGCCTCCTCGGCCGCGTCGCCGGACGCTGCCTGCAGCGTATGGTGGTAGTCGAGCGAGATGAAGTCGAAGATCAGGTCCTCGAGCGTCGGGCTGAAGGTGCGCGTCAGCGACTCGGTGCAGCCAGTGCACTCCTGGAACGACAGCCAGATCACCGCCTGCCGGCGCGCCTTCGCGAGGCCCTCGGCCATCTGCGCGGCGGCGCCGGGCGGCAGCGCCATCAGCGAGCCGACCCAGGTCGCGTACTTCAGGAACGCCCGGCGCGACACGCCCTGGCGCGCCAGGTGTTCGGCCAGGGTATGCGCTTCAGCCATCACCATGCTCCATCGTGTTGTCGGGGGCGGCCGCGTCGAGCGCGCCGAACGCGTCCAGCGCGTCGCGAAGCCGCACGGCGGCGACGGCGACGTCGGCCGGGTGCGCGAGCAGCAGCTCGGGCACGCGCGCGACGACGATCTGCTCGGCGAGCACGCCGCCGTCGGCACCTTCGTGCCGCACCCACCACAGGCCGGCGAACGCGGTCTCGTCGACCGTCGTCGGCCCGGCGACGTCGACCACGGCGCGTACCTCGCCCTGGCCAAGGCGCGCGCGCAGCATCTGCCGCTGCGCGTCGTCGAGCGGCAGGCTGCGCAGGTCGATCGCGGTCGCGAATCCCGGGTCGCGCGCCAGCGCGCCGAGCTGGGTCGCGCACTCGTGCACGATGGCGTCGACCATCACGCCCGGTTCGACGTCGCCGCCATCGGCGGCGGGCGTGTCGGCGACCAAGTCCTCGCCGGGGCTCATGGCTGCCACCGCTGGAGCAGGTCGCGCACCTCGTCGCAAAGACGCGGCAGCGCGGCCTGCACCGTCGCCGTCGGTGCGAGGCCGAGGTCGGTCGATGCCGGCTCGACGGCGACGAGCGCGCGGCGCCCCGGCAGCCGTCCGCTGAACGCGGCGGCGGCCATCAGGTCGGCGAGCGCGAGTTCGTGCGCGCTCGCCTTGCGCCCGCCGAGCTGCCTGTCCATCGCGTCGCCCTCGAACACGCGCACGGTGCCGGGCTCGGCGCCGAAGCGCGCGGCGTCGATCGCGATCAGCGCGCCGGCGTCCTCGATCGCGGGCAGCAGCGCGAGGCCGATCGTGCCGCCGTCGCAGTACTGGACGCCCGCGGGCCCGTGCGCGACCAGCGCATCGACCGCCAGCGGGCCGGCAGCGTCGTCGCTCAGCAATCGGTTGCCCAGCCCGAGCACGAGCACGCTGCTGTCGTCCACCGGTGGCCTCCTCGCCGTCGCGCCTGGCAGCGCCGAAGGCCCTAACCTTAGACAGGACGGCCCGGCCGCGAGTTGACCGTGATCAAATAGGCCACCGGGTAAGGTGGGCCTACTGGAGCCGCCGCGGGGAGACAACGAGATGTGCCTGGCCGTTCCGATGCGCGTCGTCGACGTCGACGGCTTCAGCGCGCGCTGCGAAGCGCGCGGCGTCGAGCGGCGCGTCAGCCTGCTGCTGCTCGGCGACGACGCGGTGGCGCCGGGCGACTTCGTCACCGTCCACCTCGGGCAGGCGCTGCAGAAGATCGACCCCGAGGAAGCCCGACTCGCGTGGGCGTTGGTCGACGAGATGCTGGCCGCGCTCGACGCGGCACCGGCCGAGAGCCCGCGTGGCTGAACGCGCTGCCACCACCCAGACCCCCGGCGATCGCGCGTCGGGTGACGCCCGATGGCCGGCGCCGGCCGGATCGGGTCCAATGCGGGGTTGGCCGCCGCCGGCGGCAAGGTCCGGCGCGTCCGGCCGAGCGACCATGGACACCTCCACGACGACGCCGAAACCGACTGCTGCCGCCCTGCGCGGCGCGGCCGAGCCCGGCATCCTGGCCGAGATCACGGCCGACCTCGGCGCCGGCCACGACGTCGAGCCGCTGCTGCGCCGCTTCCTGCTGCCGATCGTCAGCCTCGCCGGTGCGCAGGCGGGCGCGGTGCGCGTGTTCTGCGACGAGACGAAGCGCCTGCGGCTGGTCGGTGAGATCGGCCTCGTGCCCGAGGTGGCGGACGCCGAGCGGCTCGTCGACCGCCACTGCGGCGTGTGCGGCGTGGCCGCCGACGAGCACCGTGCGGCCTGGGCCGAGACGCCGGCCGACTGCAAGCTGCGCGCCGCCACGCCGGGCCGCGGCGCCTGCGAGCAGGTGCTCGCGGTGCCGCTGACGCACCGCGGCCGCATGCTCGGCATCTACAACCTGTTCTTCGAGACCCCGACGCCGCCCGACGCCGGCGTGCAGGCGGTGCTGCGCGCGGTCGGCGACCTGCTCGGGCTCGCGCTCGACAACGCACGGCTCGAGCGCGAGAACCTGCACGCACGCCTGCTCGCCGAGCGGCAGGCGATGGCCGCCGAGGTCCACGACTCGGTCGCGCAGACGCTCACCTTCGTCAAGATGCGCCTGCCGCTGCTGCAGCAGGCGATCGAGGGCGACGACGCGCCGCAGGCGCTGCGCTACGTCGGCGACGTGCGCGGCGCGGTGTCGCAGGCGCACGCGAGTCTGCGCGAGATCCTGACCCACTACCGCGCCCCGGTCGACCCGAAGGGCCTGTTGCACGCGCTCGCCGACTGCGCGCGCGAGTTTCCGCAGCACACCGGCGTCGAGCTCGAGGTCGCGAACCGCGCCGGCGCGATCGAGCTCAGCGCCGAGCAGGAGGCGCAGGCGTTCCACATCGTGCGCGAGGCGCTCGCGAACATCGCGCAGCACGCGCACGCGCGCCGCGCCTGGCTGTCGGTCGAGGCACACGACGGGCTGGTCGAGATCGTCGTCGAGGACGACGGCGATGGCCCGCGGCCGGCAGCGGCCGGCGACGGCGCGACGCACTACGGCCTGGCGATCATGGACGAACGCGCGCGCCGCCTCGGCGGTGCGCTCGAAGTTGGCGCGCGACGCGGCGGCGGCACGCGCGTGCGCCTCGCCTTCCCTCACCTAGCCCCCCGGGCGCAGGCGGCACCGTGACGACGACCCCGTTGCGCATCGTCCTCGTCGACGACCACGCGCTGTGCCGCAGCGGCCTGACGGACCTGCTGACGCACCGCGGCAAGATGCACGTGCTCGCCGCCACCGCGAACGCCGACGAGGTGCTGCCGGTGCTGCGCGAGCAGAAGCCCGACCTGCTCGTGCTCGACCTGCGCATGCCCGGCACCGACGGCCTGACGCTGCTGCGCCGGCTGCGCGCCGAGGGCGTCGACACGCCGGCGCTGATTCTTACGATGAGTGACTCCGAGGCCGACCTCGCCGCCGCGCTGCGCGCCGGCGTGCGCGGCTACCTGCTCAAGGACATGGAGCCCGACGAGGTCATCGCCGCGATCGGCCGCGCCGCGCGCGGCGAGCTGACGGTGGCGCCGGCGATGACGCTCAAGCTCGCGCAGATGCTGCAGCCGGGCGGCAAGCCCTCCGACCGCGCCGGCATGCTCGCGTCGCTGACCGAGCGCGAACGCGAGATCCTCGACCACGTGGCGCGCGGGCAGAGCAACAAGGCGATCGCGCGCGCGCTCGACATCAGCCACGACACGGTCAAGCTGCACGTGCGCCACATCCTCGCGAAGCTGAACCTGAGCTCGCGCGTCGAGGCGGCGGTGTTCGCCGTCGAGTCGCGCGCCGCCGGCGAACTGCCCGACGCCGTGCGCGATCCGGGGCGCGATCACGGCCGCCCCCCGTCGCACTGACCGTCAGGCGCGCTCGGCGGCCGGCACGTCGGCCGTCGCCGGGCCGAAGCGCGCAAGCTCGTCGTGCAGGCGCACGACCTCGCCGACGATCGTCAGGCATGGCGACTTCAGCCCCGCCGCCTCGACGCGGTCGGCCAGCGTCGCGAGCGTGCCGGTGACGACGCGCTGCTCGGGCAGCGTGCCCTGCTGCACGACGGCGGCCGGCAGGTCGGGCGCCGCGCCGTGGGCGACGAGCTCGCGGCAGATCTGCGCCAGCGCGCTCAGCCCCATGTAGATCACGACCGTCTGACGCGGGCGCACGAGCGCCGGCCAGTCGAGGTTCGCGCTGCCGTCTTTCAGGTGGCCGGTGACGAGCAGGCACGACTGCGCGTGATCGCGGTGCGTGAGCGGGATGCCGGCGTAGCTCGACACGCCGCAGGCGGCCGTGATGCCGGGCACGACTTCGCAGTCGACGCCGTGCGCGGCGAGCTCCTGCATTTCCTCGCCGCCGCGGCCGAAGACGAAGGGGTCGCCGCCCTTCAGGCGTACGACGTGGCGGCCTTCCTGCGCCCGGCGCACGAGCAGCATGTTGATCTCGGCCTGCGGCATCGTGTGGTGGTCGCGCTGCTTGCCGACGTAGATGCGCTCGGCACCCGGGCGCACGAAGTCGAGAACGTCGGGCGCGACGAGGTGGTCGTAGACGACGACGTCGCAGGCGCCGAGCAGGCGCACCGCGCGCAGCGTCAGCAACTCGGGGTCGCCGGGGCCGGCGCCGACCAGATGCACCCGCCCGCGGCCGGAGGCGGCGTGCTGCGCGTCACGCGCCACGAGGGCCGGCCAGTCCACCATCGAATTCATCGTGCGTCCTCCAGGGGCGTGGGCAGTCGTCGGTGCGGCTCAGGCGCCGCCGCGCGGGCCGCAGCTGCAGCCGCCGCCGCAGCCGCCGGCTTCCGGCCGCGGCTCGTCGGCGGCGGCCGGCGGGATGAAGATGAAGCGGAAGTCGCCGGGCTCGTACTCCACGAAGTCCAGCGCCGTGCCTTCGAGCAGTTCGAGGCTCGACGGGGCGATCACGACGGCCACGCCCTCGAGCTCGAGCGTCGCGTCGCCGTCGACGACGTCGTCAAAGCCCATGCCGTACTGCAGCGAGCCGTCGTCGTCGAGCCGCGCCGCGACGCGCAGCGCGAGGTCGCCGGCCTGCGACGCCTCGGCGGCGGCGCGGATCTGGCGGGCAGCGGCACTCGTCAGCGTGAACATGCGGGACTCCGTGTCGGGTCTTCTTGAAGAGCGACCGTCAGGCGAGCGCGGGCTCGCCGGCCGCTGCGCGACGTGCGGCGCGACGGGCACCGCGGTTCGCGCGCACGAAGGCGACGAAGCGCTGCGCCCAGCCATTGCCGCCCGTCGAGCGCTGGTGCAGGTACGACGCGACGACGTTGTGCACGCGCACGCCGTCGTGGCGGCCGTCGACGCCGTGACCGCGGCGCACCTCGTACGCGAAGCCGACGGCGGGGTCGAGCTGGTCGAGGCTCGAATGGTGGAACTCGTGGCCGTGGCGCTCGACGCCCGCACCCCACGGATGCTCGGCGGTCTCGACGACGGCGACGTAGCCGCGGCCGACCGGGCGCTCGTGCATCACGGCGTCGCCCGGGATCGCGCCGACCATCTCGGCGCGGCGTCCCTGCCATTGCAGGCTGCGCGCGAGGTACATCAGACCGCCGCACTCGGCGTAGACCGGCAGGCCGGCGTCGATCGCGCTGCGCAACTCGCGGCGCGCTGCGCAACTCGCGGCGCAGCGCGACATTGGCTTCGAGCTCGGTCATGAACGACTCGGGGAAGCCGCCGCCGATCACGACGCCGTCGACCGCGGGCAGCCGTGCGTCGCGCAGCGTGTCGAAGAAGACGAGCTCGGCGCCGGCGGCGTCGAGCGCCGCGAGGTCGTCGGGATAGTAGAAGCCGAACGCGGCGTCGCGCGCGACGCCGAGGCGCAGGTCGGGCGCGCGGCCGGCCGGCGGCGTCGGCGCGGCAGGCAGCGGCGCGGCGTCGCGGCCGGCGGCGAGCAGGCGGTCGAGGTCGACCTGCGCGCCGACGACGCGGCCGATCTCGGCCACGCGGGCGGCCGCGTCGCCCATCTCGCGGTCGGGCATCAGGCCGAGATGGCGCTCGGGCAGCGCGAGCCGGCGGTCGTGGCCGACCGCGCCGAGCACGGGC